>JAFGVP010000166.1 GCA_016937945.1 Pontiellaceae bacterium | reverse complement strand
GGATGCTCCATTGCGTGACATAGTCCCATTTTGCGTTCTTGTCCCCCGACTCCATCTGCGCCGTGCCTTTGACGTGGTGTTCGTATCCGCTGAACAATGGCTCGGCGGCAAATAGAAAGGCGATCACAGCGGAAGGAACCAATACCTTCAACCACGCCTTGGGATTCAGCCGGTGCTGGCACCACAGGCAATATGCGAGATAGGCGCCTGCAAAGAGCGCAAAAAACAAAGCCACATCCGCTTGCTGGATAAACATCATACCAACGAAGCTTCCCCATATCACGGCATGCATTACCGATCCGGCAGCCGCAGCCGCTGTGACGGACAATGCCAACACGAAAAAGAGCACAACGTACGGCTTGAGATCGTGCCCCGCGTATAACAGCGTAAAATTGCTACCAAGCCAAAAGGCAACCACAGAAGCCAGACCAGCGGTCTCCCACCCAATGCCTTTACTTCGGAAAAAATAGGTGAGCACCGCACAGGAAAGCAGAATAGCGATACCGTAGATATGGTTGTTCCATACGATGCTGGGCATGAATCCCTTGAGCAGACTGGGGAGTGCAAGTCCAGAGCCCAGCGGAGTCCCTAGCAAACGACTGTCATTCCAGTGCGGTGCCATACGATTCACGACCTCGCCCAATGTTACATTCGAGCCCCGAACTGCGGCATCCGTCGTAAGCAGCACGGCATCGTTGAAAAAAAAGTGCTGAAACACCACAATATACAGCACGATAAAAAAAGCGATATAAACGATTCGTCTTGTCATTACTAAATTCCTATATACAACAACCAAGCAAGTAGACAGGAAAATATCGGGAGGAAGCCGGGAATCAAATGTTTATCTTGAAGGAAAAGTACATCCTTATAAAACCACCCAAAACGAGGGAAAGCATCATGCATTGGCTGATCGGCACATGTGTGACTATTTGCGCAGCCAGCCAATGAATACCCCTGTACTCTTTCTTATATTCAACCGACCGAATGTGAGTTTCCAGGTTTTCGAACGCATTCGCGACGTCCGGCCGCAACAGCTGTTCATCGCTGCGGACGGACCGCGATCCAACAATCCGGATGATGACCGGCTTTGCGCCGAAGTCCGCCAATCGATTCTCGGACGGATTGATTGGCCTTGCGAGGTGCAGACCCTGTTTCGTAACGAAAACCTCGGCTGCAAACTGGCCGTGAGCTCGGCCATTACTTGGTTTTTTGAACAGGTCGAGGAAGGTATCATCCTTGAAGACGACTGCCTGCCGGATCCATCGTTCTTTCCCTTTTGCGAAGAACTGCTGGACCGCTACCGGAACAACGAAAAAATCATGATGATTTCCGGAGACAATTTCCAACCCAAACCCCGAGGAAGGCACGACAGTTACTACTTTTCACGCTATGTCCACATCTGGGGGTGGGCAACATGGCGCAGGGCTTGGGAACATTACGACCTCTCCATGCAGAAATGGCCAGCCTTCCGGGACAGACGGAAACTGCATGATTTTCTGCCAAAAGCCATTGCCAAGCGCCGTGAACGCCAGTTTAACAGGGCCCATTCCGGCAACATCAGCACATGGGATGCGCAATGGGTCTTTGCCTGCTGGGAAGCCGGGGGGCTCACCATTCAGCCAAACCATAATCTGGTTACGAACATCGATGCCATCGGCACCCACATGAAAATCTATGATCCTTGCACCCATAGCCCCACAGTTCCCGTGTCGTTTCCCTTGGTGCACCCCCAAAAGATCGAACGCCACCGCAAGGCCGATGCATATACCCAGAGAAACGTTGTATTGCGAGGATCAATGCAGTCGCTCTGGCTGATCAGCAAATATCTATTCCGCATTCTGGTAAAGCACCCGCTGCAGTTGCCTTCGGACATCAAAACTATCGTAATCAGCCTTGTGGACGAGTACCGCGAACGCCAGAATAATGTTTAATCGCTAATCTGAATCGGCAACGGATGCCCAGTCGATTCCGAAGCGATCCGAGGTTGTTCGGATGAATGACTGATCTGCCTCGGAAACCGTGCTCTTCCAAGCCCCTCGAATGCCATTTTGCGGCAACATCGATTCCGAACCAAGCAGACCAGCAGGGAGGAAATCGGGCTTCAATCTAATCCCTGTAAACGAGGCGACTTTATTCAACACGCCCAAAGGATCTGCTTTCAAGTCACGAAAGCGAACCGTGAGCACATTCGGATCGCCATCCTTCATCCATCCGGATACATGGGCGGCCCATCGCTCTACGACATTGTCGAACGCGGGTGACAGGGAATAGTTCCTCTTCAGGAAATCACTGGCAGGCCGACGAATGAACTCCGAAAAAGAGGCACAGCGGTGATCTTCCAGATAGGGATGGATGCGATAAAGCCGATCCTGATTCAGATAATTGTACCATGAGAGCAACGTATCGCGGGGATCGCGGCATATGTAGACGATGGGAGCCGGGATATATTTTTCATTGAACAAGGCCCGATCACAGTGGGTCTTGATGATCGCGGCCCGAGACGACAGCCGGCTCCATTTTTCATTTACCGCGTCGATGTGATCGAACCGATGCTCGGGCTGATTATAGGGGCCGAACCATTCACCTATGTTATGGCGCCCCCAGCCGGCACCCATGCCGATTCCACGTCCGCGACGGACACATGCATTGAGCTGAATGCTGTTTATAAGGAAATGAGTGCCCGAGCGCTCGTGCGAAACAATATAGAATAAGCATTTCGGATAGCGCATCGAAGGGAACTGCGCAAAAAACCCCTTTGATCGCCATAGTAGTTGCAACCTAATGTATTTTACTGTGCCGATACTGTTTTTCATGCACCTGCATCCTTTACCAATTCCAAAGTTTGCCGTACGGCTTCCCGCCATGTAAGAGGACTCCGCGCCAGCCGGGTAGGGCCTTTCCGATTCAGAACAAGCAACAGTTCATCAGGATTGAAAAAGTCAATCTGCCACTCTTGAGGAACACCCAGCTCCGAAAAGGTTGGCAACCTGGAACAGACAATTTTTTTCTCGAACTGAACCGCCTCGAGAACGGGAAGACCGAAGCCCTCGAACTCGGAAGGAAACACGATGGCATCGGCCTGGCGATAGAGTGCCAGCACGGTTGCATAGGCAATATAGCCGAGGTGTATAATCTCTCCTTCCATGCTCTCTTCGCGGATGATTTGCTCAAGGCGATTCCAGTGCGCAGTCTGCTCACCGCTTAACAGCAGTCGTTGCTTGATCAACCCCCTCCGCTTGAGCTCGGCAAAGGAACGGAAAAGCTGCTCATGCCCCTTATGGGGGTAAGATGCCGCAGGATAGTAAATAAAGGGCCGGGCCGCCTCCTCATCCGATTCGTCGGGCAATGCAGAAACAGCATCAACACCATGATGGATCACTGTAATTTTTTCGGGGGCAACGCCACAATGTTTCATCAAATGGTCAGCAGTGAACTGCGATACCGTAGTAATACTATCGGCACGCTGCATGCTCCGCAGATAGCTTCGGTTTCTGAACTGACGATCGGCCCATGAAAAATACTGCGGATAGATGAGGTATTGCACATCGGCAACAAACAGCAAACTTGGAATCCGACAATCGACAGGAAAAATGGTCTGCTGCGTGTAAAACATCGCATCGATGCGGGCCTCGTCTATCAATCGTTCAATCGAGCGCGCTCTCCAGAGCGTAAAGGCTTCCAAGGCACGGAAAACGTCAATTTCCCGTTGGGAATAATCCGCCACCACGACCTGTTGAGAGCCGGGCACTGCATGGATGTTGTCGCGATGAACAAAGAAGACAACCTCGTCCTCGCCCACGACCTGCGAAGCGTATTCGACCACTTTGCGAATATAGGTCTCAATGCCCCCCACTTTGCCGGGACGAAGATTCAAGAGTGATATTCCTAGCCGCATCTGCACCTCAATCGTTCACTTTTACGCGGACAACGCCAATCCATCCGGCCACGAGCGCCACCAAATTGCAACCTCCAGCCACCAAAACAATCTGCCATGCATTCGCGTGCAGAAGTTGAACCATTGCAAGATAAGCAGTAGCAAAAAAAACAATCGCGATACAACTCCCGAACCGTCGCTGAGCCAGCAGGAACTGAACAACTACGTTAAGCAGCGCATTGAAACCCATCACGACCGACATCGCACCGATCATATGCCTAAGATAGGGCGAAGGCTCAGGAATCCTGCAGATCAAACGAGCTATTAACGACGAAAACAGGAAACAGCCTGCCACCGATATCGCAACAAACACGGCCGTGTACCGAAACGACTTTATGAAAAGTCCTTTCTGCTTGCTTGTTAACGTCCCCTTTGATGACACCTTGGGAAACATGGCAGCCACAACTGCTCCAGGCAGCATCACCACCATGCGCCCTACCGTGGCGGCCTTTGCAAATTCAAGATCGTCAGGAAGGAAATGTTTCACCAAAACCACATCGGCCGTAAGGAGTACCGCGTACGCTACAGACACAACAAAGCTTTGTATCAGGTAAAAACGCATGCTGGGCAATGGTTCCGAACTGGTCTCTCGACCGTGTAAAGCCAGCCATAGGCCAACAAACAACATACCCACATTGATATAGATACCTAGCCCATGTCCCAGCATGGCCCATCCGCAGGCATCGTACAAAATCACGGTAAATCCGGCCCCAAGCAACAGACGCCCGATTGCTCCGGCAAACGCGGAAGAGGATGTCCAAAAAAACATCTGTAAACCCTGAGCGGCTCCGTTCATGATCGGCAACCAGCAAAGTGCGGGCAACAGCGCGCCTGCAATAATGACCGGCGCAGATCGATCAAGGTGAAAATACGAAGCCAATAAACCAGAAAACAGAATGACCCCAAGTCCTGCGAATATGGTCGGAATGGATGTCAGAGCCAGCCATTTACGCAACAGGCGTTTGACATCACCACGCCGTCCTTCCTGTTCCAGGATACTCCCGTAATGGCAGACGGCAGTCCGAAACGTTCCAAGCGGACGCTGGATGATGGTCAAGGCTCCGAGAAATGCCGCCAGAAGTGTATACTCAGCATCAGGAAGCAATCCCATGGCCACCATCTGAAACAACACATTGCAGACATGAACCACCATCATGCTCGCGAAAAGAACAGAAGAATGCCGAATCAGATCATCCGACTTTAGTTTTTCCCAGATGCGCATGATTTGAGCGTCCTGTTCAGTCTGTTATAGAGGGTAACGATCCATTTAAAAGGCGAATAGATCAACCGTAGCCGTACCATTGCCAAGGCCATTTCCGTCGATGCCTTTGCCACCTTGACTTTGGAGCCGGCGGCATCGCACCAGACGGTAGGGATTTCCCGGATGGCATACTCGTGGCGCCGGGCACAAAAGAGCAGGTCCACATCAAAGGCCCACTTGGTAATGCCGATTTCCGGAAGGATCGTATCCAGCACTTCACGGGTAAAGAGCTTCGCACCGCATTGGGTATCGTGCACGCGGAACCCGAAAAACAGGTTGACCATAAAGTTAAAAATCCGCGAGGCCACCCGCCTGGAGAGCGGCTGCCTCGGTTCTACGACAGAGCCCATCATCCAGCGAGAAGCTATAATACATCCGGCATCTCCGATTTTATCCACCAGATCGAAGAAGGCCTCCGGCGCTGTTGATCCATCGGCATCCACGAATCCGACCAGATCGCCCCGGGCGGCACGCAATCCCATCAGAACGGCTCCTCCCTTTCCTACTTTGCGAGGCTCATTGATTACCCTTACGGACGGCTCCCTTGCGGCGAAAGCTTCCGTTAAAGCCAGCGTGCCGTCAGCAGATCCATTTACCACGACAATCAGCTCGACCTCCCCGCCCAGCTTGTCTCTGAAGAACCGGGCGTAGGATTCCAGAACAGGAGGCAGGCGTTGCTCCTCGTTATGGGCAGGAATTACGATGGAAAGCTTCACTCAACATCCTTCCGCGTATAAATCTTCAGCGCGGTATGCGCCTGACCGAATGCATCTATAACGGCCAACGGTTCGTAGCGCTGTTCAATCAGCCCGAAAAAAGCGGTTTCATCCTCATGAGACACCGGAAGAATGGCCGGGGACTCAATGGCCAGCCCATATCCACTGTACGCGGCAAGCTGCGCCTGCCCCGACTCGAGAAGCTCCATCATCATTTCCCGATTGAGAAGATGAAAGCGTTCCGCCTTTTCGCGAGGGAAGTCCGGATAATAGCAGAAGGGCCCCATCTCCATGCCGGACGGCACGGCACGATCCGCTTCGACCGCGAGATAGACATCCTGCGTAAGCAGCAGATCCCCCGGAAGGCTGTAACTCCGGACAATGTTTGCAGCGGCCCGCAGTTTCTCCAAATCACTTTGATCCTTGAACAGCCACCAGATGCGATCACGCCCACGCACAAACCAGTCCTGATTGACAGGAGAGGAAAAGGCGGTCGCAATGGATGCCAGCAATAGACAACTCAAGGCAGGCAACAACCAGCGTTCATGCACACGCGGAGCAAGTGTGAGCACGATTGCGGCGGCTAACACCGGGTAGGCTATCGCCTGATAATCATCATAAGGAAAAGCCGCGGTAAAATGAACCAACGAGATCCCAATCCCGCACATCCAGAGAAGCAGCACCCCCGCATTGCGCTGATCACTTTTACGGCTCCAGCAGAGAGAACCCAGTGTGAGCAATGCGAATACAAGGTAGGCCTGTACAAACCGGGAGACAAATCCCATCTTGAGAACCAGTAGCGACTTAAGCCCGCCCGGGTCACGTCCGGCATGATAACCCAGCAACCCGAATATTGCCTGGTCATATGCCTCAGAGAAAAACGGGGCAAAAACAACAAGAAGAACCGCGCCGCCGCCCACGCCAAACCATACCCAATGCCAGCGCCGGTTCCGCTGAAAAATCAGCCACACGCCGACAACCGGAAGCAGGACGCCCGCAGAAAGCCGGGTTCCTGCGGCCAATGCAAGAAAACAGGCGGCAATCAGTGCGGCATAGCCCTTTCGATAGGTCAGCGCATAAAGCGCGGCCATGATCAGACAAACACATAGGGCGTACGTTTTAACAACCGTGGTAAAATAGCTCTGATAGACATTGCAGGCTACCAGCATCCATACGGCCAGTGCCGTAAATAGTTTATGTCGATCGACCATCCGGGCCGCAGTGGCCGCCGAAAGAAGAGCGGAAAGGACCCCGAATCCGGTCGTTACGAATCGACCGCCGAACACCCCATAGCGCTCCACCACCGGATAAAAAAGGCTATAGACATAAGGAAGCAGAGGCGCCTGCGTATAGGCAAAATCGGCATAGGGTGTGGCGCCATGACGAACCATTCGCGCGGCATACAGATACCACCCTTCATCCTGATTCAGGTTGCCGTGCAACAAATTCATGGCGGACAGGGCAATAGCAAGCAGCCCCGCACAGATTCCAAGAATGATCATGTTTCGTTTCATGCCCGCCGTTCTCACCCCTTAAAGACCAGTTTCTTACGCATGGAGAAGTTTGCAATCATCGCAAGGCCGAACACAAAGAAATAACTCAACGAAACATTCCACCCGAAACGACCGATAAGCATCCTGCTCAGCCAGGTGAATACAAGGAAGCTGATGGAGGATAGCAGATAGAAAAGTCCCATCTCTTTGCCGCGCTCGTGCCGGCCGCCGGAAAAGACAAAAAACACGTTGGTTATATAAGCCACCGTGTTTGACACCAGAAAGGCTGCGATTTTATTGATAACATAATTACGTAGCAGTACATCTCTGGACACCGCCCGGATCTCTCCGCCGAACATTCCGATCACGGATCCAAAGGGATCATCCGTACCAAGACTCGGAAAAAAAAGCCACGCCATCAAAAAAAAGACGACTACATCCACCACAAAGGTGATGCCACCGCAAAAAAGATATTTGATGAATTGCAGGTGCAGTGCCCTTTTTTCACCTAATACACTGATCAGTCGTGTTGTGCTTTTGGTCATAAGATTGAAAGAATTTCCAGAATCGCCGAAACCTCCGGCCAAAGCGAGTATTTTCCACCTGCCTTGCATATATTCCACACACTGAAAGACCGGGATGTCGCACGGGACGAAACTTGACCTGCTTGCTGTTTAATCTATGCTGTGTGTTCATTTTGCAAACGGAGAGAACAGCTTTGAGTACGTATAAGTTTTTTCGTAGATCAGATTGGCTTGCATGCTGGATTACTTTTTTTGTTGCACTGGGTGTGTACACCTTCACGCTGCAGCCGACTGTCGGACTTGAAGATTCGGGAGAGCTGATTGTCGCGTCTGACTATCTGGGCGTCCCCCACCCGCCCGGTTATCCCAGCTGGTCCCTGCTCACATGGCTGTTCCAGTGGATCTTCCACGGCGTAACCTTTCACGGTCATCCCAATCCGGCATGGGCCGTCAACTTTTTCTCAGCCTTCTCCGGAGCCGCCGCCTGTGGTGTTCTGGCCCTGCTGATTAGCCGTTCCGGCATGGACCTGCTTCGCAGTCTTGCTAAAGAATCCACGTTGCTGGGCGAAAAAACTGAAAGCCTGTTCTGTACTGTTGCAGGGATTTCCGGTGGATTGCTGCTGGCCTTTGGGCACGGGATGTGGTCGCAGTCGGTCATTGCTGAGGTTTACTCGCTCAATATTTTTTTCCAGTCACTGGTATTGATCTTCCTTTACCGCTGGCTTGTAGAGTCGAACAACTCCAAATGGCTGTATCTGTGCGCCTTCGCGTTCGGTCTCGGCTGCACGAACCACCAGACCCTCATGTTCATGGGACTGGCGATTGCTATGGCCGTCCTGTTCAAAGATCTCGACCTGTTTCGTGATTTCTTCATCGTGGGCGTACTGTTGGGCGTCATGGTACTGGCCAACCTGTTTGCGGCCTCCCCGGAGTGGCAATGGGTCTCCGGCCCTGAAAACAAGGGATTCTGGTTCTGGACCATCTACGCCATCGTTATTCCGCTCATCGCTACATTTACCCTGAAAAACGGACGAATCGTGGGTCCGACCATCCTGTTGGTTCTTGCCGGCGCCGCTTTCTACTTCTACATGCCCATCTCCTCCGACCAGAATCCGCCGATCAACTGGGGCTATCCGCGCACCTGGCAGGGCTTCATGCATGCCATCGGCCGACGGCAGTATGAACAGGTCACCCCGGCGCAGGTTCTCAGCGATCCGGCTCACTTTATCCGCCAGTGCGGCTCCTTCTTCATGGACCTTCGCAGCCAGTATCTACCTTTGGTGCTTACCGGCTTTCTGCCGTTTGCCAGCTGGCGCTTCAAGCGTTTCAACGCATCGCTCACCGCGATCGCCCTGTTCCTGATTGCCGGATCACTCTTTACAGCCAACACGTTGATTTCATTCAAAATGGAAGAAGCCGAGACCCTGATCAAAGTTATCAACAAGGCAGTCATTCCGTTCATTACCGGACTATTTATCCTGTCCGGCATCGGCTTCGGTATCTCCGTTTCCAATTTTATCGAGGCAACCCGCAAGCGCTTTGTCGAAGCAGTCAAAGGCAACAACTTCGGCTTCTGGAACGCCATCACAATTCTGGTGGCGATCCTGTTTGCCCTTGGCGTCATTGGCGGAACCCTCTATGTCGACGGCAAACTGCTATTAAACCTGTTCCTGCATGGATCCGAACAGGCCTTCCGCGAAAACCTTATTATCCTGCTGATCGTGGTCATGCCCCCGGCGTTCATCGTTGCCGCCTTCCTGCTCAAACCCTGGCAGAAAACCGGTCTATCCTACGATATTTCTGAATTCGGCCAGCGCTGGTTCATCACAACCATCGTGGCGTTTATCTCCGTCAGCCTGCTCTTCATCATCCTGCAGAACCCGAAGACAGACATTCAGACCCTGTTTATCGGCCGCGTTCAGTATATCCAGTCCCACGCCATCTACGCAATGTGGATGGGTTACGGCCTGCTGCTGATGATGGCCTATGTTGACGCCCTGCTGAAAAACATGGCATGGGTCCGGGTCGTGATTGTTGTCGGCATTCTTTCCCTGCCGGCACTGCTGCTGGTCAAGAACCAGATTGACCCGACCCAGAAGAAGATTTACGGCGGAGCCGAACAGGGCGGCCACGATTTTGGATGGCAATTCGGCAACTGGCAGCTGGAAGGCGTAAAGGGTATCGAGGAAGATCTTCGCGCGTGGTATTCGCCGGAGGAGTTTGAAGAAATCTGGGCCGCATATCCGAATAAGGCCTATCCTCAGCCCATGGAAACGAACGCCGTCTTTTTCGGCGGCACCGACCCGGGGCGTTTCGTGCCGACCTATATGATCTATTCCGCAAAAGTTCGTCAGGACGTTTATCTCATCACGCAAAACGCTCTGGCCGATCACACCTATATGAACGTCATGCGCGACCTCTATGGAGACCAGATCTGGATTCCTTCCCCGATGGACAGCAACATGGCCTTCATGCGGTTCCAGCGTGAAGTCGGAAACGGCCAGCAGGATGGACAGCGAGTACAGGTTCAGGGCGTTCAGAATGTCATGATGATCAATAGCTATCTGAGCGAAATGATGTTTGAGCACAATCAGTACCGCACGGAAAGCAAAACCGACGAGAAAACGCGTCCGGTCGGCTCAGCCGTTGTCCCTGCAGATCCATCCATTGATCCAGCAACCGGGAAGCCGCCCCGCCGGGCATTCTATGTGGAAGAAAGTTATCCCATGCAGTGGATGTATCCGTATCTCACCCCGCACGGACTGATCATGAAGGTAAACAGCCAGCCGACGCCGATCACCAACCAGATGATCAAGGATGACACCGACTTCTGGAACTGGTATTGCGCCCGGTTGCTGAATGACGAGCGCTTCATTCGCGATATCGTCGCCCGCAAATCGTTCTCAAAGTTGCGAAGTTCTATTGCCAACCTCTACGCGGCCCGCGGACTGCCGAAGGAAGCCGAATATGCCTTCCGCCAGGCCATTGAGCTCTACGATCTCAGCCCGGAATCCAACTATCGCATGGCGGAACTGCTGCTTCGCGAAAACCGCTATGAAGAGGCGCTGGATCTCTTCGACGCCTTTCTCGCCAAGGACCCGAAAAACGAACAGGCGTTTGCATTCCGCGAGAGTCTGGTTAACCGGAGCAATCTTGATGGCCGCCGGACAGAGCTGGAGAACAAACTAAAACAAGCTGCCCTCTCCATTCAGGAATATGCTGAGCTGGCCAATATTTACATCGGCATGCAGCAGATCCGCAAAGCGGACGCCATCATGGTTCAGTTGCTGAACTCAAAAGACATAACACCGGACATGGCCATGCAGATTGCCCAGTTTATGGCCCGCAAACAACGCCTCAATGTTGTGGAACAGGCACTTCGTAAGTTTACTGAGCTGAAACCGGAGGATCCTTCCGGATGGATCAATCTTGCGGCACTGCAGCTGGCGACCAATAAACGGAGCCAGATGTGGAAATCCATTGATGCCGCACTTAAAGCCGATACAGAGCAGGCGCGGGCACTGATTCGCAAAGATACCCGGTTCAATTCAATCCGCAGCACGGACAATTATAAGAAACGCATTCCGACGCCTCAGAATGTGAATCTGCTTCCCGGCTTCTAGGTTCTTCATGTGAAGATCATCGTATACGACGACAATCCCGATTTCGGAGGCCACCAGATCATGGCACTCCGCGGGGTTGAATCGCTGGCCGCCGATCCATCGATTGAACTGATCTTCCTGCTCAATCCGGCAAACCGGAAGCTTGCGGACGCCTTAAACAGAATTCCCCGGTGCACGGTCATGGAAACACCGTTGCGAACAAGAAAGATGCAGTCCGTCCGGGACCGGTTGTGCGGCGCCGGCATTCGCCGCCTTAGCGAACAATTCCAAAACCTGAAAGCCGACCGGCTGCTCTGCATTCAGGGTGACATTGAACAATCATGCCACGCCCTCGAAGCAGGACGGCGCGCCGGACTCATATCCATCAGCTACATTGCCCTTCCCCACAAAATGACAACCATGGGCGCTCGACTTGGATACCTGCGCGATGCGTTTAATCAATCCCTGATAAAACTCCCGACCTGCTACATCACCTTGTCAGAAAGCATGGCGGAACTCCTCCGAAATCGCGATGCAAAGCAGCCTATCCATATTGTTCAAAACGGAATCCCAATCCCGGAAACAGAGCCTGGAAAACGCCCGGAGAAATCGACGTTTACCATCGGCATGCTCGGTCGTATCGAGTTTAAGCAGAAAGGCCACGATTTCCTGATCAAGGTATTCAGCAAAGAACCGGCGGCATTTGCCGACTGCCGACTGCTGATTGCCGGCGATGGCCCGGACCGGGAAAAACTTAAACAGCTCACCCGGCGGTCCCCCCGCCAAAACGATATCAAATGGATGCCGTGGCAGGATCATCCGGAATCTTTTTTCAATGCCATCGACCTGCTGATTATGCCCTCCCGCTACGAAGGCGTTCCTCTGGTCATGCTCGAAGCACTGGCCCGTGGTATTCCCGTGATCGGAAGCAACCGGGACGGCATGCGCGACATTCTGCCCGCCGAGTGGACCTTTGAATATGGAAGTACCTTGGAAATGATCAGGGCTTTTTCCTGCGCCCGCCTAACAGGGGCAGAGCGAGTTATTCCCTTGCAAGCGAAAGTCCTCACACAAAATAACGAGGATTGTTTTAGAGCCGCCTTTGTTCACGCGGTTCTTTCGTAAACAAAAAAGGCGCCCTGCAAGGAGCGCCTTTTTCAGTTCCGTACAACGGACGCTTATTCAGCGTCGTCGTTCAGAGCAGCCTTACGGCTCAGACGTACACGGCCCTGGTTATCGATGTCGATACACTTAACGCGCATCGCATCGCCCGGAGCACAAATATCGCCGACGCTGGCAATACGTTCGTTGGCCATTTCAGAAATGTGAACAAGACCTTCCTTGCCCGGAAGACATTCAACAAATGCACCGAAGTCCTTCACAGCAATAACCTTGCCGTCATAGGTCTTTCCGATTTCGATTTCTGCGGTCAGTGCGTTTACTTCGCGAACAGCAGCCTGCATGGCTTCGGCATCCACAGCAAAGATATTCACAGTACCGTCTTCTTCAATATCGATCTGGGCGCCGGTTCCATCGGTAATTGCACGGATATGCTTACCGCCGGGGCCAATCAGCGCGCCGATCTTATCGGGATGAATCTTCACCGTCGTGATACGCGGTGCAGAAGCTGCGAGATCTTCACGCGGTGCAGCAATTACGCCTTCCATGAAGTCGAGAATTTCCATGCGGCCCTTGCGGGTCACTTCGAAAGCTTCCTTGACCTGATCCCAGTCCAGTCCGGCAATCTTCAGATCAACCTGGAACCCGGTAATACCCTTGCGGGTACCGACGACCTTGAAGTCCATATCGCCGCAATGGTCTTCCGCACCGAGAATGTCAACGACCTGAATCGAAGCACCGTTTTCATCGGTGAACAGACCGGCGGAAATACCGGCAACCGGCGACTTCAGCGGAACGCCGGCATCCATGAGCGCCAGACAGCCGCCACAGGCCGTTGCCATGGAGGAAGATCCGTTGGACCCCATGATTTCTGAAACAACACGAATCGTGTACGGGAAATCATCCGGAAGAACCGGAACAATCGAGCGTTCAGCCAGATTACCATGACCGATTTCGCGACGGCTGGTCATACCCAGACGCCCCGCTTCACCCACCGAATAGGGCGGGAAGTTATAATGGAGAATGAATTCCTTTTCGGAAACGCCGCCGGTTACGGCGTCGAGTCCCTGGGACTCTTTCTTCGTTCCGAGCGTAACCGTGCAGAGTGTCTGGGTCTCGCCGCGATTGAAGATCGAAGAACCGTGCAGCTTAGGCAGGACACTTACATCTGCGCTGAGTTCGCGGATCTTATCGAACGGACGCCCACCGATACGTGCACCGCCTTCAATCACATTCTTACGAACGGTTTCGACTTCCAGATCATGGAAAGCATGGAAGAAGCTGTTATCGGACATCTCTTCGCCGAAGATTTCAACCATCTGCGGCTTCAGCTCTTCCTTCAGGGCGGAAACGGCATCCTGACGCTCAATCTTGCCGACGATCTTCATCAGTTCCTTGAACTTTTCGCCGACGAGTTCACGGGCCTTATCCAGATACTTGGTTTCGAGAACCGGAGCAACAACCACCTTTTCGGGCAGGCCGAGTGCCTTGCGGAGCTCCACCTGGGCATCACAGATTTTGACTACTTCTTCGTGGGCGCGCTGCATGGCAGCCACAAAGTCGGCTTCGCTGATTTCCTTTGCGGAACCTTCGATCATCATCGCCTTTTCGCGGGTACCGCAATAGGTCAGATCCAGGTCGGAGGCCGCCAGGGTTTCGTGATCAGGATTGATGACCCACTCGCCGTTCACGCGACCGATACGTACGCATCCGATCGGGCCCATGAACGGAAGCTCGGAAATCATCAGGGAGGCCGAAGCGGCATTTACGCTGAGGATGTCGGTATCGAGCTTCTGGTCGCAGCTGACCAGCATGTTGTTGATCTGAACGTCGCGGAAAAATCCGTTCGGAAAGAGCGGACGAATCGGGCGGTCAGTAACGCGCATCGTGAGGATTTCCTTCTCGGAAGGACGGGCTTCACGCTTGATATAGCCGCCCGGAAAACGTCCGGCAGCATAGAATTTTTCGCGGTATTCGACCTGAAGCGGGAAGAAATCCACGCCTTCTTTGGCTTCTTTCGCGGAAGTGACCGCAGAGAAAACAATGTTCTCTCCGACTCCACAGGTTACGGCGCCGTCTGCCTGCAGAGCAAGCAGTCCGGATTCGAAGACCATTGTTTGGCCGCCGACTTCGAATTCGACTTTGGTTGTACCCTTCATACTTAATATTGCGCCCTTTTCAATTGTTCTGAAGAGCGCACCTTTCCTGTTTGTTTTTCTTATTTTCCGGCGGATTTGCCCGACGGAATCTGTTCGTTTGCGAAGCGGCGTATTCGAGATTTCCAGAAACGACGCAAGCCCTTTAGAAATAAAGGGCTCGCAAACGAATTAGGATTTTCAACATCCTGAAAGACGATTACTTACGCAAGCCGAGTTTTGCAATCAGCTCTTTGTAACGGGCGTCATCCTTCTTCTGCAGATAGCTCAGCAGCTTACGGCGCTTGTTGACCATCATGATGAGGCCGCGGCGCGAACTGTGATCTTTCTTGAAACGCTTAAGATGTTCGGTCAAATCCTTGATGCGTGTGGTCAGCAATGCAACCTGAACCTCTACGGAACCGGTGTCCTGCTCACTACGCTTGAATTCGTTTTTAATTTCAGCTTTGACTGCTTGATCCACGTTGGGACTCCTTGTTTTTCTCTTTCTATCCAAATCAGGCGCGACACTATACGCATCGCCCCACATCATGTAAAGCACAGTTTTCCCAGCTTTTTGCGCTCATTTCAGAAGCCGCAAAATGCAGGCGACCCCTATTCCACCCGAAGGATTTTCCCCTCCAGCCCGGCACGGAATGAATATCTATCCCCCTGCTTCCGGTCCAGAAGCGCGGCACCCACCGGCGACTCCGGCGTAATCACGGTTACGCAGCACCCATCAACATCCACCTCCGTACCGCCGCCGCAGTCCAACAGGAAAAACAGATCCTTATATCCATCCATATCCGTTTCAACCACAGCACCGATGCCGATTGATCGACCGGCAAAGTCCGGCGGAACAAAACTCCGGAGCGCTTCAACCTGCGCAGACAGTTTTTCAAACTGCTGCGCCAACCCCCGGGCCAGATAGGACTGCTCCAACCCGCAGGTATCCCACTTCGTTTCGGCTCGGGCCTCCGCATGCGTCGCCCCTTCCGCCGCCGACTGCTGCCCCTTCAGCTGCCGTCGCAAGTCCTCTACCAGTGCGTCATGCACGGCCATCAAAAGTTTCTGCTTATCCACGCTCACCCACTTACTTCAAATTCCCGGCACTGAGCGGCAAGCTGCGGCGACACCCGCACAAGCAGGTCAGCAGCACCGCCTTCGTAATCCTGCTCCAGGATCGATGCGCTCTTCTGCAGCGAGGCAATCAGCTTTCCATTGCTCAGCGGAATCGACAGCCGAAGGGTGACCTTGCGCCCCTTTAGGCAATCGGCCAGATCATCATAAAGCAGCTCCATCCCCTCGCCGGTCTTTGCCGACACCAGAGTCGACTTCGGAAACTGCCGCGCCAGGCGCTTTGCGGCATTGCGCCCCTTTTCGTCATCAATCTTGTTAAAGACATACAGCATCGGCTTATCCAGACCGCCGATCTCGTCGAGCACCTTGTGCACCGCCTCAATCTGCGTATCCACCTGCGGATGCGAAGCATCAACCACATGCACCAGCAGATCGGCTTCGACCACCTCTTCCAGTGTGGCCTTGAAGGAGTCCACCAAATGATGCGGAAGCTTCTGGATAAATCCAACAGTATCGGTCATGAGCATCGGCTCATGATTCGGCAGCTCCACTTGACGCGTCGTAGGATCAAGCGTGGCAAACAGCTGGTCTTCCGCATAAATATCCGCGCCGGCCAACCGGTTGAGCAATGTCGACTTTCCGGCATTCGTATAGCCTACCAGCGAAACCAGCGCCCATCCATGGCGCCGGCGGCCGCGCCGTTGCTCAGCCCGACGGGAACGCACCAACTCCAGATCACGCTTCAGCGTACGGATCAGTTCCTGCAGGCGCCGTCGGTCCATTTCCAGCTGGGTTTCCCCCGGACCGCGCAACCCGATACCGCCCTTCTGACGTTCAAGGTGCGTCCACATATTACGCAGGCGCGGCAACAGATATTGATGCTGCGCCAGCTCGACCTGCAGACACCCTTCCTTGGTCTGAGCACGCTGGGCAAAGATATCAAGAATCAGCTGGGTCCGATCCAGCACGCGCGTTTCAAAAACACGCTGAAGGTTACGGCCCTGCGCCGGCGTCAGATCATCATCAAACACCACCATGGAAACGCCGTTTTCCTTGATCCAGTCGGAAATCTCTTCAGCCTTTCCGGTTCCAATATAGTGCCCCGCCTTGATTTTCTGCTGGCGTACCAGAAAACGGCCCTTTACCACAGCTCCGGCGCTTTCGGCCAGCTGGGCCAGCTCGTCCATGGTGTCCTTGACCTTCCACTCCTCTTCGCCGCGCAACAGCACGCCGACGAGCAGAACGGTCTCAGCATCATTATTCTGTGTTTCAAAATATTCAGACATAAGAGAGAGTTCTTAACCACAGAATGCACAAAAAACGCAAAATTATTTTCAGGAAAGCTATTCTGTGAATTTGGTGATTTAAATTCTGACAGAAACCGGTCCGCTTTTTCCCCATGCAGACGAAACGGCTTCGGCCAGTTTTTCCACGTTCGGATATTCCGCGGTATCGATCCATTCGACATTCAACTGATTCCGGAACCAGGTCATCTGCCGCTTTGCCAGCTGTCGGGTGCGGATAATGGTCTTTTCTTTTGCTTCGTCAACGGTCATTTCACTCCGAATGACAGCAAATGCCTCTGCATAACCGATGGCCTGCAATGCTGTTGAAGAAAGCTTCAGGTCGATCAGCTGTTGCGCCTCATCCAGCAGGCCGGAGGCATACATCTTTTCCACCCGTTCCCCGATGCGCCGGACCAGCACCTCCCGCTCAACGCGAAGACCGACAATAGTCGGCTTGGATCGAACGTTCCAGGAACCGGGCTCCGGGCGGCGCGGAGAACCGTCCCAACCGTTTTCCCGTTCGAGAATCCGGATCAGGCGGCGCGGATTCCGACGATCATCCCCGGTTAACGCATTAAACAAATCCGGCGCATTTTCACGCGCGCGCCGCTCAAGATCGTCAAAATCGAGGGCTTCCAATTCGGTTCGAAGGGCTTCGTTTTCCGGCGGCACATCATCAAAGCCTTCTGTGAGGCACTTTACGTAAAGTCCTGTACCACCGGCGACAATCACATCCTGTCCGAAATCAAATGCCGGACGAACAGCTTCCAGATAAGCGGCGACGCTGAACTTTTCCGTCGGATCAACTAAATCCACTCCAGCATAATCAACGAGAGCCCGCTCCGACACAGAAGGTTTTGCCGTTCCGACATCCATGCCCCGATAAAGATTCATGGAATCGGCAGAGACAATGCGCCATCCGTTGCGTTCGGCGATATACTGGGCAACGGCGCTCTTTCCGGAGGCCGTCGGACCCACCAGAAAAAATGCATGTCGACCACTGCTATCCATCAACCTGCTCCGCGCCCTCTTTTTCCTGCCCGTTATTTTTATTGCGGGAAGCGAGAAAGTTACTGATTACGTAAAGTCCGATGGCGATACAGATGGCCGAGTCGGCCACATTGAACGATGGATAATGATACGTACCGAATTCAAAATCGAGAAAGTCAGTGACCCAGCCGAAACGGATACGATCCACCAGATTACCGGCAATCCCGCCGATCAGCAGGCCGAACAGCATGCGGTGCATTAAACGCCCATCAAGGAAATGCCGGCGATAGACAGACAACAAGACCATCACAACAACCGAAATGAGGATCAGGATTATACTGTGTCCGCTGAGAATATTCCAGGCCGCTCCATCGTTGCGGACATAGACCAGATTAAAGAACCCATCAATAACCGGATGCGAATCCGCGTAGACAAAGTGATTGCGCACAGCCTGCTTGGTGAGCTGATCAAGAACCAGAACAAGGATACCAAGCAGAAAGATCAGCATGCAACGCTCCCGCGGCTACATGCTGTGGATCGTGGAACCGAACGGACGATACGTTTTGCGGCCCTTTTCCAGCTCAGCCTGCGCCTGCACAGAATAACGAACATAAGGAAGCGCTTCCAAACGCTCAATATTGATGGCCACTTCGGTCATCTCGCAGATGCCGTAGGTACCGTTTTCAATACGGCGAATCGCCTCATCAATTTCAAAGAGAACGTCCTGCTCATTACTGAGCTGGTTCAGAGCAAACTCGCGATCGAATGTATCCGTTCCCTGGTCGGAGAGCGACGGATCAGGATCTGTATGGCTGAGCGAATCACGATTGATGGAGAGAATTTCACCGCTAACCCGTTCGCGCAGCTCCAGCAGGCGACGAAGCTGCTCCTTCAGCTGCTTCTGAGTGAAGTGCTTGCTCTTTGCGATCTTTCCGGTCAGCGGACCGCCGTTGGTTCCGGCAACAGGAGATACGGATGTCTTTTTTGCCGGTGCCTTGTCTTCGGTTTTTTTTGTAGCCATTTTCTTTAAATCTCCACTGCTCGTTCAGCTCTTCCTGAAATAAAGGGTTGCGTATTTATCATCTGACTCCACCCCTGTCAACCAACATATCCGGCTATTAAGAACCGGCGGAAATAGACAGTAAACAGGGGTGTCCGTTCAATTCCCACTGGGTTTCAACTTCTCCGCCCTCATCCTGCTCATCGCACGACAGAGCAAGGGTTTCCGCCTCAATGTATGCTTTGTATTTAGCAACCGCCATGCCAATGGCGGCATCTCCCTTGAAACCGATCCGGATCCGCTGGGTTACCTCAAGATCCATCTCCTTGCGCATATTCTGTATTTTGTTAACAAATTCACGCGCAAGTCCTTCAAAAACAAGCTCATCGTCAAGTTGCGTATCCAGCCCGACAACCAGAGAACCTTCCGTACTTACGGCCATGCCCTCCTTTGGATTTCTTACAATTTCGATATCATCCGACGACAATTCTACAACTTTGCCATCCATTTCAACCGATACTGTTGCACCGCCGGATATCGCAGCAATCTGTTCATCGCTCAGGCTGTTGATCAATGGAACGGCCTTTTTCATCAGCGGACCAAGCTTGGGGCCCAGTTGCTTGAAGTTGGGTTTGGCCTGAATCGTGGCCAATTCTGAAGAATCCGTACCGAAGACCACTTCGCGCACATTCAGTTCGTCGGAGATGAGGCTTTCGAGCTCCTGGATGTTGGCCAGCAGCTTTTCGTCATCACAGACCACATACATTTTCGACAGCGGCTGGCGGTTCTTGATCTTGTATTCACCGCGCAGGGTCCGGCCCTGCTCCACCGCACTCATCACCAGCGCCATCTGCCCTTCCAGCACCTCGTCGCGTTTAGCGTCAGCGGCGGTCGGAAAATCGCACAGATGAATCGATTCCGGCATGCCGTCGGTCTTGAGGTTCTGATAGATCGTTTCCGCAATGAACGGCGTGAACGGCGCAGCGATCTTACAGAGGCCGAGCAGCACTTCATACAGCGTGGAATAGGCCTGCATCTTGTCGCCGTCATCCTCACTCTTCCAGAAACGGCGCCGCGACCGGCGGATATACCAATTGGTCAGATCTTCAATAAACTGAACAAACGGGCGGACGGACGCCTGCAGATCGTAGCGGTCCATCGCCTCGGTCACCTGCTGCTCAAGGCGGGCCAGCGAACTCTGGATCCAGCGATCCATCAGATTGTCGCGCTGCGGAACCGACTGCTCCGGCACCCAGCCGTCAATATTGGCATAAGTCACGAAGAAGCTGTATGCGTTCCACCACGGCAGCAGCAGATGACGCAATGCATTCTTCACGCCCTCTTCCGAGAAACGCAGCGATTCCGCACGCACCACCGGCGAATAGATCATATAAAGGCGGAGCGCATCGGCGCCGTACTCGTTAATCACATGAACAGGATCGGGATAGTTTTTCAGACGCTTGGACATCTTCAGCCCATCTTCCGCCAGCACCAGACCGTTCACCACGACATTCTTGAATGCCGGTTTGTCGAACAGTGCCGTGGACAGAACCATCAGAGTATAGAACCAGCCACGCGTCTGGTCGAGACCCTCGGCGATAAAGTCCGCAGGGAAATTGGCCTCGAAGTGTTCCTTGTTTTCAAAGGGATAGTGATTCTGGGCATACGGCATTGAACCGGACTCAAACCAGCAGTCGAGCACTTCGGGCGTACGCTTGTAGGTTTTGCCGTCCTTATCGATGACAATTTCATCGACATAATGCTTATGCAGATCGTCCACCTTCTGGCCGGACAGCGCTTCGAGCTGCCCGATCGAAGAGATGCAGATCATATCGTCCTTGTCCTCGACATTCACCCAGACCGGAATGCACGAACCCCAGAAACGGTTGCGGCTGATGTTCCAGTCCTTGGCGTCGGCCAGCCAATTGGCAAAGCGCTTTTCGCCGACATAATCCGGCATCCAGTGCACGCCGTCGTTGTTGGCCAGCATGCGGTCGCGCAGGTCTTCCACGCGCACATACCAGGCGTCGATGGCGCGATAAATCAGCGGCGTGTCGGTACGTTCGCAGAAGGGATAGCTATGCTGAATCGTCGACTGATGGATCAGCTTCCCGCCATGCTTCAGCGCACGGATGATCTCCTTATCGGCATCCTTGCAGAACTGGCCTTCATAATCCGGCACCCTGGAGGTGAACACACAGTCTTCATCGAGCGGATCGACCAGCGGAATATCCGCTTCGCGGCAAACGCGATAGTCGTCTTCCCCGTAGGCCGGCGCCAGATGCACAATCCCGGTACCGTCTTCGGTCGTTACATATGCATCGTTCAGAATCTGGAACGAGTTGGGATTCTCAGCAAAGAAATCGAAGATCGGCTCATATTTGATGCCCTTCAGATCGGTACCCTTATAGGCTTTGAGGACTTCGTATTCCTCTTCCTTCTTGTAGTAGGCCGAAAGCCTTGCCTGCGCCAATACGAAAACTTCATGCGTTTCCTTATCCTTAATGGCGACATAATCAACATCCGGACCGGCGCAGATCGCCAGATTGCTCGGCAACGTCCACGGCGTCGTTGTCCAGATCAGCGCGCTGGCGTTTTCAAACTCAAAATTAATCAGCTTAACGCGCACCGTAACCGCCGGATCCTGCACATCCTGATAATTGCGGCCAGCTTCAAAATTGGAGAGCGGTGTGTTGAGCTTCCAGCTGTAAGGCATGATCCGGTGCGCCTTGTAGATGCGCCCCTGTTCCCAAAGCTGCGAGAAGACCCACCAGATCGTCTCCATAAACGGGGTATCCATGGTTTTGTAGTCGTTCTGAAAGTCAACCCAGCGGCCCATGCGCGTGACGGTCTTTTCCCACTCCTCGACATACTTGGTTACCATGGAGCGGCACTGCTCGTTGAAAACATCGACGCCGGCCTCCTTGATCGCCGGCGCGCCGGCCAGCCCCAGCGCTTCCTGCGCCAGCGCTTCGATCGGCAGACCGTGGCAGTCCCAGCCGAAACGACGGGAAACATAGTGACCGCGCATCGCCTGATAGCGGGGAATGATGTCCTTGATGGTTCCGGCAAGCAGGTGGCCGTAATGCGGCAGACCGGTCGCAAAAGGAGGTCCGTCGTAAAATACGAACTCCTTGCCGTCCTTCCGGATATCCAGCGACTTCTTGAAGGTATCCTGCTCCTTCCAGAGCTTGATTACCTCTTCCTCCATCTCCGGAAAACTCACCTTACTGGAAACTTCTTTAAACATAATCGGCCTCTCCGACATACAGCTCACTTCACATTAAAAACAAACCACAGAGAATACAGAGGATCACGGAGAACCTCCCCCTGTGTACCCCCGGCGCTCTCTGTGGTGAAATACTTCCCCTGTAACGGAAAGCGCAGAATGTAGCGACTGCCCCCCATTATGACAAGCAGGCAGGCTCCCGAATTTGGGCACAAACCACATCGCTGGTTAAAACTTGCAAGATCGACAACCGCAGATACGGCACATACTTAAAAACAGGGAATGACAAAGATGAATATCCCGAATCAGCAACCTCGGCGAACAGATTCAGGCGATCGCAGAACTCGCCAGCAAGAAGCATAGCTAGAATTGACCGCCCATAGTGATACAAACCGCTAGGCGGCAGTGCGGCGGCGTGCTCGGTGAGAACGACCTAGCAAACAAAAAACTCCCGCCGGAAAACGGGAGTTTATCGATCAATAGGCGATGAACCGCTTATTTCTCGGTCAGGGCCACGATGCCCGGAAGCTGCTTTCCTTCCATGAATTCAAGGGAAGCACCGCCACCGGTGGAAACATGGCTCATCTGATCCGCAACGCCGGACTTGTTAACCGCCGCAACACTGTCGCCACCGCCGATGATGCTGATGCTGTCTGATTTAGCAACTGCTTCACAAACGGAGAAGGTGCCCTTGGCAAAGGGAGCCATTTCGAAGCAGCCCATCGGGCCGTTCCAGACAACCGTCTTAGCGCCGGCCACTTCGTTGCAGTAGAGCGCGATGGTCTTCGGACCGATGTCGAGAGCCATCCAGCCGTCTTCGATGTCGCCTTCCTGAACCTTGGTATTGGCTTCGGCAGAGAACGCGTCGGCTACGATGTTGTCAACCGGCAGAAGGAGCTTAACGCCCTTGGCTTCGGCCTGCTTGAGGATTTCGCCGGCCAGCTCGACCTTGTCCTCTTCCACCAGCGAACCGCCGATGGCAATGCCCTGGGCCTTGTAGAAGGTGTACGCCATGCCGCCGCCGATCAGGATCGCATCGCACTTATCCATCAGGTTGGTGACAACGTCGATCTTGCCGGAAATCTTGGCACCGCCGATGATGGCGACAAACGGCTTTTCCGGAGCTTCGAGAGTCTTTCCGAGGTATTCAATTTCCTTTTCGAGCAGGAAGCCGGCGGCGCACTGGTCGATATACTTCGTAACGCCGACCATGGAGGCGTGGGCACGGTGTGCGGTTCCGAAGGCGTCGGACACATATACATCCCCGAAAGAGGCCAGTTCCTTGGCAAATGCATCCTGCTCTTCAGCGGTGCAGCCTTTGCCTTCTTCTTCCTTGTAGAAGCGGACGTTTTCAAGAACGAGAATTTCGCCGGCCTTGAGTTCTTCTACCATTGCCTTAACTTCCGGACCGATCACGTCGGGAGCCAGCGTAACCTTGGCATCAACGAGTTCAGCCAGACGATCAGCGGCCGGCTTGAGCGTGTACTCCATGTTCTTTTCGCCCTTCGGACGTCCGCAATGGCTCATCAGCACCAGCGAACCGCCGTTTTCGAGCACATACTTAATGGAAGGAAGCGCCGCAACAATACGCGTATCGTCGCCTACAACACCGTCCTTGACCGGCACATTGAAGTCTACGCGCATCAGTACGCGCTTGCCCTGCACATCCAGATCCTTGATCGTCAGTTTGTTCATTGATTAACTCCTTGTAGGTTGAATATTCCCCAAAACGAGCCGCTGACTATAAGCATATCCGGAAACGAGTCAAACCACATTTAAACGCCCCCGCCTTGAGATTGGCCCGAAATTCGCTACTATCCTCAAAACACTTTTCAGGAGCCTTTATGAACCAGACTGCCGCCGCAAACCGAATCGAATCCGCCTTGACCAACCTGCACAGCGCCGTCGGCGAACCGGTATTCGACGAATGGGCCCTGGTCGAGAAAAATGCAGCCGGATGGAAGCTGCTCGAATACGCAGGAAACCGCAAAGAAGCCTTCAAGGCTGACTTCAATTCCGACATCGCCGCACTGCGCGGAACGCTGGATCCGTCCGCCACGCTGATCGGCGACTTCGCCTTTTCGCACGAAGGATACGGATCCGGCTTTGATGCCCACATCTGCGCCGGCGAAAACCTCTTTATCCTGTTCAACAATACAGCCAAGAGCACCGGAGAGATCACGAGCAACCCGAAATGGACTTCGGCGCAGGTTCACTTCTCGGAGCTCGTTGAGGCGTTTATCGTCGACCCGATTGCATAGTGGGACAGCGTCCTCGCTGCCCGCAGACGATGAGTACATCGTCCCTTCCAGCAAAGCTGCTACTTTAACCGGACTTCGACCTGATAAAATCCGGCGGATTCAGCGCTGTGCACCGTGTCGGTATAGCTGTTCTGCGGATATTCCAGATTGTCCTGCAAGGTCGTGCAGCTATTCGTCAGGCAATCGGTCCACAGCACGGAATAATAACGCCCCTCAAGAGCACTCCACTGCACCACAAAGCCGGAAGCCGGCGCCGCGTTGGTTACCGTAAAGAAAGACGCCGAATTGGTCGGATCGGTACCGGCAATATATTCATCTGCGTTACAGAACGCATCGCCATCATTATCGGACGCCCCATCGGCATTGACGCCGAAAACCGACCGTTCCCAGTCATCATCCATTCCGTCGCCATCACGGTCCGACGCCGGCGCTCTCTGGAATTCATACGCGCCCATATCGACATAATCCCCCACGATGCGCGGATTCCCGGCCACATCCACCAAGTTTGAAACATAGGTATTTTCACCCCAGTTGATGCAGGGCGAATTGGACATCAACCGATAATCCCCGTTCTCATAATCCACAAAACAGGGTGCGTTCGTTGTGTTGAATCTCACGCCATCTGGCAAATCCGGCGAACAGCTATATCCGGCAGAGCCGCCGTAAGCAAAATTACTTTTATTCTTTGATTCATTATACCATACAATGCAGTTGTACGCAGAGACATCGTACATTCCTCCGCCATTATTGCCCGCTGAATTTCCGCTGACCGTACAGTTGTTCGCCGAGCCACAATACATCCCACCGCCAATATATTGCGCCGTGTTCCCGCTGACCATGCAGTTATCTGCAGTGACGTACCACATCCCGCCTGCATTATCCGCCACATTCCCACGGACTGTACAGCTGTTCGCCGTACCATGATTCATCCCGCCGCCAGTTTGTGCAGTATTGCTGCTGATCATGCAGTTCTTCACCAGACTATTGTACACCCCTCCACCAAATTTCGCCGTGTTATTGCTGATTGTGCAGTTGTTTGCCATGATTCCGAAGCTTATCCCGCCCCCCATTCTCTCTGCTGAATTATCCATGATGATGCAATTTTCGGTCACGGCATCCACGGTTCCGCCACCACCATATGCAGCCCAGTTTCCGGAAATAGTACAGTATTCCACATAGCCGCCGGCCTCCCCTCCACCATAACCATGATCGAAGTCCGCAGTTCCGACCGTATTGCTGACAATCGAACAACGACTCACAACTCCACACCCCGCAAGTCCTCCCCCGTTCCACTTAGCGTGGCATTGCCTGATGATACAGTTCGTAACCGTGGTATTTCCTCCGGCACAGTATATCCCGCCGCCATTGAACTCGGTATTTCCATTGGCAATGGTCAATCCACTGATGGTACATACAGAATCGTCGACGCCAAAACAGCGTCCACTGCCCATGCCGTCAATGATCGTCAATTCCGGACCGTCGGCTCCCTGTACCGTGATCCCTTTGCCCAATACAATGCCGCCGGCATAGGTTCCGGGTCCCACCAGCACCAGACCGCCTGCATACTGATCGTCAATGGCCGACTGAATCGTTTCCTTGGCGCTGGCCCAGCTCAAACCATCATTTGCATCATCACCATCCACTGCCACATAGACCGCAGAGTTGGTCAGGTTTTCTTCAGCAACAACAGCTATCATCTGCGTAGCCGAAACGCCGGCCGCCCAGCTGTCGTTGTATGCAGTAAGAATGACAACCTGACTGCCGGCGGTTTCCCATGCATGCTCAGGCGAAAGATCATTGGTCACCATTGATCCGGCAGCAAAATTCCAAACCAACCGCGAAGGAATACCGTCGATATCAGCGCAAAATCGAACCGGATAGCCGCTCAACGCCTCTTCCGCATTCAAAGCAATAGCCACATGCAAGGCTCCTGTTGCAGTACAAAGCGGCTCGTCGCATCCCATCGAAGGCGGATTACTCCAGGCCTCTCCATCAATATCCGTTCCCGATAGATAATTGACGCTTCCGGCCCCCCTGCAGGGGGAATCCGCCGCAATATGGGAGGACCACAGCAGCATCGGCGCATTCGTAATATTGCCATTTACTCCATTCGTCAGATCGGGAGAACAGGAATAAAACACATCAACATTTTTCAGGTTATCACCGTCCGGGGACGTGTTGTAATACACAATGCAGTTATTCACCTTAGCCGCCCCAATTCCTCCAGCCTGAAAGATGGCTGTATTGCCGACAATCGTACAGTTCGTAGCCGCACAATCGCTGGTCAAATAACTATGCATCCCGCCTCCATAATAGGCGGTATTGCTGGTTATCATGCAGCTATTTGCGGCGCCATCGAGTATCCCGCCGCCCCAGAAAGCAATATTTTCTATAACGACGCACGAATCCGCCGTTCCGTCAAACAAGCCACCACCATAATACGCCGAATTGTTTGAGAGCAGACAGTTGATAACATTTCCGAGATGCATCCCGCCGCCATAATAATCGGCCGTGTTCCCAATTATTGTACACCCATTCGCCACACCCTCGGACATTCCACCGCCATGATACCCAGATGTATTCCCGCTGATCCGGCAACCGACCGCTGTACTCACGCACAGTCCTCCCCCCGCATCAGTTGCAGTATTGCCACATATCTCACTGTCGTAAATCCTTCCATAGAACATACCGCCGCCCATCCCCGCAGTATTTCCGCTTATGATGCAGTTTGTAACCACAGGCATTCCCCCCGAACAGCGGATCCCTCCTCCTTCTCCCACATTGTACCCATTGGTAATCGTAAATCCGTCAATTATGCATGCCGAATTCTTAAGATTAAAACAACGCACACTCCCCTGACCGTCAATAATGGTCGATTCAGGACCATTTACGCTCCGAACAATAATATCCTTCTCCACCAGAATCTGCTCGGACAACGCATAGGTTCCATTGCTCACAAGCACACTGCCGCCAACCAGATCCTGCGCATCAACTCCCGCCTGAACACTCTGCTTCGCCGTTGCCCAGCTCAATCCATCGGCGGCATCATCACCAAAAGGAGAAACATGAATTGTAAAATCCGCAAGGCCAAGCACCGTGACGGCCTGCGTTACAGACACTCCATCCGGCCAGGTATTGTTAAAGGCGGTCAATACCACATCGTAGGATCCTTCACTGCTCCAGCTGTGTTCTACCGAAAGGACATTGGAAGTCGAAGTCCCATCCCCGAAATCCCAGCACCACATGGATACCACCCCATCGACCTGCCCGATAAAGGATATCGGAGTATCGTAGAGTACTGCAGTAACGTCACACCCGATTCCAATATAGATCGGCCCAATCGCTTCAATTTCATCGCAACCCATCGACGGAGGATACAGCCAGGCATCTCCATCCATATCCGTACCGCTCACATAATCGTTGCTTCCCGCTCCGCAACACGGCGAATTGGTCGACATATGATATTCATCAATCAACATGGGAGCATTGGTAATATTACCATCCACTCCATGCGTCACATCCGGCGAACAACTGTAAAAAGCCGTAACATACTCACTATCGAGATCATTTCCATCAGGGGCTTCATTATACCAGATAATACTGTTATTCACGTTACCACGGTTCACCCCGCCTCCAAAATTAGAAGCAGAGTTGCCAATGATTGTGCAATTATTTGCTGTTTCTCCAGACATCCCTCCGCCGACCCCTGCAGAATTTCCGCTAATCAGACAATTATTTGCGATTGATCCTGCCAGCCCGCCGCCAACTCTTACCATAGTACTTAAAGCCGAATTTCCGCAGATCGTACAGTTGTTTACTGTGCCACCATAGACCCCACCGCCAAAAGCTGTGGGGTACCCCGAAACCGAATTTCCGCTGATAATGCAGTTGGTAATCACAGGGATCGTGTCGTCGCAATAAATCCCTCCACCATGACCGGACCCGTATCCATTTGTAATCGTCAGCCCCTCAATCACACAGGCCGAACCACCAAGGTTAAAGCAGCGCACGCTTCCCTGCCCATCGACGATCGTCGACTCCGGGCCATTGACACTCTGGAGGGTGATCGCGCCGGAAACGCTGACTTCTGCGCTCAACAGATAATGACCGTCGGCAATTTGAATGACATCGCCATCCGTCGATGCATCGACCGCGTCCTGAATGTTGGTGGCGGCGGTTTCCCAGCTGCCGAACGGCGAGGCCGGCGCCGGACTGTCCAGATCCACATACAGCGTATCCGCCCAAAGACGACCGCACCCCAAAACGACAAGAAACAACCACGCTGCCTTTTTCATCAAAATCCCCCTGATTACTAATTCCGAGCACCCGTAAAATAACAATCTTCAACAACTCAAACGGCGGATCAAGTTTTTCAAAATAAAAAAAGCGAATCCAAGAGTATTAATGCTAATTCCCGGGTTTCGCGAAATATGCCGGCTGTAGTGGAGGGTCAACGTCCCCGTTGACCAAGGACAATGAGGACATCGTCCCTTGTATGTCTCCAACTGTGCTAGATTCCCATTTGTCTTCCCAATAGGTGTTGAGAAGAGATGCAATTGGGAAGGCCTTCCCAATTGCATCGGTGCGGATGAGGCTGGGGCGTCCCTTGGACGCCTTGAATCCGTTATCCGAGCTGCTCAAGGCACATTCTGACTTTCACGACAAGTTTCGCCGCCTTGTTGCAGTCAAGTCGATCGGAACAGTCAGCGCAATGAATCTGCTTGCGTATCTTCCGGAACTGGGTTTGATAACGGACCATCAGGCCGCCGCCCTGGCGGGGCTGGCTCCCTACAACAAGGACAGCGGAAACCAGAAGGGGCAGCGCATGGTACAGGGTGGTCGGCCAAGGATAAGGCGCGCTCTCTACATGAGCGCTATGACTGGCAGCTTCCATAACCCTGCCTTTATGGGTAAGCGTTCCGCGGAGCACCTCTTGTCGGGAGCTGGATTGAGTCGTAGGTTTTGTAAAGGTCGTAGGTCCGTGTCTATGACTTC
>JAFGVP010000165.1 GCA_016937945.1 Pontiellaceae bacterium | reverse complement strand
GAAGTCATAGACACGGACCTACGACCTTTACAAAACCTACGACTCAATCCAGCTCCCGACAAGAGGTGCTCCGCGGAACGCTTACCTAAAATTGTCTCTTCAAAATCCTATTCTCAAACTGTCATCTATACTGATTTCAGCCTTGCAGATGTTTCCGGACCTTACAGAAATGCAGCTTTCATGACTTAGTACTAAGCGACCTTGCGAGTCATGCTCAGCCCTCCATGCAATCGCTCTGCAAAGAATAAGTCGAATTTGTTGCCCAACTAAAAACAACAGGGTGTGCTTTCACACACCCTGCTGCACATTTACGACAAGTAACTAGTTACCTTCAATCATGAAGAATTCCGTATCGCCTGATAGCGGAACCGTGGTTGAAGTCGTTGCACCTGCACCTGGTACATTTGTAACCGTGACCCAGGCACCGCCCCTTAAGTTGGACTTGCTCTTCACACTGTAGGTCACATCATTTTCAGAGTCCCAATAGAGATGTATCATATCACCGGATACGCTGAATGATTTGATAGTGGGATCAATCGTGGGTCCAACAGGTCCACCGCCCTCACCACGCATCACAAGCTGGAAGGCACAACTGTAGCTTGACTGAATCGCAATATTACCGTTCTCATCCGGTTCAATACTGGTGAATACAATATAATTCTGTCCTTCAACATAATTTGTAGGATTTGCAATGAGCGCAGCTCTATCCGGGTCCATCGTCAGCGTCGGCAGATTACAAATACCTTCGATAACGTTAAATGTCTTCGCATCGTCGTTTCGATTCCAGGTCCAGTAGATATAGACATCATAGGTTTCGTTGGTATCCACACCGGTAAACCGCACGATTCCGCTGTCATTATCCCCCTGGGTAGCACCCCAGATTGTGTTGGATAAAGCGGTAAACTCACTGAAATACCCTGCCCAGCTCTGCGGACCGTCATTCCAGTTACTATTTTCGAATTCAATGCCCACAGTCTCATAATTCGTTTCGTCTGCAGCCATAACGGTCGCCATATTCGGGCTGTCCCATGGTGCTCCTGCGCCGTAAGCGTTATTCCAGAGATTGGATCCACCGGTCGTCGGGGCAACAAGAACCAGACCGTTCGTAACTGTCCGGAGACCGTTGTTAACGCACCCCGCCATATTTACATTCCATAGCGCCTGCGCGGTTGTCGACGGAGGCAAGGGCGTGGCCGGAACAACGAATGACCAAACGTTAGTCGCAATGTTCGTGCCGGTATCCCAATAGACCACTTTTGCATGATGCAAACCGCCGGACGCTCCAACGGCAGCATAGCTGATCATGTTGGTCGTCGATCCGCCTGCAACACTGTTGGAAGCCACTACGATGTCATCCAGATAGAGCATCATTGTGTCCACCTCACTGCTACCATCGTTCACCGATGCAGTCATTACAGGATCATTCGTGGTCGTGCCGATCGGCGCAACGGTCGGGTTGATGAACGGCGGCTTTGTGTAGCTTACCACGATGTCGTCTACAGTGAATGAAACGGGTCGGTCATTCGTAGACTGGGTATTATTGGCAGCAAAAGTCAGCCGCCAGGTATCCAACGACGGATCCATCGGTACTTCCCTATTCCAAGGCGTGTCATCTACGATACCAAGAGGGAAGGAGAAATGATAAGATTCGTGTGACCGGAGGGCAGAAAGGCCCGCTGCGTTAACCGCACCAAGATTGAAGATGCTGCCTTCAACACCAGACTCGTTAAAGACCCAAACCTCAAAACCAATTGAGGCCCAATCTTCATATATGTTGGTTGCACTAACAGTGAATTCCAAGGCGTAATCATCACGATCCGCACTCACGTTCAGACCGCTCATATCCAGATCAAACACAACACCGGCAGCCCAGTAGTTTGACAGGTTGCCGTTCACCAGAAGGGCCTGATTTGTGCCACCCTCATCGATAATCGTAGCATCCGTTCCTCCGTCATGGAACGAGGGATTCGGCTCGGGATTGCTTCCGGCATCCCAAACCCCCGTTTCGTAGGCTTCAAAGTTTTCACTGCCCACCACGATCGTGGGATCATCCGCGATAAGCGTGAAGAACCATTGATTGGTCACTTCCGTAGTGCCCGAAGCAACAACAACCTTGCCCGTATGAATGCCCATCGACAATCCGCTTGCTACATACGAAATCGTATTCGTTTCCGAACCGCCGGCATAGCTATTGGACGAAACCACTGAGGTACCGTCAATATACAGCGTCATGGTATCGATTTCGAGGGCATTGTCTTCATAGGTCGCGGAAAGCGTCGCACCGGTGTCGATAAATGTTCCGGTTGGCAGAGTTTCCAGCTTGACGAAGGGAGAGGGATCAACCGAGAGAACGACATTGTCAACCTGATAGGTCTGTCTAACGGTTTCTGCACCACCAAACTGCTTCAGGACCAGATCCACGGTGCTTTGTCCGTACAGGGTGAAACCGGAATCGATATAGATATTGTTCGCGAGGTTCAACGAGACGTGTGTCTGTCCGCCTCCAACCGCCGGATCTGGATAGTTCATGCGAACCAGCCCGAGTCCCGGAACAGAAACCTCGACTTCCGGGGATGTTCCTGTTCCCTCGGTTTTCTCCACATCAAACTCGATGGTGTAGTCGGACAGGATTTTAGACTCAACACCATCAGGAATCGGATAGCCCGGAATAGACAACCCAATGACCCCCCAATCCGTTCCGGTGAACTCACCCACAAGACTCGACCCGCTGTTAGTCACATAGGCGGTTTGGTTGGTTACGTCTCCGGTCCACCCCGGAGCAACCCCTAATGAATCGCCTTCAAAATATAATTCAAAGTCTTCATTCATTACGGTTACGGCCTGACTTATTGTGACAACAGTGCCCAACGTCAAGGCAATGGCCCACGCCATACTCTTCCTCTTCATTATCATGCCTCCTTTTTCAATGACCTTTATTGGAAGACATGGACATCCTTGCCCATTGGAAAATCGTCCTAAAAGGCCCTCTCCAGATATCATACGGGAGGGTTAACAAACCTCCTCGCACTTGTACCCATGATACGTACGTCCAGCCACTACGCAATCAGCACTACTGAACGCAAAACATGAAAATATGAAACTCTGTAACCACTGTATGCACGCGTCTTCCCGATCATGGCCAACACCCCGCCATGCTCCATGTATTCACGCGTGCTTATACACGCACAGGCTTTATTGACGCCCTAGCTCCACCTAAGCCACATTGAATTTATTGACTTCGCCCTGGAGCCATGGGGGATACTCGATAAAGTCCGGATCCGTGGAGCGGAAGTTCTTCAATAAACGAGCCTTTAAATATGCCTATATCGGCACGCCCCCAAAGCTCACGCACGGAGACCGCGGAGTAAATTCCGAGAGCTGAGAGATCAATCGAAACGGCACTGCGCTCCGGCTTTAAATGCTTTTCCGGATTCACCACAAACTCGACCCGGCCGTCGCCCCCACTGCCTTCGCTGATCATGCCGCGCGCCGTAAAGGTGTCGTAACCTTCCGGCAGCTCAAACTCGACAACCGAAACGGCATGCGCTCCGATCCCATCCAGCTCCTTGCCGTCCAGTGTGATTGGACGATTGTCTACCGTACGGTTCTTTCGCACGATACCCCATCCGGATGAGGCCAGTTCCCAGTCGAGGTCCGTTAGTTTAAGTATTCCTGCCGGGCCGGAAACCGTGGGCTCGATCCAGACCGCGTGATCATAGTATATGCCCCGTTCCCGCCGTCACCGACAGCAAGCACCAGACGGCGGGCGTTTTTGATCGGTACCTCAATATCAATCACATCCGACTTCGGTTCACCGTCAATCCGTCGACTCTGGTAATCGGGATACGACAAGTCGAACGGGTCGTTGTCGCGGGAAAGTTGCCGGTTGTTCGTGCTGTTCTTGTTTACGGCAAGCACCTCCGGGTTGGTGAGCAGGTCGATCGAGAACGGATCCTGTTTTGTCATGTCCGCCCCGAGAATGAGCGGTGAGCGGGCGATACACCACAGGCTCATGCAGGTCTTCTGCTCTTCCCTGGTAAAGCGGGTCGGACGATCGAACTCCACAATCCCGAACGGTAGCATATCCGCATCCGGCCACGCCCCTTCCGTGCGATACTGCATCCATTTTTCGAGGCGGCCGAACATGCCGTACAGCGGCAGCCAGCGGTCCCAAAAATCGTCCGAGATACGCCACATATTGGCATGGTTCATCACACATGCGCGCCCCGCTCGATCGGCGTATCACCGGGCGACAGACTCAGGACCATTGGTCGCCCGGTTTTATCGATCGCCTTGCGGATGGCTTCTATTTCCGCCCTCTGGACCTCGTCGTAAGGACGAGCAATATCGTCTACCTTGACAAAATCCACGCCCCAGGAGGCATACATGCTGAAGAGCGAGTCGTAATATGCCTGCGCCCCGCCTTTGCTCATATCGACGCCATACATATCCGGATTCCACGCGCAGGTGCTGTTTTGATTCGCAATATCCACGGCCCGCGCATCCGTTTCGAGAATCGCGGTGTTTTCGCGGACCGCCTGCATTGGAATCCCCCGCATGATATGGATGCCGAATTGGAGGCCCTTCGAATGAACATAGTTGGCCAGCGGCTTGAAGCCCTTGCCATCGCCGGCCGAAGGAAACCGGTTCAGGGCCGGGGTCAACCGGCTGTATTCATCCATCTGCAGCGGTGCTCCTGCCTGATATCCGTGCCCATGGGAATTGGGTTCGTACCACTGGATATCCACCGTCAGGCAGGTCCAGCCGGACGGTTTCAGAAGCTTCGCCATGGCGTCGGCCTACGCCTTGACCTGCTCCTCGGTAATGGTTGTGCCAAAGCAGTCCCAACTGTTCCAGCCCATCGGCGGCGTCTTCGCCCAAGAGAGAAATTGTGGATCCGCATGGGAGCATACCGCAGCCAGCACCGTCGCTGCCAAAAAGAATCGCCGCAGTATCATCGCAAACACCTGTTCTCTTACTTTTTCTTGAACTTCCACCAGTTGACGTTGAACAGTTCGCCGTCGCCGACAAACTTCAGGTAGAGGTCGTGCACACCAGAGGCACCCTTGACCTCGCACGAGGTGTTTTCCCATTTTTGTTCGCCACCGGTCCGGGGTATGCTGCAGGTGCCGATCAACTTGCCGTCCACGCCGCCCAGTCGCAGTTCGATCTTTCCGCCGCTGGAGGACGAAGCCACCCGCGCACCGAACATGGACGCGCCGGAGCCGAAGTCAACCCCCTTGACCTTGATGTAGTCGCCGTCATCGAGATCGCAGATATTCATGCCGCCCTCTTCGCACGGTTCCGTTTCAGCGCCGCCGGTCCAGCAGATGGTTTCGGCCTCGACCTGGACATAGGGATCGAGATGACCGACCTGCTTCGGGCCTTCTTTGGTCGGCTCCACCGGTTTGACGGAGCCGTCGGGCCTGAACTCCATCTCGTCCACACATACGGAACGTTTGAAACCTCCGCCGCCGGGCAGGTCGGCATCGTGGTAGAAGAGATAGGTCTTGCCCTTGAAGTCGACCACGCCGGGATGGATGGTAAAGGCACTCCGGGGCGTCATCACGACAGCGCCGTATTCCCACGAACCGGTCGGGCTCTTGCTGGAGGAATAGCCGATGTGCTCCGCAATGGGGCCGCCGGCGAAGAACAGATAGTACAGCCCTTTACGTTTGTAGAGCCACGGTCCCTCTTCATAAGTGGTGGCCCGACGTTCATCTTCCTTGGTGCGCTTTCCAAACTCCTCGACGGTCATGTCCAGCGAGACGAGGCCTTTGTCACCAATGCCGGTGTCTATGGAAATCATGTCCTTGTTCAGCTTGGCATACCAGCACTTGGGATTGCCCCAGTAAAGATAGGCCTGGCCATCGTCATCGATGAATACCGAGGGATCGATATGATCGCCGCCGATGAGCGGTTTCCCGATGGGATCCTTGAACGGGCCGGCCGGAGAATCCGCAACCAGCACCCCGATGCCCCGGCCCTGAAGCGGGCAGTACAGATACCACTTTCCGTCACGTTCTATCGCCTGCGGCGCCCAGGCTCCGTTATCAAAACCACCGCCCCATCCCTGCCCCGCCCATTTAAAATCATGCAGGGAGGCCACCGTCCCGAGGTCGGTCCAGTTAACCATGTCGGTCGAGGAATAGCAGAGCCAATCCCGCATCGTAAAGAATCCATTTTCCGTCACGTCTTCATCATGGCTGGTATAGACATAGCACACACCGTCATGCACCACCGGAGCCGGATCCGCCGTATAAAAGGTTTGTATAAACGGGTTATCTGCCAGACAGCTGCTTCCCAATATGCTCGCAAGAACGAGCATATTCTTAAGTACGGTTTTCATTATCAATTGTCCCTCCGTTCAGTCTTCATGGCTGGTCATTATCAATATCTTTTCCCGGCTTCATCAGCCGGACATCGTAAAGGCCTCCGGCGAGCCATTGGGCTGCAGCAAACCGGATCGTAACGCGTCCGTCGGGCGAGGTTTTGACAATCGCTTCAGGGATCGTGTAGCGCTTGCGGATAAACTCGCCCCGCTTCTCGGCCGTCAGGTGCTGCGTAGCTATTTTGGTTCCATTTGCATAGATATCGAACGTCCGTCCGTCATCGCTGCCCGAATACGTCACCTCCAGCACGACGCTCTTTTCTCCGCGGGCGTCCAATGTGTACTGAATGTCCTTTCCATGGCGCCACCGGCGGCCGTTGTAGATTCCCGTTTCCGTTTCAGAGCCCTCGTAGTCATGCTCGACTTCCGACTGTTGTTCTCCCACGGCCACCCGGTCGATCGTGGCGGCCTCACGGGCGGCGAGGGCACGCTCCTCCGCAGCCAACCGCTCTTTGCGGGCTAGGATTTTCTCAGCAGAGGTCAGCTCAAAGTACATTTGGTAGCGCTGTTCATGCAGGCTGAAGAACGGTTCCAACAACAGGCCTTCCGGCTGATTGGGCTCAACGACATCCATGATCCGGAAGCACAGTGGTCCACCGGAGGAGTCCACCTTGATGTGACCAGGGAGATCCTGATCCGTTGTTAATAGCGCCGGCACCAGATCCAACGGACGCATGTGACCGTGGGCGACATGGCCCATGCGACCGCCATCCGCAAACAGACCGTCAAGCCGCTCGGTCCCTCCCGGACTGGCCAAAACAATCGGTCCATACAGCAAGGCTGCCCAGTCCGATTCGTCGGGCAGATGCTCCACGCTGATCTGCATGGGCAGTTCCACATCCACCGTGTCCCCGGCCTTCCATTCGCGGTTGATTTCCAGATAGGAAGAAGGGTGGGAGTCCGTCAAAAACGCCTTTCCGTTCACCCTGACCTTCAGTTTTCCAGCCGGAACCCAGGCCGGGTGGCGCAGGTAGAGGGTGAATTTCGAAGGTTTTTTCAGGTCCATTTCCAAGTGCGTTTTCGGTTCGTAGGGAAACCGCGTTTCCTGACGCAGGGTAAAGCCATCAGCAACCTGCAGGGCGGAGGGAATGAACAGATTTACGTATACCCCGTCCTCCGCGCGCGCATAGATAAACTGGCCATACCGCCCGGGATTCTCCATACCCGTTCCCACGCAGCACCAGAAGCAGTTTTCCGGTTGCGAATAAACACGATAATGATCCGGACGAATCGGGGTGAAGTACACATAGCCCGGCTTGCGGATGTTGATCGAGGCCAGGATGTGATTATAGAGCGCCCGTTCGTAGAAGTCTGCATATGCGGCTTTGGGATCTGCGGAAAACAGCTGCTCGGTCAGGCGCAGCATGTTGTAGGTATTGCAGGTTTCGGGACCCTCCCGATGTTTGAGCAGGCCCGAGAAATCGTCGACGGGGTTGAAGTGTTCGCTGACGCTGTTGCCGCCGAATGCGATGCACCGGTTTTCCGTTACCGTGTCCCAGAAGAATGCGGCACCGGAATGATCGTCTTTGTTTCCGGTCAGAGCGGCCACCCGTTCCATGCCGATCACCTTGGGAATCTGCGTATTGGCGTGAAGCCCCGTAAGGTGATCTTCGTGTTTGACCAGCGGATCGAACAAGTGTCGATGGTTGAAGCGTTCCGCGGTCCGGAGATATTTTTTATCTCCGGTCAGGGCATAGATATCCGCCATCACTTCATTCATGCCCCCGTACTCGTTGTTCAGCATTTGCTGCATCTGTCCATCGGAAAGATCCGCTGTTACCTTGACGCACCAGTCACCAAGACCGACCAGCAGTTTAAGGGCCTTCTCCTTGCCGGTTTCCTGATAGACATCACGCAACCCGGCAAAGGTCTTGTGTACGTTATACCAGGGCACCCACTTATCCCATACCAGCCTAATATTGCCGTCGGCTATCCCGTCCCAGAGTTCACGACTTCCCGGAACCCCGCCGATGTATCCATCGCCATAGGCCTTCTGACAGCGCTCCAGTTCATCCAGCATATAATCGAGCCGACGGTTGAGTTCGCCGTCGTCATCGGCGCCGGCGGCAATCATGCCGGCCAGTGCGGAAAGATAGTGCCCGGCCGTATGGCCGTCCAACCCGATGTTTTCCCAGTTTCCGTAGGACTCCGCTCTGGGCTTCAACCCCGCTTCGCGCAGGAACGGCGCAAGCAGCCGATCCGGCTCGACGGCCAACAGATACGCCCGGTTGGCCTGAACCGCATCCTTGAAATACCCGTCCAGCAGTCGGACCGAAGAGAGCGGAAACAGCTGGACCGGCTGATCCGGCTTAACCGCTACGTCCGCAACGGCGGCGCAGGACATGCAAGACACGGCACTGATGGCCGTGAACATCAATTTTATATTCATGAAGAAGATCCCTGATTATAAGTACAGCCGCTACAGGTTATTTGCTGAATTTCCAATCGTACACATTGAGCAAATAGCCGGAGCCTCCCGTAAACCTGAAGTAGACATCGTGCTGTCCCCGCACATGCTGCAACCGGCAGCTTACAGTTTCCCACGACTGCCATCCGCCGGTATTGGACACCTTGCAGGTTCCCACGGGCTTGGAGTCGACACGATCGAGATAGATTTCAATGGTTCCGCCTTCGGTCGCCGAAGCCACGCGAAGCTCCACCGTTTTAGCGCCGGAACCGAAATCGAGGGCATTGAAAGACACCCAGTCCCCGTTTTCGATATTGCAGATATTGCTGCCTTCCTCGGAGCTGTTCTCGGTCAAAACGCCCGATTGGGCATCAAATTCATCGGCCTTGTTTCGAACAAACGGATTGCGATAGGAACCCACAATCGCGATCGGGGCGGACACCGGCATCCCGTACCGGCCCTTGAATTCCACCTGAACAGTGGTGCGGCCTTTGTCCAGGACGGTTATCACACCGTCTTCGACCGAGGCTTTTTGGGGATCGGCTACGGTATAGGTCGCCTGCTGCGTAATGTCTTCGGTGTGCCCGTCAACATATTCAACCGTCACGCTGAAGCCCTGTTTATTCCCTACAATGAGATCCAGCCTGGGCGCATTGACGATCAGTTTCCGCGGCGTAAGCTCGCTCTTCAGATCCTTCACGATCAGGGAAAGCGCATCCGATTTTCCTTCAAACTCGACCATGAGTGTCGTCTCTCCGGCGGCAACCCCGGAGACCATGCCCTCGCCCACAGATGCCACAGCAGGCTTATCCACAGTGGTCTGCGCCAGGCCGGAGACCTCCTTCATCGTACCATCGGAATAGATTGCATCCACTCGGAGCGGAATCCGGTTGGCATCGCCGGAGGCCGTATCGATCTTATACTGCTCGACCGAGGCATTCACTGCAACCAGCTTCGGTTCGGCACTCTTCTTCGCGAAACGCCACCAGTCAAATTTAAGAAGGTGGACCGACTCGCCCCGGAACACAAAATAGAGATCGCGCACGCCGGCGGATTCGGAAAGTTCAACCGAAATCGTCTCTTCCTTCCACGCCCCACCGGTGTAACCGACCGGCACGGTGCCGACGAGCGGGCCGTCCACCCCGTCGAGATGAAGCTCAATTGTTGCGCCCTTAACAAGTCCGGCTTCCGTGCCGCAGGCTACCGAAGCCGTAAACGCACCGGCACCGGGCGCTCCGAAGTCGACGCCCTGCACCTTGATAAAGGCTCCATCCCTTTTCGGATAGACATTCATTCCGCCTTCAGAACAGGGTTCCGACGCCATGCCTTCGCTCCAGGCAATCGTTTCGCCTTCAACGCGGGTATAGGGATTCAGCGCTTCAACCTGATCAACGGGATCGGCTTCCTCCCACCAGGGCAATTCCTGGATGGTGCCGTCCGGATTAAACTTCAGCTCCGCAACGCAGACCGAACGGCGTTCGTGGTGGGTTTCGGTGATGGAAAAGTTCAATTTAAAGTTAAACCCGAAAACGTAGGATTTTCCTTTATAGTCGATAATCCCCGGATGGTTTCCGGAAGAGCGGCTGTCCGGGCGCATAATGTATCCGCCGAACTCCCATGGACCTTCCGGACTGTCGCTCATCGCATACCCCATGCCTTCCGGACAACAGGTAGACGCATAGGCCATGTAATAACGACCGGCGCGTTTGTACGCCCAGGGGCCTTCCTGAAAATGAAACGGATCCGGCTCACCCTCCACCTTGGCGAACGAAGGATCTTTAATGACCTCTCCGGAATAGGAGATCATGTTGTCATTGAGTTTCACATACCACAGATTGGGATTGCCCCAATAGAGATAGGCCTGACCATCGTCATCGATAAAAGGTGAAGGATCGATAAAGCCGTTTTCCGGCCCGACGAGCGGTTTACCCAGCGCATCTTCATAGGGTCCGAGCGGGCCATCCGCCACGGCCACCGCAATCACGTTTTTCGGCCAGCCGGGCACACTCACCGGAGCGTAGAAGTAGAATTTTCCATCTCGCTCGATGGCCTGCGGTGCCCATGCGTCATTTTCCTGAACTGCCCAGGGGAACGTTTTTAGAGAGGCGATGGTGCCGTGATCCGTCCAGTTCACCATGTCCGTGGAGGTGTAGCACTGCCAATCCTTCATCAGGAACCGCCCCATCCCGGGCCCCGCATTGTCCTCGTCGTGGCTGGTATAAAGATACACCACGCCATCGTGAACAAACGGAGCCGGGTCCGCCGTAAACTTGGTCTGCACAACCGGATCGGCGGCATGACTTACGCCAACGGCAAGAACGCCTGCGATGACCACGATTCCTTTATTCATGATATGTTTCATCAATCAACGCACTCCTTAAAACTTCACTTGAATCTGCTCACCCGTATAGTTGACGGTCTGGGTGGCATAATCCCCCACGTCCAACCCTGCATTGTGGCCCGGAGCTGCAATCACGATCGCGAGTTGACGTTTGGCCACCATGCCGGGGAACGAGCCTTTACGCGGTCCGATGGTCAGCATTCTGGCCGCATCGTCCCAAACCAGATCGTATGTCGCACACTCACCATTTTCGTAGTCGTAGGTTTCGTTGTCGTCTTCGTAGAGCGTGAATGCGGCATCGGCACCCGGGTAAATGCGGATTTCATACGGTGCATCGGGTTTTTCGGTGGCGTACTGCATGACCGGCCCCATCGGCACGATTGACCCGGCGCGCACATACAGCGGCAGAATATTAAGCGGGCATTCGCGTTCAACCATCTGCCCCCCCGTCAACCGCTCATTGCTCCAGAAGTCGAACCAATTGGCCCCTTCCGGCAGGTAGGTTGCATACATGGTGTCCATGCCGGCTTTCTCGGATTCCATTTCCCGAATCTCCGAGGGCGTACGCCATCCGAGACGCAGAACACGTTCCATACCGCCTTGGAAAAATTCCAGCTTGAGCTCGACCTTCTGCCCCTTGCGCAGATCCATTTTGGTACTGCGATAACGCGCGGCCGCCTGGCTCCAGTCTTCGACCACTTTCTTTCCGTCCAGATAGAGCCGGAAACCATCGTCGCCCTCGACCCCGATTTCATACTCCCCGCTTTCAGGCGCGATGAGCATCCCTTCCCAGCGGGCGGAAAAATTGTTACAGCTGTCCAGGCCGCCCGGAGGCTCGGCCAGCGGCGGGCCGGGCCAGTCGTGGTCAACAATGCGATCCACTTCTTTGCCCTTCGGTGTATCAAAATTGACTCCGTCATAATACTGCACGGCCAGTCCGCGTTTACCGTCAGGCGTGCGCAGATACTCCTGCGGAATGGTCGGGGCCGGCGGATTATCCACGTTGTACATGGGGCGGGTCACCGGATGAACCAGAAACGTCGGACCGAACATGAAGGCGTCGCTGATGTCGCGGGCCTTGACGTCGTCCGAAAAATCGAGCGGCAGGCCGCGCATGAGCGTATAGCCCTCGCTCGTCACCTTCCAGGTTTGGCTGTAGAGATAGGGCATCAGGCGGTAGCGCAGATGCGTAATGTCGAGCAACGCCTGATACATGTCAGGGTCCATCTCTTTGAAAATATAAGGCTCCCGTTCAATGTTGGTACCGTGCACCCGCATCAAAGGATTAAATGCACCGAACTGGTACCAGCGAGCAAACAGTTCACGATAGGCCGGGTTCTGTTCGCCGCCGGGAAAATTGTTGACGAAGAAGCCGCCGATGTCCTGCGTCCACCAGGGATTGCCCGACATGGTCACATTGAGTCCGCCGGCCATCTGCGCCTTAAGCGTGTCCCAACTGGCAAACGAATCGCCCGACCAGGAGGCCGCCGCATACCGCTGCGCACCGGCCCAGGCAGACCGCGTCAGCGTAAAGACGCGCTGGTTGTTTATGGCGCGCTGGCCTTCATAGGTTCCCTTCGTGGTCATGAGCGTATACGGATTCAGGTAGCGGGAAAAATCGCCCATGGCATTGGTGCCGAGGCGCTTGATATCGCGCGCCACTTCGTTTGGATTCCAGCATGCGGTGCCTACCTCGACCTCGGTACCGTCCATCCAGAGAGCGTCCACTCCCTTGTCAAGCAGCCCCTGCTTGATATGCTTGAAATAGATCTCGCGCCCCTTTTCGCTGAAGGCATCGTAGATGCGAGCCTTTTTGGAAATCCAGTGCAGCGGCTCAAAGCGCAGACCGTATTGATCCAGCTCCTTGGCGAGCGGCGTGTCGTTGCCCACGCCGGGCCAGATGGAGATCATCAGTTTCATGTCCAGGTCGTGGATCGACTCGATCATGCCTTCCGGATCGGGATAGCGTTCCGGATTCCAGATCATGCCGCTCCAGGTGCCGTCCTTGTCGGAGCCCCAGTACTGCCAGTCCTGCACAATATAATCGAGCGGGAACTGCTCTTTGCGGAAGGTTTCGGCCACTTCGACGATGCGCTTCTGTGTCTTATAGCGTTCCTTGCTCATAAATAGGCCGAGCGCCTGTTTCGGAATCATTGGCGCGTCGCCGGTGAGGTCCCGATAACCGACAATCGCATCGTTGAGCGTGTCGCCGGTGAAAAAGTAATAATCAACCCCGCCCGGTGCGCTTTCGGCCCAGAGCCGTGCTCCGTTTTCGTCATCCTTGAAGCGCATGATGGAATAAGCGTCCCACATGATGCCGTAGCCTTCCGACGAGAGGATCATGGGAATCACGATGCCCAGATTGGTCTGAATCAGGAGCAGTTCCTTGCCGCGGCGGTTGATTTCTGCCGGAGAGGAATCAACATACCCGAAGCCATACCAGCCTTCATCCGGCTTCAGCGTAAACGTATTCGCCACTTCATAGGTCGGCGCACCGGAGATCTCCACCTGCTTGATTTCGCTCGGCTGATCAGCCCGCTCCTTCGTCAGGACCTGGCCGGAGGCATCCATGAACGTGAGTGCGCCGGTTGCCTTGTCGGCCTTGATCTGCAGTTGATCCGAGATAATGGTGATGCTGCCGCCTGCATCCTTTACCTCAAACGGAACCGCAGTCGGCTTGCCCTCAACAACAATACTGGGATGTTCCCAGTAGTTTTTACCCAGATTTTCGTTTATCCGCACCGTGGCCGGCGCATAGAAGATCACATTCTTCACCCGGTCGCCGATGCACAGTTGCACGCCGTTTTCCAATTGAACCATGGAAAACGCCGCATTCACGGAGCTTTCCACGGCCATCAGATGTCCATTTTCATCCAGCCCCGCCGGAGCCGCCGCAGCAACCAAGGTCGCGCCAACCCATGCAGCCGCCAGCAATCCGCATACAGCCTGCCCATATCGTCCAATGTTTATCGGTGCCATCGTATCATCCTCTGTATAGATTAAACTCCATTTCGTTTCGATCGTTGGATATAACCGAAAAGAAGCAAACTTAATTCATACAGGCGCCATACGACCTTTTTTCCGGCCACTTAGTTTGAGGAAAAACGCAGGCAAGGTGCGCGGAACCGTTGTCCGGCAGCATCGACGGACTAAGCCCTCAAAGAGGGCCGGCCAACAAGAGGTCCGCTTCCTCGATCAGGAGCGTGGCCAAAATCCAATCGTACCAGAATCCAGTAGGATTATCTCCGTACTCTTCTATCCGGCTCAAGCCGAGCGGAAGTCCGGACGCTACCATGGAACGGCCCGCGGCCAATTCCCGGCGAGCGTCTTCGATCCGGCCCTTCCGCCCCATCGCCATAGCCAGCACGATGTGATCCAGCGCGATCCGTGCCGCCGAATGGTCCGGGCTCATCATATTCCTCATGGACCATTGGGCCGTGGCATCATAATTGCCCCTTCGGTATTCGTACATGGAGAGCGCCCAGATCCGCCAGGCCATCACCGTCGCATCATATTCAGATCTCGGGACATCACTTTTCGCCGATCTTTCCAGAATGCCTGCCAATGGCTTTAAAGCCATAAGTGCAGAATCTTCACAGGGATAAACCAGGCACATTTTCATGACCTGCTCGGCCGCGATGGGGCTCTTTGTGGCTGCAAAATGAGTAAGTGTCTCATCGACGAATGCATGATATGCCTCCAGATCACCGGCCACCACCAGCGATGGGGCAACGCAAATCAGGCCCCGAGTTGCCTCGGAAGTCAGATCGGTTGGGTCCACCCGGTTCGCCCGGACAAACTTCTGGAGATGTTCACTTCCCAACGACCAATTGCCATCAAAAATACGCCAGTGTGCCAAGCTTAGAAACAGATCCCGGGCTTCAAGCGAGGGCTTAATCACAGGAAGTTCACAATCCACCACCAACTGCTCCGCCTCGACATATTGATTCCGGCTCAGACATACTGCAGCTCTGGCTATTTTCTCGCGCGCTTCAGCCTCGACACGCAACCGGGCTTCGCTTTGTTGCGACTCGACCGCTAACTGTTCCGCAACCTTGGCCCGAAGCAGCAGCCAGCTTGACGTCGCCAACCCGGCCAGCAGGGCCGCCAGTACCGCACATACCGAAACCACCAGGCCCCGGTTCCGGCGAACCATCTTTCCGAAGCGGTAGCGGCGACTGGGTGGCCGGGCCATAACCGGCTCGTGGTTTAGATAGCGACCGATATCAAAGGCAAATGCTTCTACGGTTTCGTAGCGTCGCTCACGGTCCTTTTCCAACGCTTTCATTACAATCCAGTCCAGATCCCCGCAAAGTGCACGTTCCAGCAAGAGCGTATCGCCAATCTGGCGCGCCATTGCGTCCTGTTCGGACGAACTCAACTGCTTCAGGCAGGTGGAAGGACGCAGAGGTTCCTGCTCCATGAGCTTGCGCCGCATTTCATCGATCCCCCCATCCACCAGTTCCTTCCTTGAAAACGGGGTACGACCAGTTAATAACTCATACAGAAGGGTGCCCAGGCTGTAGATATCACTACGCGTATCCAGATCCACGCTACCCATGCGCGCCTGCTCGGGACTCATATAGGAGGGTGTCCCAATAAACGGTTCCACTGCTGTATGGCCCTTCATATCCTCAAACAGGCCCTTGTGGACCGCCTTCGCGATACCGAAATCGATCACACGCGGACGAGGCGAACCCTCCTGGAGATCGACCAGCACATTGGATGGTTTGATATCCCGATGAATAACACCCTTTTGATGTGCATGCTGAATAGCATGGCAGACTTGTATAAATAGCGTCAGGCGATGCCGCAAGTCCAAGCCGTTGGTGTTGCAGTAATTCGTGATTGGGATCCCCTGCACCAACTCCATCACAAAATAGGGACGGCCGGTTTCAGTTTCACCGGCATCATAGACATGCGCAATATTTGAGTGTTCCATCATTGCCAGGGTCTGGCGTTCCGCTTCGAAGCGTGCAATCACACTTTGGGTATCCATGCCCCGTTTGATAATTTTGAAGGCAACGATTCGGCGAACCGGAGCGGACTGCTCGGCTACATAGACATTGCCGGCCCCACCCTCGCCAATCTTTCGCAACAGGCGATAGGCGCCGATCTGCTTGCCAACCTCTCCGTCATCATCAAACGCACTCCCGGCTCTGTTTAGAATTCCTTCAATACCGTCAAGAGTAGCGGCAACATCCGCCGTGGTCACCTGCGTTGGAGCGTCATCTGAAAAGAAGGATTCTGAATCATCCACAGCCGAAAGCAACCGTTCCACCCGTTTGAGCAATGGAACATCCTGGCCGCAGACGCGCTCAACATAAGCCGTTCGTTCGGCAGCGGATTCCATTTCGATAGCCGCAAAAAAGATTTCATCGGCACGAGTCCTGCGCTGATCGGGATCACTTATCGTCACGAGTCCGTCTCCGAACGGATCCGATCATAGAGCCAGCCGCGGGCACAGCTCCAGTAGCGCCGAACCGACCGCTCACCCATGCCCAGAGCTTCGGCAATTTCCAGCTGGGTCATGCCCCCGAAATACTTCATCACCACAATCTGCGCCCATTCAGGGTGCACCTGCTCCAGCTGCATCAATGCATCCTCGACCAATAGGATCTTGTCTTCCGCTTCTGCACCGGCCAGATCGTGGATCTCCAAATCCACTCGTTGTCGGCTTCCACCACGCTTTAACCGTTTTTTCCGACGGGCATGTTCAACCAGGATTTGCCGCATGGCCCGAGAGGCTGCCGAAAAAAAGCCTGCTCTGGTTTCAAAGTTGCGTTCCTCCTCGCGGACCATTCGCAACCACGCCTCATGCACCAGAGCCGTCGGCTGAAGGGTATGTGCTCCCCCCTCATCAGCCATGCGTGCGCCCGCAAGCCGGCGCAGCTCGTTATACACCAGCGGAAACAGCTTTTCCTGCTCCATACCGCCATCGTTGGCGGATGGCATGAACCTTTTATTGTGATCATTCATAGACTTGGTTACGTGATTGTAACATGGACGAATATATGTGCCATATTCTCCGGTTGATCGCAACATAAAGGATGATGCACTCAACCGCGCCGGGCATCCGTCATGTAGCCGGAATCACTCAGTACCTCCCACACATTCAAGAATAAATCCGAGGCAGAAGGACTGGTTACCATCGATGGTGTACGGGGCCAGGGTGCGCGCTCCCCAGGCATCATTGCCGCCCACGCCATGGATATTCAGATCGATGTTAAGGTTGATGAGATCCCCGTCCGGCAGTTCATGCGGATGATGCGCTTTTTCCACATCATCCTCGATGTAGGGCCAGGCCCGGAAACAGAGATCCTGCAGACCGGTGACGATGATCGTCCGGCCTGCGTCATCGGCCAGGGAAAACCAGCGCACATCGCCACGGTTGGCATTGTCCTGCGGAACGATATAGTCCGAGATAAAATCGACCAACGTGGATTCATACAAGCCAATCAGGGAGCCGCTCTTGCGGTCGGGATAGTTTTCAAACGGTCCGCGACCATACCAGACGATGTGATCAAAACGCTCCTGCAGTTGCATACGCATGCCGAATTTTGGCATCAGGGGGATGGAACCCTGCTGCGGCTGATAGTCGGCCTGAACCTGAATCCTTCCCTGACCGTTGATGGTGTAATCCAGGGCATATTCGGCGCCAATGTCCGGCAGTTCCATGATGCAACGGACCATGGCCAGCCCATCCTGCAGTTCGTGTCTGATCTGTTTGATGACGCGGTTGTCCGCGGCCTTCCGCCACGGGCCCAGACGGTCATTGTAGCCGTTGCGCTTCTGGTTGTCGTTGGCCGGCTTCCAGAAATACGGTTCCAGCGGTCCGTGCAGCAGTTCATCCCCATCCTGCATCCAGCTGACCAGGGCTCCGTTTTCCTTGCTGACCACGGCCCTGAAGCCATCACCCTCAATGCGGATCTGCTTCTCGGATTCCTGCACATTCAGCTCCTCAGGCACAGCCTGAACGCTTTGAATGGCACCCCGCTTGAGAACAAACTGCTCCCTGGCCACGCGGAATCCCTTTTCCGCCCACAGAGTGGACGATTTGAGACGTGCCGACAGGTTCAGGCAGACGTCTGCCGTGGTATAATCGAGCCCTGCAGGCCGAGGGATCTCAATGACACACGATTCTCCCGGCAGCAGCGGCTTGAACGTCAAGGATTCTTGGGGCAGCTCTTTTCCGTTCACACAGAAACTGTAGCTCAGCGACACAGCATCCAGCGACAGAACATGGTAACGGCTGGTAATCTTCAGGCGCAGCGGTTTCTGCCCGACCAGCTCGAAAAGAATTGGCTGATAAACCTTCTGCACCTCGTAGTAATGCGGATGCGGAACACGATCCGGACCAACAAGGCCGTTGAGGCAGAAGGGCCCGTCATTCGGCTGGTCGCCGAAATCGCCGCCATAGGCCCAGTATTCGCCATCCTTGAGCGCCAATGACGCTGGTTCCGTGCCATATTGAAGCGGAGAACCGTCAATGGGTTTCGCAATACCCTGATCCACCCAGTCCCAGATCGCAGCCCCCACGATGCTTTCATCCGCATAGATGACATCCCAGTATTCCTGAAGATTTCCGACCGAATTCCCCATGGCATGGGCATATTCGCGCATGCAGACGGGACGATCGGTAATTTCCTCGCCCAAGCGTTTAAAACGTTCGGGCGAAAGATATCCTTCGTCATAAATTGCTGAAACGCTTCGATCGGAATCGCAGTATACCGGGCGGGAAGGATCGATCGCACTGACCGCTTCGGCCATGGCTTCAAAATTATGTCCGCTCCCGCCTTCGTTACCTAACGACCACATGATTACACAGGCATGGTTCTTATCCCGCTCGACCATGGACACGGGGCGGTCCACGTGGGCGGCCTCCCATTCGGGATCATCGCCCATAATACTGTTTCCAATACCAAAACCGTGCGTTTCCTGGTTGGCCTCGTCCATAACATACAGGCCATAGGTATCGCACAGCTCATAGAAAAGCGGATCATTGGGATAATGCGAGGTACGGACCCAATTGATATTGGCCTGTTTCATGAGCTGGATATCGCGCGTCATGGTAGCCAGATCCACATGGCGCCCGGTGCGGGGATGGTGCTCGTGCCGGTTAACGCCCTTAAGCTTGACGGCCTTGCCATTAATGGTAAATACCTCGCCCTGGACGGCGACCTTTTTGACGCCAAACCGGCAGTGCGCCGTATCAATGGTTTTTCCGCCGGTGCTTTTCAGGATCACATGCAGATCATACAAGTTCGGCGTTTCGGCGGACCAGAGTTCCGGATTATCGATAAGGATTTCCAGTGTGATCGCCCGGTTTTCAGACGGTTTGATCGAGTCCGTTTTCCTGGTGATCGTCAACGGCTTGGGGGTGCCGGAAACGACGGCTTCGACAATCACCTCCCCCGCCACCTTCGCCCGGTTTTCGACAGCAACCTCGATCACCGCGCGGGCATGGGTCCATGCATCGTTCGGCTCGGCGATGACGAAAAAGTCCTCAATGAACACGGGCGGACGGATGAACAGGTCCACATCCCGAAAGATGCCGCTTAAACGCCACATATCCTGGTCTTCAAGATAACTGCCGTCGGACCAGCGATACACCTCCACGGCCAACTGATTTTTCCCGGGGCGAATATAATCGGTGATATCAAATTCCGCCGGGGTCATCGATCCCTGGCTGTAACCGACCTTTTTTCCGTTCACCCAGAGGTAGAATGCCGACTTCACCCCCCCGAAATGAATAAAGACCCGCTGCTTCAACCACTCCGCCGAAACGTCAAATTCAGTGCGGTAGCTACCCACCGGATTGCGGTGATCGTGACTGTAGAAATAACGATCCGGCTCCTCGGTGACCTTGGGCAAGTCCGGCTTGAAGGGATATTTCATATTGGTGTAGATCGGACGGCCGTATCCCTGCATCTGCCAGTTGCCGGGAACCCGGATCTGATCCCAATCCGCTACCGAATAGTTCTCACTGTAGAAATCCCTTGGACGAGATTCCGGATCGGGCGACCACTTGAAGCGCCACTGACCATTCAACGACACCACACGCGTATCGGAAGTTTTTTCGCTGGCCGGCACAAACGGCGCATGCGCCTTCTCCTTGTTGATTCCGATGACCGCCGGATTTTCCCAATCGTGCAACTGGGCGAACACGGACGTTGTACTTCCTAAAAGGACGGATGAGGCCGCAGCCCGGATCGCAACTCTATGGTTTTTCTTCATCATCTATCATTCTCGCAGGGACATCGGCGCAATCTGCCCCATAAAAGGCCCGCCATTCGATCGGGTATTGCGCATCGCTGATATCGACCTAACTACCCTATATTGAAAGACCGATTTTATACACGGCGGCACTCCGGGCTTCCGAAGCCGGAGCACTCGGCGTGGTTTCGATCACGAGTGCATCTGCGTTCTGTTTCCACTGAATGGTCGATCCGGATCCCAGCAGGTCGATGGTGATAATCTTGCGTTTTAGAAACGGAGCATCGGCGCCGAGTGACTTGAGGTGAACGGGAGATTCGGGCCAGCCCATGACAATCGCGTAAAGCGTTTTGCCATCCTTGCTGTTTGTGTAGCGGATGTCTTCTGCAGTGAAGGGCTTGCCCTTGCCTTCGTTGAAGCCTTGTGCGGAGAGTTCCGCACCTTCGCTGGCCGGGCCTTCCCCGAAGGTTTTCCACGGGCGGGTGGCAAAAATGGCTTCGTTGTTTACATCCATCCATTCGGCAATGCCTTCGAGGATTGCTTCCTCCTTCTCATCGATGGAGCCGTCGCCGCGCACGGGAATATTGAGCAGCAGGTTGCCGTTCTTGCTCACGATGTCGGCGAGCATGTGGATAACGGTTCGGGCGCTCTTGTAGCGGTTGTGATCGTATACACCGCGATCGTAATGCCAACCGCCGATGCAGGTATCCGTCTGCCAGGCCGGACTCATAATCGCCGTCGGCACGCCACGTTCAACATCCCAGACCAGCGCCTTTTTCTGATCCTCGTCGAGGATTTTCCCGAACAGGACGCCCTCGCTTCTACCGCCGGTTTTCTTCAGGTTCATGTTATAGAAATGTGCGGCGAGCTTGAGTCCCGCATCGCTGACCGGCCAGAGCGGCAGGGCTGTGTCGTCGAAATAGATTAGGTCGGGCTGGCATGTGTTGATGAGATCCATCGTTCGGTTGTAGAACTTTTCGCAGTAAGCCTGGTCCGGCGGGGTCACGCCGTTATCCCAATTCCAACGCGCATGGATCGTGCGGGGATCATCGAAGTTCGGACTCGGTACGTGGTTCTGCTCGTAGAGTTCCTTTGGATCGAGGCCTTCCCACCAAGTGCCGATCCCATCGGCCTTGGTCAATTTCCCATCGTACGGCACACCGGCCTTGTCGCCATTCTTGTCTGAACCCTGCGACGGTTCGTACCAGCTCCAGGCGTGCGCAGCGTGTACGCTTACGCCGAACGGCAGCCCGTTCTTTTTGGCTACGGCCGCCCACCCGGCAATAATATCCTTTTCCGGACCGACCGCTACCGAGTTCCACGGCTGGTATTTTGAGTCCCACATATCGAGGTTGTCGTGATGGTTGGCCATGGCGAAAAAATACTGGGCACCGGTGCGCCTGTAGAGGGCGACCAGCCGTTCGGGATCCCATTTCTCCGCCTTCCATCGGTGGATGACCTCCATGAAGCCGCTCTGCGATGGATGTCCGTAGGTCTCGCGGTGGAAGGCGGTGACATTCGCCCCCCATGCCGGCCCATCCTCGAAATAGAGGTGCCGCGCATACCAGTCGCCGGCCTGCGGTTCACACTGCGGTCCCCAGTGGGCCCAGATGCCAAACTTGGCATCACGGAACCATTCGGGGACCTCGTATTGGGAAAGCGACTCCCAGGTCGGATTGAACTTGCCAGCCATCACCGGCTCTTTCCCGGTGTTCACAATCACATCCGGCTTCGCCGTGATTGGAATACTCTCCGCGTTCACTACCGCACAAGAGGCCGCGAAGCCTCCCAGCAGCATCAATAAAATCCGCATTCCCGATATGTTATGCATTGTATGCTCCTTACTATCTTGTTTCATCAAATGACATGTGACCCTTCCAGTTGATCAGCAATGTAGTAGGCTTCGATCACCTAGCAGACGTAGCGACCGTTTCTAGCTACATAGGCTTCCGGATGAGGCTGTTGCCTTCATCAGTATGCCCGGAATTCCCAAAGTCCCGGTTCTCCCTTTAAGATGGTCAGTCTCAAATACCGGGTGCGGATCTGTTTTTCATCCCGATGCGGCGAGCGCAGAATCACGTCGTCATGTCCGCCGAAGGGTTGCCAGTTTTGGCCGTCGAGCGACCATTCGAGCTTGTAGGCGTGGCCGGCGGCGGGCTTCACGAAATAGGCCTCAGTGCTCGAAATGCTACGGGCTTCGCCAAGGTCGATCTGAAACCAGGGGTTTGCATCGCCGGGCTCGGCCATCCAGCGGGTGCCGTTGGAGCCGTCGAGCGCGAGCCCGGGAGCGAAGGTTTCGATGCGTCCGGGTGCCGGAGGCGTAAAACGGATCTTCCAATCCGGCTGGACGGAGGAGGCCGTGGCGGAGCTTTCGAGCGCAAGATTAGGCCCGAGCGCAGGACCTTCGCGCAGCGCGCCAATCCCCTGGTTGGTCAACTTGATCGCCTGGATCGTGCCATCGGCGTTGAACGTCATTTTCTGGCCGAAGATCTGGCGATTGGTACTGCTGCGGCCGAATTCGAGGTGGATGAAATACCAGTCGTCGGTGCCGGCCGGGTTTAAGAAGCAACCATGGCCCGGACCGTAGATGCCGACCGAGGTATCGGTTTCCGAGATGATTTTGTTCGCTGGAATGGTCCAGGGACCGAGCGGCGACTCGCGGCTCATCAGGTAGGCGTAGGAATAGCTCTCTCCCCCGCCGAGGGTGTAAAGGTAGTAGTAGATCTCGTTGCGTTTGAAAACCCAGGGACCTTCGGAATAGTTTCCCTCGCCCGTGTCAATGGTTATGACCGCGCCATCGGGGCCGGATAGGTCGGGCTTGAGCTTCACCACGCGTCGGCGGGAATAGAACATGTAGACTTGACCGTCGTCATCGCGGAAGATTTCTGCGTCGATCGCGGAATGCTGCGGGATGGGAAACGGCTTCCAGCCTGAGTCGGGATAGATGTCCTTGCCGTCGAGGGTTTTGAAGGGGCCGGTCAGGCTGTCGGATACGGTGGCGGTGATTTGCCCGTCCAGCGTCGGAAAAAGGTAGTAGTGGCCATCGTGTTCGAACGGGGCACTGGGCGCCCAGTATTTGGAATCGAAGTTGTCAGGAAAGATCGAGCCCTCAAAGCTCCAGTTGACGAAGTCGCGCGAGGTCCAGACAACGGGCGTGCCGGAGGTGGAGAGATGCTGTCCCCAACCGTCGGTCGTCGCGTAGCAATAGAAGACACCGTTGATATCCACGATGCTGGGATCGGCCACCAAATCGGGAATCAGCGGCCGACCGAAACCGAGATCGTCATACGACAGCATTTCGAATCCCTGTTCGTCGCGGGTCTCGATGATCTTCCGGCCGTCGAGGAAGCAGGTGATCAGGTCGCCCCGGACCTCGATACGAACGTCGTACCAGCGGTCGGTTTCGATGGTTCCATTGACCGCCGGCCCGATCGTTAAACGGCCTCCGTCCCAGGTTTTTTCCAACTGGTGCCGGGTGTTGCCCCAGCCGCCGAGATTCAGCCAGTAGTAGTTTTGTTCATCCTGCGCGCCGAAGCCGATGAGAAACCCTTCTGCTCCGCCGGTTTTGCGCACTCGCACATGGACAGTGTAATCGGGATTTTCGCAGGTGAAGGGGTAGCGTATGAGGGCCGGGGTGGCCAAGGAGTTCTGGTGCAGCACGCCGTTTTCAACTTTCCATTCCCCGCCCTTGCGAATCCAACCGGGCGTTTCGCGGTCAAAGGAGTCTGTCAATCCCGAGGAATCGCCGCAGGCGACCGCGACATTATCGAATTCAACCTGGGAGTTCCACGAGCCGAGGATCAGGCCGTTAGCGAGAGCCTCTTTTGCGGGATGGTTGAAATCATATGTAAAGGAATCGCAGTCCACATACCCCGTCTCGGCTTTGTTATTGTAGGTAAAGATGCCGATGCGGTCGCCGCGATAGTCGCCCCAGGCGAGCTGGTAGGGATCGCCGAACTCGGTGAAGCTTTTTCCATCGGTGCTGTAGGCGTAGCGGCTGAGGCCGTCGAGACCCCAGGTGGAGCGGAGCCAGAGCTTGCGCGAGGTGATGCGCGGGCCCCGGGTGAAGGTGCCGTTGTGGGAAAACTCGATATTCATGGCGCTCCCCTCGCGGCGCACGCCGATAGTGGAGTTGGGACCCGAGTAATGGCAGAGGCCGGCGACCTGGCCGTCGGCGAGGCCGGAGATGTCCAGCGCAAGGGTGGCGACATTGCGGGCGGTGCGCATGGACCGTTGTGTGAGCGTGTTGCCGGCGGTTTTCAGCTGGTCCTCGCGCAGCGGCTTGAAGGCGTGCAGGCGCAGGTATCCCGGGCGCTCGGTGAGCGACCACTTGTCTATGCGCGGTTGGTAATTCCATTCCCACTGACGGCCGAGCGACGGGCCGTTGAAGTCGTCGCTGGACTGCGGAACGGTGACAGGCAGGCCTTCGACAGGTTTTTCGCCGCTCCAGACCATTCGTCCGATGCCGTCGTCGCCGACGTCGCCGAGTATCGGCCAGCCATCAACCCAGGTCACCGGAAGCAGACTGGCCGGGCGCCCTTCCCAATCGCCGTGACCGTGGTGGGTGAGAAAATACCAGTCGCCGGCCTCGGTCTGTACGATACCGCCCTGATTGGGCTCATGGAATTCGGCCTGGGTGTGGCTGAGCCGCCGCTTTTCGGTGTAGGGGCCGGTAATGCTCTTGGCGCGCTGCATCATCACGTAGCGGCCGCTGTGGTCGACCTCACTGTAGAAGTGGTAGTAGGTGTCGCCGACTTTGAAGAGCTTATTGGCCTCGCGGTGAGCACCCTCGTTGATAAGGGTGCGCGACTCGGGAATGATATCGCGACCGTCGGGTGTGAGCTTGTAGAGCCAGGTCTTGCAGTTGTCGCTGAAATGGGTACCGACGAAATAGCCCTGGCCGTCGTCGTCCCAGAACGGGCAGCAATCGTCCCATCCTCGCTCCTTCGTCATCTGGTGGAGCGGCTCCCACGGCCCCGCCACATCCTTCGCCGTGGTCATGAAATAGCCTTCGTCCGGCGTACCGAAATAGACCCGAAACTTCCCGTCGTGGTAACGGATCGCCCCGGCCCACACCCCGCGGGCATACCCGTTCATGCGGTCCCAGTTAAACCGGGGACTGATTTCAGTAATATCGTTGATCGCGTGGCCGGCGATGGACCAGTTGACCAGGTCCGTCGAATGCAGGATCACCATGCCCGGCGAATACTGGAAGGTGGAAGAGATGGCGTAGTAGTCGGAGCCGACCCGGATGCAGTCGATGTCGCTATAGTCGCCCGGCAGGACGGGATTGCGGTAGGTGCCGTCACCTAGATCGCCCCAGTTCGGCCAGTCGCCCCATTTTCCCGGAGCCGGAACCGATGATCCCGTATCCGCCAATGCACACCCGACGGTTCCAATCCACGCTGCCGCCAAAGCGGACAGTACAAGCACCCTGTGTATCTTCATCCAACTAACCTTCATTTCCTCTTCGTTCTCCCGATCGGATTGATCACGTCCAGTTCCTGGAATCAAGCCTCTAACTTTGCGATTCCACGATGGCCCCACCCCGGAATCAGGGCAAAGAGCGTTCATATCTCATACCCCTTTCGAAGCGGAACGTGAACAACCTCGCGGGTTAACTAGTTTACATGCGGTATTCCCACCTTTCGGTATCCCCGAGTCTAGATGACCGGCGTGACGCCCTTCTTCAAAATGATGTTGCCATACTTGGCGGTGGTGCCGGTGATGACGCAGGACATTCTTCGGGCAGAAGGTGTGTCCCGGAAAGTGGGCGTCGGCCAGGATCTTCAACAGGTCGGGGCTGATAATCGGGTCAATTCCTTTAAGCATGGTGTTTTCCTTGTTTTAGATGATGGACGGGGCCTGTCGGCGTGGTGAATGTTGTGTGTGCGCCTGCCGTAGCGCGTGATCGCTATAAAACAGATCAGCGGAAGAACACATGACGCGCGGGTGGCCGACAGGCCGTGGAATCCTGCGCTATCCATGATCCAGGCCTGGCGCGGCTGCATAATGAGGCCGGCAGCGCCGTACATGTCGTTACACACATTGAGGTGATGAACAGCTCCTCACGCGGAACGCCCCTTTCCATGATGCGTTTGAACGATCCACCGATCTCCTTTTCGTTGCTATGGACGGAGGCGCAATCGAATGCGCGCTGCCCGAACGCTGCAGCCCCCTGGACGGCAGTTGCGATCTCCTCGGCGGAATAAGTATCGGACCCGAACGTGCCCATGCCCAATACGGGCATCTTATCTCCATTGCTTAGCGTTACGGAGGGAACGATGGACGGATCGATGGCGTCTACCGCGGTTTCAAAGCCCTGTTTAAATGTGTTGGTCATGTAAAATCCCCCACGGTTTATCGTTAACATCGAGTGCCCGCCCGAAGACGAGCCATAGAAGAAGCTACCATGCATGCCACATATCGCAAATGTATCGACTTGACCGAAGAATGGATGTTTGTGGCTTTTTTATGCGCACCTAAAAGCAGGACCTCTGTGAACTAAAATCTTTTCATTTAACGTTATATGCATGACAAAACAACATCCTTTATATCCACACAAGTTACCTCCGGGGATTATTACTATCTAAATATGACTCCGGAAAAAGAAACCCGCGAGACCGTGGTTTGCGGCGGGAAGGAGCAGTGTGCCGCGGATTACCGAATCGAACGCCGCTCCTTCAAGTTTCATGCTATCGAGTTTGTAGCCGCCGGTCGGGGAACCCTGTCGATGGAGGGAAACACCTACGAATTACGGCCAGGCATGATTTTCTGCTATGGTCCCCGCACCCCGCACCCCGCACACCATCGTAACCGACCCGGACGTTCCATTACTCAAGCACTTTGTCGACTGTACGGAGAATGAACTGATCGAACTGCTCAGGAGCACGAGACTGGGGCTCGGCCTGCCCCTCTTCACCTCCCACCCGTTCCGTGTGCGCAGCATCCTTGAAAACCTGATTGCCGCAGGCAACACACAAAGCCGCCATCGAAATATCCAATGCGCACTGCTTCTGCGACTGCTCATCGTCACGGTGGATGACACCGCAACGGACAACGCCAGTGCCTCATCCCTCGCCTGGCAAACATACCTTCGCTGCCGCCAGCATATTGAACGCAACTTTCTGCAGATTGAATCGGTACAGGACGCCGCCCGGCAATGCCATATCGAACGGGCCTATCTGGCGCGTATTTTCAAGCGCTTTGCCGAAGAGCCGCCCTCTCAGCTGATTGCTCGTCTGAAGATGAACAGAGCCGCTGAATTACTTGGCAATCGCGCTCTGCTTGTGAAAGAAGTCTCCGAAGCCGTCGGCTATAACGATCCCTATCATTTTTCACGCGTGTTCAAACGTGTCTACGGTATCCCGCCCGAAACCGTCACCCGGGCGGCACGTAGAAACGAATACTGATTCCGCGGTCGGTCTAAACCGGGATGATCGGCCTGGGCAGGCCGTTCCCTACGGCACGGTTGTTTCAAAACCAAAACAGATGGTCCCACCATTCGGTTCGCGAACCAGCGGGGTCCCGCCCTGCGGTCCGGTTTCGGTCGCTGTCTTGAATTTGGTACCCACGGCCGGGATGTCGCCCAGCACGGCCAGCTTGCCATCCGGGAAGACGATCTTCGTGGACTTCATCAGGTTTTCGGCGGGGAAGCGCGTCGTGCCTGCTTCGGAAGAAATGCGACAATTCACGGCCCCTTTCCCTCCGATAACGTAAACCCGGCTTTCCCGAATGGATTGCCGTTAATCAGGATTTCGACGGCATGTTCGCCGGGGTAGTATTTGCGTGTGGTGATGGGTTTGATGGCATGGCGCCTGGTCAGACACATCGTTTCGCCGGGGGCGAGATTCACCGTCCGGAACTTGAAAACCTTGGGGCTGGTCTGCCCGTTGGATTTCATGTGATGGATGGCATAATCGATCACGATGGATTGAGCGCTGGCGCTGGTGGATTGAAGTGTGACCTCGAACTCGATCGCCTCGCCGAGCTGTATTGCTTTTGGCGAAACGTCCACTGATTGTACATCAAGTTGCGGGTTTTCGGTATAGCCGAGCAGTCCGAAGACGGCAGGGTGTCCGGCCTTCACGAGCGTTCGCGTTGCATGGCGGATAATCCATTGCCGCTCAGGGCTCGCTCCTTTTTGCCAGCGGCGGCATAGGGCCAGAACCTTTTCCGGATGATCCTTCGAAATATCGTTCAGGTTGTTGGCGACGGAGCGGCGGACATATTCGCTGGGATCGTCCTTCAGCTTTTCCAACAGTTCGAGGACGGTGGAGGGATCGGCGATCAACTGCGGAAGCCGTTTCCCCCACGGCAGGCGCGGTCGGGAACCTTCGGAAACCAATCGCCGGACATGTTCGTCCGGATCGGCCGTCCATCTTTCCAGGGTCTGGAACGTCAGATCGAAATGTTCGATGATGAAGGGGCGGATGGAAAACTCGGCGGAGAACATCGAGGTAAGTTCCCTCAGCACCTCAAGCGCTTTGTCCGGATGGGCCAAGCCATGCTCACCGACATAGTCGATAACCGGCCAAGCGGCGAAGCCGCACAGGTTGTCGTCCGGATCGCCGGACAGCCAGCGGTCCTTCAGCCGGATCAGTATATCACCGGTTTCCTCAAAATCCTCCGGCAGATAGGTGTTAAGCACCCGAATCAAATACCGCACACGGTCTTTAAGTTCCAACTCCTCGATACCGTCCATTGCTTCGGCAATAAACTGCGGCTTTGGAAATCCCGGAACCGTCCGCTTCAGCGATTCGGCCATACGCTGTACCGCCTTGGCTCCCAGCCCATCCTTCATCAATCGTTGTTCCGACATAGCCTTCGGCGACGGCGGATGGAACCCGTTTTTATTCATCTTTGGCAGAATGCTCTTCCTTTAACCCTTCAAACTTGGCCGCCATCGTAGGGTTGTTCCGGGTCAATTTTTTCACCGTAACGTCCTGCGCCTTGTTATTCGCAAGACGAAGGTTGTTTTCCGATCCAAGGAGAGCCTCTTTGGTTTTCTGAAGGTGCGTGATGGTCTTGTCGATCTCATCGATCGCCGTCTTGAATTTTCTGGATGCCAGATCGTAGTTCCGGGCAAAGCCCGACTTGAATGTCTCCAGGTCGTCTTCAAAATGGGTGACATCGATATTCTGGGCCTTAACGAGCGCAAGCTCCGACTTGTATTCCAGCGATTTCATCGATGCATTCCGCAGCAGCGTGATGATCGGGATGAAAAACTGCGGGCGAACCACATACATCTTCGGATAGCGGTGAAACACATCCACAATCCCCGTGTTGTAGAGCTCGCTGTCCGGCTCAAGCATAGAGACCAGCACCGCATACTCGCACCCTTTCTCGGCGCGATCTTTGTCCAGCTCCTTTAGAAAATCCTCATTCTTTTTCTTCGTAGCGGTGCCGTCGTTTTCGTTCTTCATTTCAAACATGATCGAAACGATCTCGGTGCCGGCCTCGTCCGAATCGCGAAAAATGTAGTCGCCCTTACTGCCCGTGCTGGCATCGTTATCCTTCTCGAAGTAGGCCCGAGGAAACGCCGTCGCACGAATTCGGTTAAACTCGGTTTCGCAGTGCTGTTCGAGCGTTTCACCCACCATCTTGGTCGACAGGCGGGCCTTCATATCCCGGAGGCGCTCAATCGCGTCATCGCGATCTTTGATCTGCGTTTCGTACTTATCT
>JAFGVP010000164.1 GCA_016937945.1 Pontiellaceae bacterium | reverse complement strand
TAAAGCGCAGCCATAGCTCAATTGGATAGAGCACCTGACTACGAATCAGGAGGTTTCAGGTTCGACTCCTGATGGCTGCGCCACTTTCTTTCTGCTCCCTGTTGTGACTCTCGGTGACTTTCTTCCCTTTATTCGCGGTCATTCCGTAAAATCCTTGATTGTCAGTCTTTACCCCTCTTTGACTCTCATTCCCTCCTTTTGCCCCCTGTTCTGACACAAAATGGTACACACTTGCCGCCATGGGCAATCGATGAACGGTTTCCGCCAAGGGGAGCAATCCGGCATCTGCATAAAGATTTGTTGTCAGCTTTATGTCACTATGTCGCATGAGCTCCTTTGCAATCCGGGGATTTACGTCTGTAGCAAACATAAATGAACAGTACGTGTAGCGGAGTGAGTGGAAGTCAACCCGTTTGCCCTGATCGTTAATTTTTTCAATGCCGGCTGCTTTAATGTCTCTGGCGACGACCTTCGAGCTGAGAGAAGAAAAACCCCGTTCAGCTTTCTTTTGACCATCATAGAATGCCGCAAATGTCTCTGCAAGGGCAGGAGGAATGGGCTGATTGGCATCCTTTCGGTTTTTAGTGGTAGACGCTCTGGCTTTGATATAGGGGAGATTTGAGTCAAAATGAATATCTCCCCATTGGAGTTGCTCCAGTTCTCCTTTCCTGAGGCCGGTAATGAGCCCATAGCCATATATTTGCCCCACCGCTTTGTCTGCAAGTTTTGATTTGTCCATTAACTCCTACTAGCCATTGGTAAAATATGTCATCGCCGATGGCCATGCGGATTTTTTCAAGGGATGAGGATACTGATGTTTCTACCCATTCCATTGATCAAGTTCGATTATTCCATCTTTTTCTTCAGAATCGGATTGCTGCTATTTTCAATGTAACAAAATTATTTTCTTTTATATTACTTTGGAAGTGAATTATATGTGATGAATCATGTGGTGTGATATGCGTCTGATTTTTAGACTAATTAAATAATCTATAGATGGTTGGTTAGTCGTCAGATGTTGAAGTGTTGGTCAGAAGTAGTGGACCAATTTTGAGGTCCTAATCTTAGGGGAGTGAAGGCTATGTATTGTTCGAAATGTGGAAAAGAAATATCAGATGGATCTCGGTTTTGTCCGGAGTGCGGAGTTGGGCTTGGCAGTGATACCCAGACAGCATCTGCGCAACAGAACATTAATGCAGGCACGCGAGATCTGGCTGGAAGTGCTGATTTGATCTGCCCTAAAAATCCTCCCACTTCGCCACACATGGCTTTGCTCGCTTTCGTTCAGGCCGGTCTCCCGCACATTGTCTTTGGGCAGGTTGCTAAGGGGATCGTCATAATTGTAGCATTTTGGATGAGCGTACCTACTGGTTTTGGCCCGTTACTCATTCTTGTTGCAGCATTGATCGATGCTTATAAGGTGGGCAATGCACTCAAGGCAGGCCGGCCAGTCAAGAAATGGGAGTTTTTTCCACAGTCGTAATGTGATGAGGATTGTATGGTATCGATTCTGGAAGGATTACATCCGCACGAATACGAGCATCCATTTGACGCCAAGGCTCTTGATTCTCTCCAGGGAACCGCTGGGCTTGAGATATTATCTCGTAAATTTTTGAAAAATGGCATCGAGAGGTTCTACACAATACAGTGTCGAGGCAGTAATCTTCAGGTAACTTCAAGTAACTATGCTGAAATTTATAAGCAACTCGTAGATGTCTGCAACGTCATAAATGTGGAGGCGGTTCCTGATCTATATATTGAGTCGGATGGCAGCATAAACGCAATGACTGTTGGCGTTGATAATCCGTTAATTATCGTTACTGCTGGTGCGATTGATCACCTTTCTCAGTCTGAAATGGCATTTCTTCTTGGTCATGAGATTGGTCATGTAAAAAGTCGGCATGTACTCTATCACTTGATGGCTGGCAGTCTGGCTTTTGCTGGGGGGGTGGTTGGAGACTATACCTTAGGTCTTGGTAATCTTCTGACAATGCCCCTCCGATGGGCCTTGTTCAGGTGGTCGAGAATGTCAGAGTTTACTGCTGATAGATGCGGCCTTTTGGCCTGTCAGGATTTTGACAACGTAGTGTCGACATTTATAAAAATGGCTGGGTTGCCGGAGAAATATAGGGATCAAATTGATCGCCAGTCATTCATAAAGCAGGCATCGGAATTTGAGTCACTCGATTTCGAAAAAACAAGCAAGTGGCTTAAGCTTGCCTCCAGCCTTAATCGAACACATCCATGGACTGTTTTAAGATCAGCTGAGCTCATAAAATGGGTTGAAAGTGGTGAATATCAACAGGTTCTCGATAGACAGACTGTGGATCGCTTAAGAATCCGGTATGAAGGTAGTTTTCAGTTCTGTCGGAGGTGTAGTTATCGACTGCAGGGAACAGAGCGATTTTGCAATTCATGTGGCCAGGAACTTAGGCCGAGTAACCAGATCCTATAATTCATTATGAAGTACAACGCTGAACATCTTGATGCCCTGAAAACAGCTAATGAATTGCGAAAGTATTTTCATACTGCCCTTTGGGAAGAGGAAAAGCACTATACGTGGTTGGTTTCCATCATACTGGGATCAATAACTTTGGTTATCACTCGTGAGACTGAATATAAGGCTCCTATTATTTTTTTATTGGCAGTGGTTGGTTTTGTAATAACCAGAATAGCAATAGCCGTAATAAAAGCGGAGTCGAGGTATTTCCAGATAGCAATAAGGAGGCATATTGCTCTCGAAAACCTGGTATTTGTAGGCGATGAAAATGGTGTCCCCGACAAACATATTGATGATGAATCCAAGCGAGAATTATGGGAACGATTTATTTATAACAAAAAAGTAAGCATACGCTCCGCTTTCATCTTCACGTTCATATTCTTTGAGGCTGTCTTTATATTCGTCGGCCTCATATCCCTCATATACACGCTTTGGATGGTCGCAATTGTGAATGTAGGATTTATTCATCAGCTAATAGATACTCTCTGATAATTAAAAAATATACTTAGTGAGGGGGCATGACGCAACTTCCCCATGCAAAGGAGGCCGTGAGTCGAGCGTCAGCCGGGCTCAGCTTGTTCTTGCTGGTCGGACCGGGGAAGAGTAGGTTGTTGGCTTCTCTCGGTGGCAGGAATCAGGCGTGCTGTTGAAAACGCTCCTTTCTTTGGCTCCGGCTCCTGTTCCGGCTTGGAACAAAACCTCAGTCTTGCCGCGGCGCGTTTTCTCTGGATCGGAACGTTTTTAATGGCCGCAATTCGCAGGACTCCATTGCACGGGCCGGATCGCTTTGAAATTTGAACATATTCGCCATAAACCGCCGCGGACTCTCCTGAAGCCTCGCCGTCTGCTGATTGCCTGCAGCCCGTTGCGCAGTCACGTCAATCTTTCGACCATCATCCGCACGGCCGGCTGTTGCGGGGTGCGGGAAATCATTGCGACCGGCAACGCGAGGCTCATCGACCGCATTGCCCGTGACGGCGCGGAGCAGGTGGTGCTCACGACCAGGAACAGTCTTGCGCCGGTGCTGAGGAAACTCAGGCGGGAAGGTTATTCCCTGGTCGGGCTGGAACAAACCACCCACTCGACACCGCTCGCCGACTATTCGTTTGCCGCCCAAACCGTGCTCGTCGTCGGTGCCGAGCGCGAAGGGCTATCCGATGAATGCCTCGCCCTGCTTGATGCGGTTGTCGAAATCCCCGTCTGGGGCATGCCCTTTTCCCACAATGTCGCCACCGCTACCGCCATGGCGATCTATGAATACTGCCGTCAATTTCCGGATGGCTGATCCGGTCTAAAAGAAAGAAATCCCATGAACTGGTCCGAAATCCACTTTATTGAATATCTAAACGCCGTCGACGCCGCGCTCGAAACCAGCTACGGCTCCGCGTCCGATCTGGGCGAGCTCGAAACGATCTCCATGGCGCATCAGGAAAACACGCCGCCGGAGCAAATCGCGCGGCGTCTCCGAATCCCGCGCCGCTGAACCAGAATCCGGCAAGTAAGCCTTGCCATGCATCGGTCCCGGAGTAGAGTCCGCGTTGGAGCGCGACTCGATAGGCTGATTGATCCATCATTCCCCGATGCGACGGAGCAGGAATCGCCCTTTAATTAGCTTTATCGGCAAGGTGGGGCGCGGCAACGAAAGGAAGTTGTATGACGGATTCATTGCGGACATTCATGCTGAAAGGCGTCCCGGTATCGCCGGGGCTGGCCGAGGGGCTTATCTATGTGCATCAAACCCTTCTCGGTCCGATAGACGTTCCGGTATCGATCGTCCGGGGTAATGTCGAGGAGGAGTTTTCGCGGCTGGATGACGCCACCGCGAGTATTTCAAACGATCTTCTTGCTCTGGCAACGCGTGTGGAGAAAGAGATCGACACCCGGCTATCCCTGGTTTTCGAAGCCCACCAGCTCATTGCGAATGATCCGACATTGAGAGAGGAGATTAGAAAAGAGATTGCGGATAACCTGATCAGCGCAGGCAGCGCGGTGAAAACGGTTTTTCTGCGTTGGGAAAAACGGTTCCTGTTGATGGAGTCACAGGTGGCGCGGGATAAAAGCGACGACATGCACGATATCGCGATCCGCCTGCGCAATGCTCTTGCGGGGATTACGGTTCACCCTCTGGACCGGATTCCGGCCGGCTGTGTGCTGGCGGTTTCGCGTCTGTTGCCCTCCGATACCGTGTTTCTCGCAAGTCGCCCTATTGCCGCCATTCTGCTGGAACATGGAAGCATCGCCTCGCATGCGGCGCTGTTTACCCGGGAAATGGGCCTGCCCTGTATTACGGGGCTCCCCGACCTGATGAACACCGTTCCCGACGGGGCTCCGGCGTTGGTGGATGCAGATGACGGCACGGTCACGATCAACCCCGGGATGCCGCAGATAGAGATCTTCCAAAAGCAGGTGGCGTACAAGGAGGATTTCCTTGCCTATGCCCGGGATCGCGCGACGCTTCCGGCGATCACGAGGGACGGCATCACGGTTTCCGTGCTAGCCAATGTGAACAGCCGCGAGGATACCGAGAATGCCATGTTGAACGGTGCAAAGGGCGTGGGATTGTACCGGATGGAGCATTCCTATCTGGGATGCGTGGTGCCACCGAGCGCCGGTGAACTCCTTGGGGAAATGCGCTGGACGCTGGAAGCCGTCAGGGGACGCTCCGTCTGTGTCCGCCTGCTGGACATCGGCGCCGACAAACCCATGCCCTTCATCCGGTTCATGGTGGAATCAAATCCCTCGCTGGGCCGACGGGGTATACGCCTGCTGCGCGAATACCCCGACCTTCTGGATGCGCATGTGCGGGCGGTGCTGGAGCTTTCGAGGGAATTCGATGTCCGTATTTTGGTGCCCATGGTCACGGTGTCCGGGGATGTGGAAGTGGTCAGGGAAAGTCTGGTCCGGATCGGGGCGGAGTTGGAGATATACCCGTTGCCCAAACTCGGCGCCATGATCGAAACGCCGGCTGCGGCTCTGTCGGCCCGCAAGTTGGCTCCATATGTGGACTTCCTGAGTTTCGGCACCAACGACCTGACCCAATATGCCTTTGCCGCTGACCGGGAAAACGCGGCGGTGGGGCAGTACTTCGACGACGCTTCGGATGTCATCTTCAGATTGATGCAAGCTACGCACGACGACGTGCCGGGCATGCCGCTCTCTGTGTGCGGCGAGCTTGCGGGTCGGCTGGAGCATATTCCCCGGCTCCTTCAGTGCGGCATCAGAACGCTGAGTGTCGCGCCGAAGCTCGTTCCGCTGGTGAAAGAGGCCATCCGCAACACCTCGTGCGGGAAGTCCGCATAAGGCATTCTGTCAATGCTTCGGTCTCGTTTCCGCCCGGCGGCGAGGAAATATATTGCTATTTCTATCGCTATGTTGCCGGGAACGGGGTAGACACGCGCCTTATTCAAACAAGGAAATATAAATGAGTACAGGTACGGTAAAATGGTTCAGCGCTGAAAAGGGCTTTGGTTTCATCACCCCCGACGAAGGCGGAACCGACATGTTCGTCCATCATTCCGAGATTCAGTCTGCCGGATATGCGACGCTCGACGAAGGGCAGAAGGTTTCCTACGAAGTGGGACAGGGCCAGAAAGGGCCTTGCGCCACCAACGTAAGACCGGCGTAACGCCGAACAAGGCTTAGGCTTGAAGAAAAGGCGTCCAAAAGGGCGCCTTTTCCGTTGTGCGCCGCTTGTATTTGCGGGAAGCAGTTTTCTCTGAATGGGCCTTGACGGAACTGCTCTATGCTGCCGCAGACGATGCGGTGGTTCTTGTATGATATTCAGCCGTCGAGCAGGGTGCGGATGACGGCGGCGGCGGAATAGTCGATGTTTTCCGGCGTGCAGAAGCGGCCGATATCGACGAGGTCGTCGCCCATGGTGACGAGGCATTTTTCGTAGGTGCCATCGGGCAGGCGCTGGGGCATGCCGATATTGGCGGCAAGGGCATTGCAAAGGCATTTTCGACCCACCGTTTCTGCTTCCTGTCCTCCTTTGGCGACATAGGCATCGACCGGTTCGGCGGGACAGCGGTAACCGATTTTTCCGTCGGCACGACGGTAGGGCTGGCGCAGGAATCCGATGTCGCATATGCGGCGGCGCTGTTGGTAGACGGTCCTTTCAGACAGGCTTCCGGGCAGGTCGGCCACCTTGAACGGGAATCCGGTGGGGGAGGCCTGCGGATCGGTAAAGATGCGCGCCTTTCCGGCCAGGGCCTCCCGAACCAGTTTGCGCCGGAGCTCGGGCAGTAGCCCGGACTCCTTACAAAGGGCAAAGGCCGTGCCGGCTTGCACCCCGGCGGCACCTTCTGCCAGTGCGCACCGCAATCCTTCGGGGGATCCATAGTGCCCGGCCAGCCAGAACGGCCGTCCAAATTCGCGGAATACCGCGAGGTTGGCCTTGTCCCTCGGGCCATAGACGGGTTCGTCCTTGGCGCTGAGGGTCATGACTCCGCGCGGCGGGGCATTGTGCCCGCCGGCCACGTTGCCCTCGACAATAAAGCCTTCAATGCTTCCGCTCGCTTTGCGAAGAAGGATGGAGGCCAGCACCTCGGAGGAAACGATGGGTAGAAAGTCAGGACGGTTCAAGGGGGTTAGCGCCATCGCACCTTCCATGAAATTCATTGGGTCGAACGTCAGGTTGTGGATTTCATTTCTGCCGTCGGGACCTGCGATGTTGATGGGATATTCTACCGGCTGGTGCTGGGCAAGGGCATCCAGTATCCCCGGAATCGCCAGGGGGATTCCCGCTCCCATGATGACCACTGAAGCGCCGGCCAACAGCGCTCCATAGAGGGAGGGCAGGTGCGGGATCTGTATTTTCTCGAGATAATTGATGCCAACGGGGTGGCCATGTCCTTCCTTTGCCAGAAAGACCTCTACAAAATTACCGACGATGCAAAGTTCCTGAGGTTCGAGCTTTCCCTCGAGATTGTGCATGGGGACGGGGCGGTAGGGAGAACCTTCCGGGACTCCTTCCGGAATGAAGAACCGGTCCAGAATGCGTTTTGCCATGCTAGGAAACGGAAAGTGTTCGAGTGCGCGAAGCACATGGCCGCCGGGATCGCCGTTTTGCAGTTGCCGTGCAACGACCACATCGAGTGCGGTACCTGAAACAACTCCCAGCTGGCCCAGCTGCGATACCGCACGGGCGAGTTTCCAGTCCGAGATGCCGAATCCCATGCCCCCTTGAATGATCTCTGGAAGTTCAATGTTCATAACCGGGATGACTATGAAATGTTTTGGGTGTGGAAACGACTATAATCATATGAAACAAATTCAGCATTTGATGAGAGAAGAGATTCCGGAATTCGGCTGCCTTGCGGCGGCGCGGCATGTCGGTTATTGATCGTTTAGGGTGTCATTATTCCGGCGATGCTTGCGGATGCGGTTCATGGCCTTGAAGCTGATGAGTTTCTTGGTGTTTTCGTCCCAGAGATGGATGCGGAGCGACTTGAGGCTTTTCAGGATGCCCATGGCCTCGATGGGTCGGATCCGGTGGATGTCGTTATGACAGGCCTGCAGGTTGTAGTTGGGGATGGCCGGGTTGAGGTGGTGGATATGGTGCAGGCCGATGTTGCCGGTAAACCACTGGGCGATCCTGGGCAGCTTGTAGTAGGAACTGCCCTGCAGGGCGGCCTCGACCGAGTCGCGGATGTCGTCATGTTCCCAGTAGGCTTCCTCGTATTGATGCTGCACATAGAAGAGCCATAACCCGAGCGTGGCGGCAATGATGGTAATGGGCAGCTGGATCATCAGATAGTTCTTGAAACCGATGAGGGTCCCGATGAGCAACGCTACGGCAATGATCCCGAAGTTGGTGATGTAGACGCTGAGCCGACCCTTGTGCTGGATGCCCTTCTGAGAAAAGCGCTGTAGGATAAGAAAGATGAACGACGGTCCGAAGCCAAACAGGAAGAAGGGATTGCGGAAGATGCGGTAGATTGTTCGTTTGGCTTTCGGGGCCGCGAGATATTCTTCGAGCGTCAGCGTCCAGATGTCGCCCACGCCGCGCTTGTCGAGGTTGCCGGCGGTGGCGTGATGGCGAATGTGCGCCTGCCGCCAGTCCTGAAACGGGGTGAAGACGAGGATGCCGGAGAGATAGCCCGTCAGCTGGTTGGCCCATCTATGCTTGAAAAACGACGAATGGCAGCAGTCGTGGAAGATCACGAAAATCCGGACCAGAAAGGGGGCTGCGATCACTACGGGGATGAAGCAGAGCCAGAGCGGGTAGTCGTGGAGAAACAGGTATGCTGCCTGTATCCAAAGCAGGACATAGGGAAGCAGGGTGTCGACAATCTGCCACACGGCCTTAATCGAGCTGGACACGGCATGCCGCATAATGATTCCGTTCAATGCCTGCCGTGTTGTCGGTTGTTGTGTGGATTCCTCGCTCATACTGACCACCTCACCATATATGACAAAATAGCACATCAAACGCGTTCAAATTCGCTCGGAACAATACTGTTTTAGGATGCGATGGCGAGGCAATAACCGATACCTTCTGCCGGGATTCATTTTTCGCCATGTCTCGGCACTTTCAATTTCTGTTCCTGCCCGTGGGAGAAGGGGGCGCTCGCGTAAGGCGAGTTCCCTGCCTTCAAATCCTGAGCCGGAACAGGGGGTGGGGAAGACCCATTTTAATGTTTGGAAATTGATCCATTTCTAATTTTGTCCGTATCCGGTTGGTTCAGACGGGCATAGGCTATGGTCAGGACAACGTGGTCCATGGCGATATTCGGCCGCTCTTTCGGACAGAATCAGCGCCGGCCGCAATGATCTCTCTCCTATTGTGACAGTTGAGGTGGTCGATGCTGCCGGACTGAAGCCTGCCTCCTGTGATATTCAGATTTTGAGATAAGGTTCCCGCAGGGTGTTTTCATGTCAATCCCGGCATCCTTTCTGCTAAAAAGCTGACGTCGAAACGGGCATGAATTCTCGTATGAGGGTGTTATTCCTTGTTACTTAGGTAGCAACGCTCTACTTTTCGACAGTCTGTAACTGGTCCGGCATCATGGCGTCTAAATGATGGCTTTGATGCTGGAGAGTTTATCTTTTTAGGGGAGAGATATGACAGAAATGCCAGACCGGAATGCTTTAGAGCAGCGGATAAAAGAGTTAGAGATGGAAACCGAAGGGTTGCGAAAGCGGCTGGAGGAATATCCGCCGCTGAATATGACGTATATCGTCGAAGAATTTGTCGAAAACTGCGGTGCGCTGTTGCTCATCAAGGATCTTCGTGGGGCGATCAAGCTGGTAAACCGGAAGTGGGAAGAGGTTGTGGGTGTTTCCCGCAAAGAAGCCTTGGATAAGCTGCCGGAGGAGCTGTTCCCTCCGGAGGTTGCCCGGCAGTTTCGGAAAAATGATGACATTGTCTTAAAAGATGGGCGGGCCATTGAAGTTGAGGAGTTTCTGGAAGGACCGACCGGCCGCCGCTATTTCATCGCAAACAAGTTTCCCCTGAGAGGTGCGGATGAAACCATCACCGGTCTCTGTGGGGTGATAACTGAAATCACCGATCGCAAGCGGGCTGAGGAGGCGTTGCGCGAGAGTGAACTGTTGCTGAATAAATCTCAGTCTGTTGCCCGGATCGGCTCGTACTGCCTCGAACTCATATCGGGTAAGTGGTCCGGCTCGCCAATGATAGACGACATATTCGGTGTGGATGACGGTTTTGCTTGTGATGTGGAGGGGTGGCTCGGTCTGATTCATCCGGATGACCTTGAGGGAATGTCAGACCATCTGGTCCGGCACGTACTGCAGGAGCACAAACGCTTTGATCGGGAATATCGCATTCTTCGGCATGACACGGGAGAGCTTCGCTGGGTGCATGGTCTCGGTGAGCTGGAGTTTGATGCGGATGGAAATCCGATTAAGATGATAGGAACCATTCAGGATATTACCGCCCGAAAGGAAACCGAGCAGTCTCTCATCGAGAGTGAAATCCGCTACAAAGCGCTGCACAATGCGTCATTTGGGGGTATCGGTATTCATGACCATGGGGTGATTCTTGAATGCAACCGGGGGCTCTGCGATCTTACCGGATACAGCTATAAGGAGCTGATCGGCATGGATGGCCTGCTGCTGATCGAAGATAATTCCAGGCAGATGGTGATGGATCATATCCGCTCCGGCACCGAGGTTCCTTACGAGACTCTTGCCATTCGCAAAAACGGGGAAATCTACCCAGTCCGGCTGGAAGCCCGAAATATTCCGTATAAAGGAAAGCAGGTTCGAACGGTCGAGTTTCGGGATCTGACTGACGCAAAGAAAGCGGAACGGGAAAAAGAAGAACTTGAACGCCAGCTGCAGCAGTCCCAGAAAATGGAGGCGATCGGCCGCCTCGCCGGCGGCGTAGCACACGACTTTAATAACATGCTGAGTGTGATTATCGGCCATGCAGACCTCGCGCTGGATGAAGTTGAAGAAGGAAACTTGCTTTCAACCTACCTCGAGGAAATTGAAAAAGCCGGCCGTCGATCGGCTGAGCTGACCCGGCAACTGCTGGCTTTTGCCCGGCAGCAGACTGTCGCTCCGCAGACACTCAACCTGAGTGTTTCCGTGTCGGGCATGATCCGGATGCTTGAACGCCTGATCGGGGAACAGATCGAGCTGATCTGGGTGCCTTCCGATAATGTGTGGCCGATCAAAATCGATCCCAGCCAGATTGATCAGGTGCTGGCGAATCTGTGCGTGAATGCCCGTGATGCAATTGATGGAGTCGGGAAGGTGACCATCGAAACGGGCAATGCGTCGTTTGATGCCGATTATTGCGAAGAAAACTCGGGATACATGCCGGGAGATTTTGTCTATATCGCGGTCAGCGACACAGGGTGCGGCATGGATGCCGGCACGATGAATCAAATCTTTGAACCGTTCTTTACCACCAAGGCCTCCGGCGAAGGTACCGGCCTTGGCCTTTCCACGATTTACGGCGTCGTAAAGCAGAACGACGGCTTTATCACGGTGTACAGCGAACTGGGCGAAGGCTCCACCTTCAAACTGTATCTTCCCCGTTTTGCTGATACATACGATGCCGTTAAAGTAGACTTGCACCATCCGGATCTTCACTGCGGGCGCGGCACGATTATGCTGGTCGAGGATGAGCCGGCTATTCTGAGGATGACCAACCGAATGCTGACTTCGGTGGGCTATGAAGTCATCGCAACTTCATCACCGAAGGAGGCAATTGAACTGGCCGAGACCTATTGCGAAAAAATTGATATGCTCATGACCGATGTGGTCATGCCTGAGATGAATGGCCGTGACCTTGCCCGCGCCGTCTTGTCACTTAAGCCGGATTTAAAGGTGCTCTACATGTCTGGATATACGGCCAATGTGATTGCCCACCACGGCGTGCTGGATGAGGGAATCAACTTTATCCAGAAGCCGTTTTCCCGGACAGACCTCAGCGAGAAGGTGACGTCTGTCATGAATCCGTCCGACGATTAGTTCCACAGCTTTGCCGGGTAGATTCCCTTATCGTGCATCGCCTGCAGGCTGGCGACGACGGCGGGGCGGTCCTCGGGATAGGTGACACCGAACCACTGGCTGTCGGAGCTGAGCACCTTAACCCGCGTTTCGCCGTTGTCGATGGCGTCCTGGATAATGTTCGGGATATACCACTCCGACTTCAGTTCCTGCCCCTTGGCTTGGAGGAAGGCGATAAACTTGTCTTCCAGGGTGTCGAACAGGCCGGGCAGGAAGCCCCAGAAGTTCATTGAGCAGATTTCATCACCGGTCATGTCGATGGCCTGGCCGTCTTCGACATACTGGATGGTGCCGGCTGCATTGGTGGCAATACTGATTCGTTCGGTTACCGAGGAAAGATAGCCATCAACCGTTTCGCAAACGCCGCGTGAAACCGAGCCGTGCGGGGATAGGGTGTTACGCAGTCGATAGCCGACCATGCAGCTTTCGTTGGCGGCCAGCATCTTGAATCCGTCGGCAATCACCTGATACGCTTCGGCACCGTAAAAATCGTCGGCATTCTGCACCACGAACGGTTCGTGGATAAGGTGCTTGCAGGCCAGTACGGCCTGGCCGGTGCCCCACGGCTTGGTACGCCCTTCAGGAATGGAAAAACCTCTAGGCAAATCCGCAAGCGACTGAAACGCGTATTGGACGACGATTATATCCTCGAACCGACTACCGATTTGCTCCTTGAATTCGGTTTCAAAATCGCGCCGGATCACGAAGACCACCTTGCCGAATCCGGCCCGAATAGCGTCGAAGATGGAATATTCGAGAAGGCATTCGCCGTTAGGCCCAACGGGGTCCATTTGTTTCAGTCCGCCGTAGCGGCTCCCCATGCCGGCGGCCATAATGATCAAGGCTGGTTTCATATATTCTTCCTTTCAAAGATGGAACCTGAGAATAGCAGTATAGTTGTTAGAACCACGAGCCGTTACTGAAAAATGAACGGCGGCAAACAGGATTCGTCGAGAATAGAGCGGCCCTTCAGGGAAGTAGCTTTACTTCGTTCATTCGCGCGGGTCCATTTCCATGTGTCGTTGATGCCGTTGCCCGATACAAAGACATTCACTCCATCCTGTGTCGTGTTCTGCATTGAAACCTTTACGTCGCGTCGCCACGGATCGTAGAGGCTGACAACACGCCATTTTTCCTCTGTCGGGTCAAGCTGGAGTTGGATTTGTTTCCACCCGAGCGAATCGCCGCGGTTGTCAGCTTCCGATTCTGTGATCGAGCTGGTGAACGGCCGGTCTGCCGTGATGGATACGGGCATTGACGCGTTGCTCTTCTTCAGTTCGTAGCTGTTGCCGGCCGAGGAGTCTTTCAACTCAACATCGGGGCCTTGCAGAAGCCACGTGATATCGGCGGGCTGCTTGGCCTGGATATCGTCAAGCAGGAGAATATACTCGCCCTTGACCCAAACGACTGTGCGGCGGAAACGGTTAAGCTCAGCATAAGAACCACCCGCTTCGCCATCGTAGATCACGACATTGCCGTCGTCCTTCCATCCCGAAACGAAGCCCATGTCGTTCATGTCGTTTTTTCCGACGGCCGGCTGGGTCCATCCGCCCGGTTTGCGGCCAGTGGCGCGCTGCCCTTTGCCGTTCACGAGAATCGTGTTGTAGTTTGCGGAGGTCTTACGCGTCGAGTATCGGTCGCCCTCTGCGAGCATGGCTCCCTGAGCAAAGATCTGGAAGCTGTTGGCATCGGGATCGTCGTGTGCGACGTTGATGTAAGCATAGTTGTTTTCGTTTCGGTACGCGTTGAGAGTCCGGCCGCCGAATCCGCAGCATTTGATCATCATGGCCACGCCATTGTCCTGCCAGGAGTCACGGATAAATGCGAGGCCGAGATCCGGAAAGAACGAGGTTGTCTCCAGTTTGGTGATATCGCCGTTATTCAGGGCTGGATCCTGCCACAGCAAGGCCATCCAGCCAAACTGGAAGGCCTTCGGGTTCAGATCGTTTACGCGCTTGAGGCCGGCCTGCACCTCGGCCGGGCCATGCGCCGCGGTATAGGCCCACAGTGCGTTATTATAGCCGCCAATGCCGTTGCTGTCGCCAAACTGGAAGCCGGTTGTGAAGTCGGGGCATATGGTCTGCAGCTTGTAGCGCGCAACGTTCTGCGCAAAGGGCAGCTGGAAATAGTCCGTGCCGAGGCAGTGATCCGCGGCCTGCAGTGCCAGGGTGAGGTGCGGTAGGCCGAATGTCAGGTACGTCGGGGACTCGTGGCTGGTTCCGTCCTGGGGAAGCCACTTTGCCACATAGGCCAGCTCCTCGGCCGTCTTGTTCAGAATCCACTGTTCGTCTGCATTGCCTTCGCAGGCTGCGAAGGTGGCCGGCGCAAGGCCCGCGTTGCGATGCCAATGGTGGTTGTTGGCCGGATCGCACTGCCAATAGCCCATCGACTTGTTTTTGTTGAGGTGCCCGCCGTAATACTGTGCCCGTGCCATCAGGAGAAGCTTCCTGCGGAACTGTTCCCGGAAGGCAGGATCGAGCTGCTGGTAAAGGAAGTCATAGCAGATTGCTGCCCCGATCAGGATGTTGGCCGAGCTCATGCCGGCATCGAGTTCCTTCCCGGTCTCCCAGTGTTCCAGTACGAGCAGTTTTTCCATGAAACCGATTGCTTTCTCCAGCGACGTTTCATCTCCGGTAAGCACGTAGTGCATTGCGAGTGTCGGCATGCTCCATAGACCCTAGCGCTGTCCGTCGGTTGCATCTGTGAGAAAGTGGGTATGATCGGGCGGATAACATGCCCCGAGGTATTCCTGCAGGTCGGTCCGGTACATCTTCATTGCCGGGCTCTGGTACTTTTCGCGAAGTGCGGGGATATCAGCGGGCCCGAAGAACAGACGGGGGTGCACGCCCCGGATCTCCGGTAACAGACAGACGGCTTCCGCAGTGATCTCGGGGTCCGTCTCGGGCACGACCGGAGCGGGGGGAGGAGGAGGCATCGGTTTCGTGTTCATAGCCGGGCCGAGCCTGACTTCAACGTCGTCAACCCAGAGGGTCTGGGCATCGGCTTCGGTGCTGTCACCAACCAGTACAATGCCTGCGAATCCGAGGAATTTGGATTTGTCCCAGCTGTAGCGTTTAACCGGTTTGTCGTCATACTTGATCAATAGTCCCTGATCCGGATCCATATTAAATGTCCATTTGTGCCAGCCGGATTCCCGTTTCTCACCCAGATATTGGACGTTGAAGAAGGGCTGTTCTTTCGGAGGAATATATTCGGCGGCAGAGAAGGTGGCTGCTCCGTTCAGATAGGGAGCGTAGATCGATCCCACAACAAGCCGTTTCCCTCTGGAGTCGACGAGTCCCCATTGTGGTCCGGCGCGACGTACCTTCGGCTGGGCCGGTGCACCTAGGTCATCATATACCCAGAGCGTCAGGCTGCCCGAGCCGTCGGAATTACGCAGCATAAGCGTCACCATTCCTTTCGGGCCGATTTTTAACGACATGTGCCGGTCGTCACGCCCGCGTTGATTATCGATGTTGACCGGGCCTGAAAAGTGCCATGCATCATCAATTTCTGATGAGGTGAAGTGGTCTATGAACGGTTCTGCTCCAACGTATGTGGTCGCGGTGAGGTTCAAAACAATCAGGACTGCCAGACGGATTCTTCCGGACATGCTCTGCCTCCCACAACCTGTAATGCTTTATCAAGCACCTGACAGGCTAGCGCTTCCTCATAAGCAGTCAAGACCGGTTCGCGTTGCCGTGCCTTGTATCTTCAGCAAACAAGCGTCATCCGATGGCTGGTTCCACATCTTGTCCGGATACTGAATTAGTCAGCCAGAGGTGCTGTTCAGTACCCGCTCCAGCCCCTTTCTGGTCAATGTAGTCCTTCTTTCGCCATGAAATTGCTCTTCAGGACGATCTGTAGGGGCGAGTGCTGCAATCGCTTGAATATCACTTCACTTTCCCGGCACTCGCTCTTCGGTGATGCGGAGGGTTGACAGTCTGAAGGAATGGGCCTATGTTCCCGTGCAGAATGAAAAACGAATTCAACAACCTGCTACTGGGCCTGCTGCTACTCGCTGGGAATGATCCTGCGCGACGGGTTTGCCTTTAGGTCGTTGATTTAACCGATTTGAAAAACCTCCGCAGGAAGCTGCGGAGGTTTTTTTGTGTCATCCGCAGATTTCCTCGGTGCCGGCAATGCCGGTCGGGCGTATCGCAGGCCTTCGGCCTGTCTTGGCTGGCAGGATGCCGGCGGTGCGATTCGGGTTTTTTAAAGGAATGAAATGGATAACAAGAACCGGGTTGTTTAGATTACGACCCTTTGAGGAGAGATACCATGAGTGTGCCAAAGTATAAGATACCGGAGATGATTGATCTCCCCGACCGGCAATGGCCGTCGAAGAGCATTACCAAGTCGCCGATCTGGTGTTCCGTCGATATGCGCGATGGAAATCAGGCGCTTCCCGATCCGATGGATCCAGACCAGAAGCTCGAGTATTTCAAGATGCTTTGCGATGTCGGTTTTAAACACATTGAAATTGGATTCCCTTCGGCAAGCCAGGATGAATTCGACTTCTTCCGCCGATTGATCGAGAACGACCTCATTCCGGATGATGTATTCATCATGGGGCTCACACAGTCGCGCCCGCACTTGATCGAGCGGACCATGGAGGCCTTCAGGGGCTGCACGCGCGGAATCGTGCACGCCTACATTGCACCATCAGACCTCCATATGAAGCAGGTGTTCGGCATGGAGCGCGAGCAACTTGTTGCCACAGCTGTGGCGGCGACCAGGCAGATCCGGGAGTTGGCGGACCAGATGCCGGAGTCGGACATCCGGTACGAGTTTTCTCCGGAGGAGTATACCGATACGGATCCCGATTTTTCGCTCGAACTCTGTGAGGCCGTGTTTGAGGCGTGGGGCAAGGGAACGCCGGAAAAGCCGGTGATCATGAACCTCCCGGCCACCGTGGAGCGTCGCCCGCCGAATCATTATGCGGACATGATCGAATATTTCTGCCGCAACTTTTCGCAGCGCGACAGTATCCTTGTTTCGTTGCATTCACATAACGACCAGGGCATGGCGGTGGCGGCCACCGAGCTCTCGCTTATGGCGGGTGCTGATCGCGTGGAAGGAACGCTCTTCGGGCATGGGGAGCGGACCGGCAATGTTGATTTGGTTACCTGCATCAACAACCTCTATTCGCGCGGCATTGATACGGGGATTGATTTTTCAGATCTCGCCGGCGTCGCCGAAACCGTTGAACGCTTGACCGGCATGCCGATCTATTATCGCCAGCCGTATGCAGGCGAGTATGCCTTCACGGCGTTTTCAGGCTCGCATCAGGATGCGATCAACAAGGGTATGCACAAGTTGGGCGAAGCACCCGAGCGTTTCGGCATGGGCTGGAAGGTGCCGTATCTTCATGTTGATCCGTCGGATCTCGGCCGGCGCTTTGAGCGGCTCATCCGCATTAATTCGCAATCCGGAAAGGGCGGAATTGCGTGGGTGCTTGAACAGGACTACGGCATCGAGATCCCGAAGGCCATGCAGCCCGAACTCGGCAGATATGTGCAGGTCTACAGCGAGTCCGTTGGCCGAGAAATCGGCAGCAATGAAGTGCATACGGTTTTTCAGAACGAGTTCGTTGCGCCGAAGGGGCCGTACGAGCTGGTTCGCTACTGGCCTCGGCCGGATGAAAACGACCCAACCTTTATTCACGGCGAAGTCAAGGTGATGGTAAACGGCGAAGATAAGACAGTTTCGGCCGATGGCAACGGGCCGATTTCAGCGTTCGTCAATGCAATCAAGCAGGTGGCCGAGGTTGACTTCAAGGTGCATGATTACCATGAACAGTCCATTGGTGACGGCGCGGATGCGCAGGCCATGGCGTATGTTCCGCTTGAGGTGCCGGGGCAGGGCGTGTTCTTTGGGGTGGGAGCCGACTCGAATATTGATCAGGCTGCGGTTCGTGCCATCGTGGCCGGTCTCAACCGCATCGCGAAAAAGTAAATTTTAGACAGGCTGTGCAGGATCAGCAGGTGTGAACCTCATTCACCCTGCTATCCGGTCAGATAAGGAATACATTATGAAACTGAGTGGACATACCAAACCATTTGCGGTGATCGGCCATCCGATCGGGCACACGCTGTCGCCAATCATGCATAATGCATCCATGCAGGAAATTGGATTTGACGGAATCTATCTGGCGTTGGATGTGCATCCGGATCAGATTATGGAAGTCCTTCCGGCAATGGCCAAGATGGGCTTCGCCGGCGTCAACCTGACGGTGCCGCACAAGGAGATTGCCTACCGCGGGCTGGAGAAGCTGGATGAGAGTGCGGAGCTTCTGGGGGCGGCCAATACAGTCCAGTTCACCGAAGCGGGGATGATCGGTCATAACACCGATGGCTACGGTTTCCTGATGGCACTGGAAGAGGCATTCGGCAAGCGGGTGGCAGGGGGTGCCGTGTTTGTGCTGGGTTGCGGTGGGGCGGGGCGTGCGGTGGCGCTGATGGCGGCTAAGGACGGCGCGCGATCATTGGTTCTTGCCGACATCGACGCCGATCGCGTCCGGCGCCTGAAGGATGAGATCCTCGGGCTCGCTCCGAGCGTGGAGGTGGTTCCGGCACTGTGCGACTGCGAGAAGGCGGATCTGTGCCGGGCGTGTGATCTGGTCGTTCAGGCTTCGCCGATCGGGATGAAGAAAGACGATCCTTCGCTACTTCCGCCTGAAGCGTTTCGTGCCGGACAGCGTGTTTTTGATCTGATTTACATGTATCCCGAAACCGCAATCCTGACGACGGCCCGCGAGGCTGGCGCGCAGATTGCTAATGGATTGGGCATGCTGCTACATCAAGGTGCACGCGCATTCGAGATCTGGACCGGGGTTAAGCCGTCGGTTCCGGCGATGCGCAAGGCGTTGGAAACGGCGGTTTACGGGAAGTAAGCAATGACTTTCATCGATTGGTATTTTGCGTGCGTGGTATTTTTGTTCGGGGCCTGCTGGGGCAGTTTTCTGAACGTCTGCATCTATCGGATCCCGGCAGAGCTTTCGGTGGTTAAGCCGCGTTCCCGTTGCCCGAAGTGCATGACCAATCTGGCCTGGCGCGATAATATTCCGATTTTCGGCTGGCTGGCACTCGGCGGCAAGTGCCGCTACTGCAAGGTGCCGATTTCGCCGCGTTATCCAATCATTGAAACCATCACGGCCATTCTTTTTACCTTGGTCTGGTTGCGTTTTCCCTTTGAATGGGTAGTGCTCCCGTATTGGGTACTGGTCTTCGGGCTGCTTCTTGGGAGCATGGTGGACATTGATGAAATGTGGATTCCCGACCGTTGTACTATCGGTGGTATGATTATTGGGCCCATCTTCAGTTTTCTGCTTCCGGCCATGCATGGGACGGATTCCCATCTTGCCGGTCTGATCCGGTCGCTGAGCGGGATGGCGCTGGGCTTCGGTCTCCTCTGGGCGATTGCAATTCTCGGCAAGCTGATTTTCCGGAAGGATGCGATGGGATTCGGCGACGTGAAGCTGATGGGCGCACTTGGCGCATTTTTCGGGCTTCAGTCGATCCCGTTCATTGTTTTTGTTTCATCCCTGCTGGGTTCCGTAATCGGAATATCCTTTATCGTCATGGGCAAAAAGGAGTGGCAAAGCCGGATTCCTTTCGGTCCTTATATTGCTTTGGCCGCGCTGGTCTGGCTGCTGGGCGGTTCGGAGTGGTGGGATCTGTATGTCCGTTGGATAACGGCTGCGCCGCAGTAAGGCTCGTTTACCGACACGAAAAAAGGCGATGGAAAACACCCATCGCCTTTTTCGTTGCTGTGGTTTGCAGCGCCTTTAGAAAATCAGGTCGCTTTTGCCTCCGCGCAGTTCATCCGGGGTGACGATGCGGTTGGCCTGTTCCTGCTGCATGCGGATCATGTCTTCCTGCAGCTTCACAACGGCCTTGTTAATGGCGTCCGAAAAGTTGGCGACAGCCTCTTCAAGCGTGGTGGCTTCGATCTCTCCGGAGATCGGCAGTGCGCCGCCGGGCGTCATGATGTTGGTTGTCGCAGAATAAACAGCGGAACGTGTTTCATCTTCCGTGCCGTCCAGCTTGATCGGGGTCATCTTGCGGATGGTGCCGACTTTCAGGTCGGTAAAGTTTTCTTCTTTCCAGATGTTGCTGCCATCAAATGCGATGTCATCGAGTGGTGCCTGGTCTGCCATGGATTTTCTCCCATTAAAGTGAAAAGTGAGGTATGAGCCGCATTGTACGATTCATCCTCACTCATCACGACTTATAATATGGTGCACCCAACAGGAGTCGAACCTGTATCTACGGCTTCGGAGGCCGCTATTCTATCCATTGAACTATGGGTGCACGAAAGGGCGGTTTTATACGCTTAGCTGTTCGCCGCTTCAAACTCTTTCATAAAGGAAATCAGCGCGTCAACTCCTTCGGCCGGGAAGGCGTTGTAGATTGAGGCGCGGATGCCGCCGACGGAACGGTGTCCCTTGAGGCTTGTCATGCCCTTTTTCGAGGCTTCTGCTACAAACTTGGCTTCGAGTTCTTCGGAGGGAAGACGGAAGGTGACATTCATCGGCGAGCGCCATTCCTTCTTGGCGGTTCCCTTGTAGAAGTCGGAAGAGTCGATCGCATCGTACAGCTTTGCGGCCTTTTCGTCGTTTTTCTTCTGAATGCCTTCGAGGCCGCCCTGCGCCAGCAGCCAGCGGGTGACGAGGCAGAGCAGGTAGATCGGGAAGGTCGGAGCCGTGTTGGAGAGCGAATCGTTTTCCATGAAGTGCTTGTACTGGAACAGTTCCGGCAGGCTTTCGGGCGATTTTTCAGCAAGGTCATTGCGGATGATGACGAGTGTGACACCGGCCGGTCCGAGGTTTTTCTGGGCTCCGGCATAGATCATTCCGAACTGGGAAACGTCGAGCGGTCGGGAGAAAATGTCGGAAGACATGTCGGCAATCAGCGGGGCATCCGTTTTCGGGAATTCCTTCACCTGCGTGCCGGCGATGGTTTCGTTGGAGCAGATGTGTACATAGGCGGCGCCTTCGGTAAACTGCAGGCTTTCGTTGGTCGGCATGCAGGTCGGAATTTCCTTGGCGGTGTTGGCCACTTCGTTCACGTTGCCAATACTCTTTGCGGTCTTGATGGCTTTGCTGCTCCATGCGCCGGAGGTGATGTAGTCAGCGGTCTGGCCTTCGCCCAGCAGGTTCATGGGAATGAGGGAAAACTGGGTGCTGGCGCCGCCGGTCATAAACAGCACGCTGTAGTTGTCCGGCAGGTTCAGAAGCTTGGCGATATTGTCCTTGGTTTCCTGATGAACGGCAGAATAATCCTTGCCTCGATGGCTCATCTCCATGATGGACATGCCCGTACCCTGATAGTCCAGCAGTTCTGCCTGTGCCTGTTTCAGTACTTCTTCCGGAAGAATCGCCGGACCTGCGGAAAAATTATATGCTCTCATTCTATATGCCCTTTGGGTTGAACGTTGTTTGAAGGCGGGAACCTATCAGTTCGCTCAAAGCGCTTCCAATATAAAATAGATGGAAAAAGAGCGAAAACGCCGGTATTGAGAGGGTAGGTGATTGTGCTTCTGTGTGCAGGATTTTCCTGAGATTGATTCTGCATCGGTACGGATTATATCCATATGGTGTCGCAGTCGTAACATTTCCGTAACCGGAGTAGTGCATATTGCGGTGAAAGGTCGGCCGATTTCCAGACGGGCAATCGGGGCCTGAGATGAGGGGAGGTTAGGGATGGATAAGATATTCATGTATTGCAGATTGTCAGGGTTTCTTCTTTTAGGGCTTTTATTGAGCTCATGTACATTCAGTGCCGGTGGATCTGCTCGTTTTAAGGAGACCCGGACGGTGCCGGTTGTGTCAGAGGTAAGCTGCGGGCTGGATGTGCGGACGGCGAACGGTTCGATACGGGTCCTGCGGGGAGACGGAGATGAAACGATTGTGACCGCTCATCTGCGGTGCAGGACGCAGGAGCGTCTGGACGCTGCCGAAGTTGTGGTAGAACGGGGTACGGATCAGGTTCTGAACGTATATGTGGATTGGCCCGGCGAGGGCCGACGGGGAAGCGAGGGGTGTAATTTTGAAATCGTTTTGCCTGAAGTTGCAGGGGTGACGCTGAAGAGTTCGAATGGCGGGCTTTATTGTGAGAACCTCGGAGGAGATGCGATGCTGACAACCAGCAACGGCGGGGTGGAGGTTATCGGGCAATCCGGTCGGGTGGCTGTGCATACCAGTAATGGCCGGATCGTTGTCCGAAATGTGAATGGCGAGTGCAATCTGAAAACCTCTAACGGAGCGATCAAAGCATACGGCGTGAATAACCCGATTTCAGCGCAGAGCTCCAACGGCCGGATCTTTATGGAGCTGGGTCCCGGTTTTTCAGGAGAAATGAGGGTGTCCACCAGCAATGGAAGCCTCGATATCAACGAACTTTCAGATGCGGTCCTGTTGTCGAGTTCCCGGAATCAGCTCCAATTCAGGATTGGGGAATCAGGAGCTTCATCCTCTGCCTCCACCAGCAACGGAGGAATACGCATCCGGTCTGCCGATTAAATGACGCGTTGTCGTGTGCGGACTCAGTCGAGATATTGCTTGGCCAGCCCATCGTAAAGATTGATGGCGCGGCGGACATAGGCGCGTTTTTCGGAATAGGACCGGGGAAAGAAAGAGCGTTTGAATCCGGCCAGAACGAGATCTCGGAACTGACAGTGAGTCAGCGTCAGGTGCTCCTTGCAGAGCATGAGCTCTCGGGTAACCGAGGTGTGGGACACCAGCCGGTTATCGGTGCTGACGCTGACCGATAGGCCGTTGTCGACCATCTGCTGGATCGGGTGGTCGGACAGAGAATTCAGTTCGGGAATCGTCTGCAGGTTGGAGGTTGGGCAGACCTCGATGGTAATGCGCTGGTTGGCAATATATTCACTGAGCAGCTGAACGTAGCGCGTACGGTCTTTGATGGTCTTCAGTTTGATGGTCTCCTCGGAGAAAAGAAAGGTTCCGTGCCCGATCCGGTTTGCGTAGCACTCGGCGATGGCCTGAAAGATCGATTCCGGTCCGTAGGCTTCGCCGGCATGAACGGTTTTCCGCAGGAAGTTGCTGTGTGCATGCTGAAAGGCTGCTTTGTGATGAATGGCCGGGTAGCCGGCCTCTTCGCCGGCAAGGTCGAAACCAACAATCGGCAGGCCCTCATCGCGAAGTCGGACGGCCTCTTTCACCATGGTCAGTGATGCCTTGGCATAGGTATAACGGATGCTGGAGTTGCTGGTCCGGTTGATAAGGCGCTCGTAATAGGGAGACATCTGTCGGTTGAATCGGCGCATGGCGCAGAGGATGAGTCCGTATTCAAACGGCATGTCATGCTTTGGAACGTCGGCATTGAGCTGTTGGCGGGCCTTTTCCAGTCCACGGTTGACAGCGCGCACGACGGCCTCGATTTCGGTTGCGTGGGTGATGTGCAGTTGCGGAGCAAAGCGGACTTCTATATATCGGACGCCCTCATTGTAAGAATCCTCGGCCAGTTCATAGGCGGCCCGCTCAAGGTGTTCATTGTTCTGCAGGGCGGCCACGGTGTAGGCAAAGCCGCTCAGATATTCGCCGAGGTTGGCATAATGGGATTTAAAGACCAGTTCATTGAGTCCGGCTTCCTCATAAGAGGGGAGTTTTACGCTGCTGAAACGGGCCATTTCGATCAGTGATGTAAGCCGCAGGGAGCCGTCCAGATGCAGGTGCAGGTCGGTCTTGGGGATTTTACGGATGAATTGTTCGGTAATCTTTGTCATGCTGAAACCCGTTATAGAAATGATTAACCACAAAAGAAATAAACTCTCGAAAAAAAGTGTCCGCGTCGGACCTCCCGTGTCGGGAAATTCAAGCGGATGATTTACTTTTAAGGTTGGTGTAATGCTTATTGTTGAGTCGGCGAGTATGGATGTCTATCGCAACCTTGCGGTGGAGGAATACCTGATGGATCATGAAGACGGGCATGATTCGATTCTGTTTCTCTGGCAAAGCGACTGCGCGGTTGTGATGGGAAAAAACCAGAATCCATGGAAGGAGTGCCGGCTTGGCCTTATGCGGTCGGAAAATGTTCCGCTGGCACGCCGGATTTCCGGTGGCGGTACGGTCTATCACGATGCGGGAAATCTGAACTATTGTGTGATTGTCAATCGGGCCGCCTACAAGGAGCAGCAGGCATACGAGATGGTTTTCGACGCGCTTCGGTCTTTTGGGGTCGAGGCCGGTCGGACCGGTAAAAGCAATCTCAGCGTCGATGGGCTAAAGTTTTCCGGAAACGCTTTTTGCTTTCGGAAGGGGCGGGCGATGCATCATGGAACGTTGCTGCTGCACACGGATCTGGAGCGACTGGAGAGATATCTCGGTTCCATGCTGGATGATATTGAAACACATGCCATCGCATCCGTTCCGGCGGTGGTAACCAATCTTAATCTTGATATTGAGCGGTTTCGTGAGGCGCTCAAGGAGTCATTCCGGTGGCATTATGGTCCGTCCACTTCCGAGATGCATTGCGTTGATTCGGATGTTGATCCGGTCCGGTTGCGGGAGTTTATCTCGAACCAGATGGCCGAAGAGTGGCAGTATGGAGCAACGCCGCGCTTTGTTATTCAGCATAAAGGACAGGTGCTCGAGGTTGTCAAAAACCGTGTGGTGCGTGTAAACGGAAATTTATCGGGTGAGTCTCTGATTGAAAAGCATTTTTCAGAAGTTGCGTTTTCGTGGATATGCTAGATTGACTGGGAGTCCTGTTTCCAACTATATCTTGGAGATCCTCGGTCTGGACGTTATGAAAATAACTGTAGCGCTGCAGGGTTGTGATTTCGCGGTTGCGTGGTCTGCGGGGAATTTAAAATGCCGTATTCATGCGCAAGTAATGACTCGTTTATATGAACGAATTATGAGAAAAGGTTTGGTTCGCTAGCCATGATTGAAGCAAAGGCAGTAATTCAAAACGAAGCCGGGATCCATTGTAGGCCTTCTGCAATTCTGGTAAAGGAAGGCTGTGCTTATGAGGGCGAAATCCTTGTAACCGCGCCTTCGGGGACCTGCCAGCTGACATCAGCTCTTGAACTCATCATGCTGGGGCTTGAAAAAGGCACCGAAATTGACATTCAGGTCTCCGGCCCCGATGAAGAAACCGAGATAAAAAAGCTCGTTGAGCTCTTTGAAACCCACTTTGATTTCCCTCCCCGCTAGTCTGTTTTAAGCGACCGATGGTCTCCTGTTTTCGACGTCCGCCGATCGCCTGGCGCTCGAAAAGGAGCTTCATCGACCTTTTGTCGGCTTTCATACGAAATGTTGGCTTGAGAATTGCAGTCGAAAGCGTACATTCCACCCATGGCAAGACCCGGATTAGTATTAAGTCAGGAAATGAAGATGCAGCAGGTACTTGCGTCGCATCTTTTTCAGTCTTTGGAAATTCTCCAAATGCCGCTGCTCGACCTGCAGCAGATGATCAAGCAGGAGCTCTCCGAGAATCCAACGCTTGAGGCAACGCAGGAGCAACCGGACGCCCAGATCGAAATCGAGCAGGGGACGAAGGATGTAGAGCGGGATGAGTTCGATAACGAATTTGAAAAGCTGGCAGCGCTCGGAGAAGAGTGGGGGGACAGCTATTATGAAAACCGCCAGACGATCGGCGGAGCGGATGCTGAAGAAAAATATCAGTACATGATGGATTCCCTTTCGGAATCGTCATCGCTGCATGATCAGTTGCTTGATCAGCTCTCGCTTTCCGGGCTCAACGATTACGAAAAGAAAATCGCAGAAATTGTGATCGGTAACATCGATGATGACGGGTATCTGCAACTCGACGTGGAAGATCTGCTGGCACTTCCTAATTTTCCGGCGGAAACGCTCGATAAGATTCTTGATACGATTCATGACTTTGATCCTGCCGGTGTCGGTGCCCGTGATCTGCGCGAATGTCTTTTGCTGCAGTTGAAGCGCGCAGGTAAAGAGAAGTCTCAGGAGTATCAGATTGTTGCCAATCATCTGGATCTGCTTGGTCGGCATAAGTACGAAGACATTGCGCGTGCAATGGGGCTTACTCTGGATCGTGTAAAGGAGCTGGCTGCGGCGGTTGCCAAGCTGGATCCGAAGCCTGGACGTAATTTCAGCGAAGATCGTATTGAGTATGTAACGCCTGAAATCATCGTTGAAAAGAAGGATGGCGAATATGTCATCACCCAGAACAAAAAGCCGTATCCCAGCCTGTACATCAGCCCGAAATACCTGCAGATGCTCAAGGATCCGAAAACCTCCAAAGAGGTGAAGAGCTACATCCGTGAGAAGATTGCGAAATCAAAGCAGTTTATTCAAAGCATCGATCAGCGAATGGATACCATCTACCGGATTGCAGTTGAAATTGTCCGAATCCAGCGTGAATACTTCGATCACGGCGTATCGCGTTTGAAGCCGCTCAACATGAAGACGATTGCGGAGCTGCTTGAAGTTCATGAAACGACCATTAGTCGAGCGACGGCCGGAAAATACATGCAGACCCCGCGCGGCCTGCTCAGTATGAAATATTTCTTTAAGCCTGGCGTGGCGACGGCCAGTGGAGAATCAATCTCCAATGAGAGTGTCAAGGCCGCGCTGGCGGATATAGTAGCCGGTGAAGACAAGAAGAAGCCCTTTTCCGATGCCAAACTGGTTAAGTTGCTTGAGGATCAGGGAATCAAGATCGCGCGCCGAACCGTGGCCAAATATCGAGATCAGCTTCGTATTCTTCCGTCACATCTGCGTAAGGTGCATTAGTCGCCGCTACCTAAAACGCCGGGTATTCCTTAATCCCTGCGTTTTTTTGTGGGGACACATTTAGACGCAGGGGAAAATATTCCCTTCATGGCGCCTTCCATGATCGTCAGATAATACCGGTTCTTATTTCTTTTGCAGGCGGGCCGCCTGCGTTACGTATCGCCGCCAGCTCGGTCGTGAAAATCCAAAAAACTTGTCCGTCATTGGTATAAGGCGCCTTTCTGGATGGCAGGTGATCAAGCCTTCGCTCGTTTTTTCCGTGCGTTGCGGAAAACCGTCTGGCCAATCATGAGCAGGTTACTGGTTGTCCAGTAAAGAACGAGTCCGGAGGGCATGCTGTAGAAGAAGAACAGCATCATGACGGGCATCATGATCATCATCATTTTCTGTTGCTGCTGCTGTTCCGGCGTGGCAGCCATTGAAGTCGGAGAGCTCAGTTTCTGCTGCCAGACCATGGAGGCTGCCATGACGATCGGAAGGATATTCAAAGAGTGAATAAAAGGGATTTTGTCCATGAACAGGTTTTCAGGCGTGCTGAGGTCGGATATCCAGAGAAAGCCCATGTAGCGTAGCTCAATTGCATTCCGCAGTACCGTATAGAGCGCGATAAAGACCGGGAGCTGGACAAACATCGGCAGGCAGCCGCCCATCATGCCCATCGGGTTGAAGCCATGCTCCTGGTAGACCTTCATGGTCTCTTCGCGCAACTTGGTCGGGTTGTTCTTATACTTTTCCTGGAGGGCTTTGACCTTGGGCTGAACTTCCTGCATTTTCTCGGAGTTTTCACGCATCTTATCGGTGCTCTTATGGGTGAGCGGCCAGAACAGGATGCGGACCAGCAGGGTGGTGATGATGATGGCAACGCCATAGTTATGGAAGATGCCAAAGAAGAAGTTCAGGGTCCACAGCAGGATTTTTCGTGCCGGTTCCATCAGCCAGTTCATGAAGGCCATTTTGCCGATGGTTTTGAATTCCATGACGCCTTCGAAGTTGTTGCCGGCCTCCTTGAGCGTGGAATATTTCTTGGGGCCGATGTAGTAGGTATAGTTCAGCCCCATCGGGCTTCCTGCCTGAACCGTGGTCGGCTCAAACACAAGGGCAGAGGCAATGTTGTGAGGGACAATCCTTTTGTGGTTCGTGTCGCGGGTGGTGCGTATGGCCATGGTCGCGGTGGAGTTTTCCAGCGCAATGATCTGGGTGAAAAACTTGTTTTTTGCGGAAACCCAGTCCACTGGTACACCGCGCATCTCATCCGGTGTTGCGGTGAGAACAACGGGGGAGTCGCTGTTCTTGAACAATTTTTCGATCCGGCGTCCCCAGTAATTAAGTGAGTCATCAGACGCGCTGTAGGAGTCGGCTCCGAGAATGCTCATTCCCTTCATGGCTTTGGTATCTGCCGGATTTTCCATGCGCCCGCTGTAGATGCGGAAAGCGGGGAGGTTCAGGTCGTCCGCTGTTGCCGAAAAGCGGTCTTTGATGGTGAGTGTGTAGCCATCGCCGAGGGTAATGGTTCGTTCAAAAATTCCGTTTTCCAGTGCGCCGCGCAGGATGGCTGATAATCCGTCTTCGCTGACTTCGATATTCAGGGCATCCGTGTATTCCATGCCGGCCAGTCCGGTGTAGGTCATGGCCGGGGCGTTGGTGAATGAAAGCTGCACCTTGGGGCTGTTTTCTTCGTCAAATTCCGGGTAGTCCAGTAGGGTGGCTGATTTGATCCCGCCGCCGAAGGAGGTAAGCTCGAGTTCCACTTTGTCGTTTTTCAGAACGACCACCACTTCATCCTCCCTCGGTTCGGGAATGACGGTTTCGACGGCCTCGGCTACGTTTTCTGCGGCGCGGATTTCTGCGGCGCCGGCGGTTATCGGAATTTCGGTGTTTTCAGCGGACTGCTCGATTGCTGCCGGTGCCGATTTGTCGGCAAATTTTGGGGCGAGCACGCGGCTGTCGAAAAACATCCATGCGGGAATCAGCAGGGCCAGGAGAATGACGGGCAGTAAATCTTTTTTATTCATGTCTAACTCTCTTCGGTAAAATTGTTTTCGGGTTCGGGGACCGGATCGTATCCACCGGGGTGGAACGGATGGCATTTACAAATTCTTTTAAGTCCAAGCCAAAGACCACGAACCATACCATGTTGAGTGATGGCATCAATGCAATATTGCGAACAGGTCGGATGGAAGCGGCAACGTTGACCAAGGAACGGGCTGATCAGTTTCTGGTACATTCGGACCAGTAAGACGGCACCTCGCGCCGGAAGCGAAACGAGGCGGTGCCACCTGCCGGATTCAGGCCGATCAGCGGTCGAGGCCATATTCCTCCTGTACCGTTTTCTGCATCTCGGGCGTAAGGATTCCGGCTTTTGAGGCCAGATAGCATAGCTCCCGGATAACCTCATTCCATTCTGCCTTGAGAATGGCCCGTCGCCCGATCAGCAGGATATCTACATGGCCACTGAAATAGGGGCGAAGATTCCGGTACGCTTCCCGCAGGCGCCGGCGCGCCCGGTTGCGTTTGTTGGCCCGAAGATGGACTTTTTTACTGGTAATGACGCCCAGACGCAGGTCAGCACCCTCTCCCGATCGCAGCCACAGAATCATGTAGCGGCCGACCCATTTCCTGTTTTGCGAGAAGGTTTCAGCAAAAAGGGCAGATCGAACCAGCCGCTGCTGTTTGGATAAAGAACGATCAAGCCCGCTGGGTGGCGGGCTTGAGTCGATGGAATATTCCGACTCCCTCTGGTGGGGCTTCGGCATGTTTAGTAATCGTGACTGGCTTAGACTGCCGTCAGGCGCTTACGGCCCTTCTGGCGGCGACGCTTGAGGATAGCACGACCGTCAGCCGTTTTCATGCGCTTGCGGAATCCGCACTTGCGGGCCCGCTTCAGTTTGGACGGATTGTATGTACGTTTCATCGGTAAAATTCCCTTTGGTTCCTAAAAAGCACGCTAAACTACCAATAATTCGGAGGTTGTCAAACTCATTTGCGTCGATTTTCTGGTGTCGGACATTGCAATCATCCGGCGACTCCGCCACGATGCGCGCACTATGAAGAAAGAAATCAATTTAAGCGGCGGAATCAACCTCGATTCAGTAGTGGATAACACGGATAAACGGATCGACGGCCGGAAGTCGGATGAGTTGCGTCCGGTCCGGTTTACAACGAATTTTATAACATCGGCCAAGGGTTCGGTACTGGTTGAAATGGGAAATACCCGTGTCATTTGTACGGCCAGCGTGGAAGAAAGCGTACCCGGCTGGATGCGTTACCAAAACGTGCCCGGCGGTTGGGTGACGGCGGAATACAGCATGCTCCCCGGCGCAACGCAGGATCGGACCAAGCGGGAGGCCTCGCAGGGAAAGATCGGCGGACGAACCATGGAAATCCAGCGCCTGATCGGGCGTTCCCTTCGGGCGGTTGTGGATCTTGAAAAGCTCGGGCGCCGGCAGATTTATCTGGACTGCGATGTCATTCAGGCCGATGGCGGAACGCGTACGGCATCCATCACGGGCGCCTATGTTGCGCTGAAGCTGGCGGTCAAGCGGCTGATGAAGGATGGCCTGCTCAAGCAGGATCCTGTGATTGAGGGATTGGCGGCCATCAGCGCCGGTATCAATAAAGGCGTTCCGATTCTCGATCTGTGCTATCTCGAAGATTCCGCCGCAGAAGTGGATGCCAACTTTGTGATGACAGAATCGGGCAAGATCATCGAAGTGCAGGGTACGGCCGAAGGCGCGCCGTTCAGCAAGGATGAGCTGCTACAGATGATGTCTCTGGCTGAAAAGGGTATCAGCGAGCTGGTGGAGCTGCAGAAAGCGGCAATCGGGTAGCGATCATCCACCCTTTAAAATTGTAAAGGACGGCTCTCTGGCCGTCCTTTTCTGATATCCGCTACTCATCAAACTGATGGCGCACGATGTCGGCCTCCACCATGTAGATGACGTCCTCCGCAATATTGCAGGCGTGGTCTCCGATGCGCTCAAGCCGGTGGGTGACCGCCAGCAGGGTGATCAGAACCTCGGCGTGCTCCGGTTCCCGCTGAAGGGCTTCCACGATTTCGGCCTTCATTTCGGCCTTCATAGAGTTGATTTCTTCGTCATCCTTTAGGACTTCCCTCGCCAGATACGCGTCAATGTTCAGCAGCGAGTCCAGACTCTTGCGGACAATGGCTTTCGCCAGATAGGTCATCTGATGGAGGTCGAGCGGAATCTTCGGTTTGCGCGACTGGTTTATATACATTCCATTTTTTGCGATGTCGGAGGCCAGATCGCCGATTCGCTCTAAATCGCTGTTCATCTTCATGACGGCGATGATAAAGCGCAGGTCGATGGCCACGGGCTGGTAGAGTGCCAGCGCCTTCAGGCATTCCTCTTCCACCTCAACTTCCAGATCGTCGATTTCGTGGTCGGCGTCAATAATCTTTCGGGCGAGCTCGGCATCGTTTTCCTGAAAGGATTTGACGGCCAGTTCCAGATTTTCATCCACCCGTGCGCTCAGCGAGTAGATCAGCTTCTTCAGCCGATCAAGTTCTTTTTCCAAATGCTTTGCCATGCTGCTCTCCTTCAAACCGTTCGTAGTATCTTGTCGTTTTTTTCTGCGGGTTGCCTTTTAGCCGAAGCGTCCGGTAATATAATTTTCCGTCTGGATGTTTTTCGGATTCGTAAACAGTTGCTTGGTTTTACCGAATTCTACCAGCACGCCTTCATACATGAAAGCTGTGAGGTCGGAAACACGAGCCGCCTGCTGCATATTGTGAGTGACAATGATGATCGTATAGTTTTCGCGAAGCTCACCGATCAGGTCCTCGATCTTGGCGGTTGCCTTGGGATCGAGTGCCGAAGTCGGCTCATCCATCAGAAGGATTTCCGGTTTGATGGCCAGGGCTCGGGCAATGCAGAGGCGCTGCTGCTGTCCGCCGGACATGCCCAGTGCATTGCTGGATAGACGATCCTTCACTTCGTTCCAGATGGCCGCCTGGCGCAGGCTGGTTTCAACAATCTCGCTCAGCTGCTGTTTGTTCGTTATGCCCTGCAGGCGGGGGCCATAGGCCACGTTGTCGAAAATGGATTTCGGAAATACGTTGGGTTTCTGGAAGACCATACCGACGCGCGACCGGAGTGTCACCACGTCAATGTTTCGGTCATAAATGTTGTGCCCGTCGAAAACCATTTCCCCCTTGGCGTGCGTGGAGGGAATCAGGTCGTTCATGCGGTTGATGGAGCGGAGCAGGGTGCTTTTTCCGCATCCGCTTGGGCCGATCATGGCCGTGACCATGCGGCGCGGAATTTTCAGGCTCACCTTGCGCACGGCTTCAAAGTCGCCGTAGAACAGGGAAAAGTCCTTTGCTTCGATGTGGATCTCCGACGGTTCACCTGAACTGCTGTGTTCAGCGAACTGGTCAAATTTTCTCAGGGTGATTTCTTCGCTCATATCATCCTCTCAGTTTCTTGGAAATGCGCGCGCGCATAAAAATGGCAAACAGGTTCAGGATCAGCACAATGGCGACCAAGGTCAGCACCATGCCATACTGCACGTGCCGGATTTCATCCACGGCTTCATGTTCCGTGCAAAGATTGTAAATGTTCCAGGGAAGGGCCGGCGTCGGCTCGGTCATGGTCTCCCAGATTTTAAGGGGCAGTCCAACGCTGACCGCTGCGGTAAAAATAATCGGCGCCGTTTCGCCGGCGGCACGTCCCATACTGATCACCACACCGGTGAGAATTCCGGGCAGGGCGGCCGGAAGAATAACCGTCAGCACCGTGCGCCAGCGTCCGGCACCCAGCCCGAAGGCGGCTTCCTTATAGCTGCGCGGAACGGCCAGGATGGCCTCCTCGGCAGAACGGATAATGGTCGGGAGAATCAGCAGGGACAGGGTCAGCGATCCGGCCAGTACGCTCTTTGAGCTGGATACGTGAATGGTATTCAGGAAGAACGCGAGGCCGAAGAGACCGAATACAATGCTGGGAACGCCGGCCAGCGTGCTGATACAGACCCGAAGGAAGCTGATCACGCGGCCTTCTTTTGCATATTCGCAGAGATAAATGGCGGCAATGACGCCCATCGGGATGGCAAAGATCATCGAGCCGAGCGTCAGGTAGATCGTCCCGAGTACGGCAGGCCAGATGCCGCCGAAAAAATTGTCGCCCTTGGACACGTCAGTGATGAACTGCCAATAGAAGGTTGTCCTTGGTCGCATCATTTGCGGAATGTTCTCTTCCGTATATGAAAAGAGCGGTTCGAGGCAGGTTCCGGCAAAGAGTTCTGATCGCGGCGTTTCAACCTTTACCCCGATTCCGTCCGGGCTGGAATAGTCCCACTCCTCGGTGTAGAGCAGTTCATGCAGCTTAATGAGGGAGCGATCCCAGCGGGTCTGTCCGTATCGCTGTCGGACCAAAACCGGAGTTTTGTCGCCCGGAATCGGGCCGAAAAGCTCTTCAACGGTGTCCTTAAGCTCTTCATAGGGTGCAGAGCGGGTATCATCGAGTTCGCTTCGCTGCGCCTTCAGCTCCGCTTCCCGGGTCTTAAACTGTTCCCGTCGGGCTTCCAGTTCAGCAATGAGCACATCATCTCTCGGGGTGACTTTTTTCAGCCGGCTGACCTCTTTGCGCAGATTTCGGTCCTCGTTCTTGATTTCATCCAGCGTGGTTTCAATGGATGTTTCAAGTTCAAGCGTCTTTGCCTCGAATTCGGCCATCATGGCATAGATCGGTTCGCGGGCTTTGCCGACTTCGTCTCTTTCTTTATGGAACTTATCGACATTTCCGCGGTCGAAGAGCTCGAGCATGACCCGGCGGTGTTCGATTGTTCCTTTGAATACAAAGGCCTTGGATCCACGGCTGACAATCGGGGCGAGAATGAAGACCAGCGCGAGTGCCATGATGACGATGGCGATCAGTCCGAACCCGGAGAAGGCTTTATCGAGAAGTTTTCTGGTTTCAAGGCGCATGACTTATTTTCCCAGTTTCTTGCGTGAGCGCTTAACGATGGTTTCGCTGGCGAGGTTCATCAGGAATGAAAAGGCGAGCAGGCAGAGCGCCAATGCAAAGAGTACGTGGAATCGTGAGGATCCTGTCACATGATCCGCTTCGCCCATATCGCCGGCGATGGTTGCCGTGAGCGTTCGGACCGGTTGTAGTACGTTATACCACGGTTCAGGAATCCTGGCGGCGTTGCCGGAGGCCATCCAGACCACCATGGTTTCGCCAACGGCGCGCATGACCCCGAGAATAACGGCGGCCAGAATTCCACTGACGGACGCCGGAATAATGGTTTTCAGAATGGTTTCGGCACGGGTTGCGCCGAGGGCGTATGAGCCTTCACGCAATTCACGCCCTGCGGCCTGAAGAGCATCTTCAGAAACACTGACCACTGTCGGCAAGGCCATGATACCCAGAATGATCGATACGTTGAATGCGTTGGTTCCGCTGCTGATCTCGATGCCTGCCAGCTGGCCAGCCACGCGATAGATCAGGAAGAAGGCGGCCGAACCCAGCACGGAAAATACCGTGATTGCGGCCAGTTTTGTGTTTTTGATTCGGGTTCTGAGTCTGTCCAGCAACAGATCGCCGGCCACCACAACGAGCAGCGCAAAGATGGGGCCAAGAATCAACCAGGCGCCGGTGCTCAGCAGAGTGCCCCCTTTTTCCTGCAGCATGGGGGCAAATACAACGAGCGCGAAAAAGCCGTAAGCAACCGAAGGAATTGCCGCCAGGATTTCAATCATCGGTTTAACAACCTGCCGGATTTTAAAGGGCAGCAGATCGCTCAGGCAGACGGCTGCTGAAATACCGAGCGGAACCGCAACGAGAATCGCACCGACGGTGACCAGTGCCGTTCCCGCAAAGAGCGGCAGGGCTCCGAATTCTGCCGGATGAGCTGATGGGTACCAGTGTGTTCCGGTAAAAAGTTCCTTGAAACCCTCTGTTTTGAAGAACGGGATCGCATCCTTGATGATGAAGTAAAAGATGAAGAATACCGCAAACGTTGAGAGCGATGTAATCAGGAAGAGCACTCCCTGTCCGATCCAGTTACCGAGCCGAAGGCGGACACTGGCGGCATCGCTCATAACGAGACTTTTATTTGTGTTTCCATTCATGGACATAGATTCCTCTTAAAGTCGCACGTATGTTGCAGAGCAAATGTTAGTATATAATTAGCAGGCGATGTGCGTTGGGTGAGCATGTTATGGAAAAGTTAAGAGGCGCAGCCTTCCGGGTGCGCCTCGCAATTCACCTGATGGTGAAATTAATATGCGGTAACCGGAATGAATCCCTTTTCCTCCACCATTTCCTGGCCGTCTTCGCTCAGGTAGATGGTGATGAACTGATACAGCGGGGTTCCGAGTTTCGGGTAGCCATTGGTGTACATGAACAGCGGGCGGGCAATCGGGTATTCGCCGCTCTGAACGGTTTCTGCGGATGGAAATACGCCGTTGACCTTGAGGGCCTTGACGGTTTTGTCAACAAAGCCCAGCCCGGCATAGCCGATGGCGGCCGGGGTGCTCTGTACGCGCTGGCGAACGGCGCCGTTGGATCCTACATATTCACAGCCTTCATGAATCTTCTGCTTGTTCATGACCATACCTTCGAAGGTCTCATAGGTGCCGCTGTTGGTGTCGCGGGAGATGGAAACGATGGCCATGTCCGGTCCGCCGACTTCCTTCCAGTTGGTGATTTCACCAAGGTAAATCTTGCGAACCTGTTCAACCGTCAGGTCTTTCACCGGATTGGAGGGGTGAACGAGGATCGGCAGTCCATCCAGAGCAACTACGTGTGCTACCGGCTGGATGCCTTTTTCTGCACAGGCCTTGAATTCTCCGTCCTTCATCGGGCGCGACATATCGCCGACATCGCAGGTACCGTTAAGCAGACCCTTGGCGCCGTTTCCGCTACCGGATTCGGATACGGTCACGTTGACTTCGCTGTGAGCGGCCATGAAGTATTCAGCAAATGCTTTGGCGATCGGGCCTACGGTGGTGGACCCGTCGATAACAATCTTGTCTTGAGCGGATGCAACGCCTACGGAGGCGGCAACGACTGCGATAGCGATAACCTTTTTCATAATGAACTCCTTGTTGGTTTTCTTTGAGTCTCTCCTCAAATCATGTTGAGCGTGTATGGCTTCGGTTAGGGCTGTATGATTTAAATGTTTGGAACGCGTTAGAACTAACGATTCCAAAACATGAAAAAGGGCACTCCGGAGAGCGCCCTTTGCCATAAGCATGATTATTCCGTGTATTAGAACTTAACCGATACGTCGACCTGAGCCTTGTCGATATCCACATCGCTGATGGTGTTGATGCGCTGGTAGATCAGATCGAGGTTGAGGTTTTTCGCCAGCGGATAGGAGGCTTTTACCTTGTGACCTTTGCCTCCCGGTCCGCCGAAGTCGCCATCGGCCAGAGCGCCCAGAACCGAATCGGCTTCCATGTCGCGATAGTTATAGCTCAGGGAAACCTTCTTTACTTTGGTGCCGACGCCGACCAGCCATGCGGTATCTTCCGAGACATTGTCCGCAAGGTTGTTGACCAATTCGCCGAAGACCTTGAACGGAAGGGGACCTTTCTTGATGTTCAGTATGACAGAACCGTCAACCAGTTCGTAACCATACATGTAGTTTCCGACGCCGTCATCGGTGTTACCGTTGCGGGCGACCTTGGTTCCGAAGGTCGGGATGGTGTAGCCTTCCAGATTTCCGTAAAGAAACGCGCCCATGGATGCCGTCAGATCAATATCTTCAGAAATATCGGCCTTGGCGATCAGCTGGGCTGTTCCGAGATTCACGTCTTCAGTCCCTTCTTCGGCCATCGTGAAGTAACCGAACTGGGAGCTGAGGTCGAATCCTTCGGAGCTGACCAGCTTCTGCGATGCACTAAGACCTTCCGGATTAAAATCGGAGTCAAAAATCAGGTCCGAGGAAAGGGTCCACGGCTGTTTCATCTTACCCAGCGTTCCGCTGAATCCCGGGAGGTATTCAGGGGAGTAGGTGATGTATACCAGATCGAGCCAGATGGCCTTTTCCGAGCCGAACTCATCAATATCCTGATTGGTGGAGGTGGGGCTTTCATCGCTGCCGGTTGCCAGTCGAATGCCTACCTTGGTTTCGTCATTCACGTCTGCGTAGGCGCCTACGCGACCCCGAAGTCGGCTACGGCTCTTGTCGGTATCGCTGTCTTTTGCCTGATATTCGTAACGGAAACGGGCATCTCCCTTGATCGTGACTTTGTCGGTCCAGCTGGATGTTTTTGCAGGAGCGGCCGGTACTGCCGTCAGGAGTTCCAGTGCCGCGACTCGGTCTTCCAGGGATATGGCCGGAGCCGCGATAATCTCCTCTGCAGATACAACTGCTACAGGTGTACTGGATTCCTTTGCGGCTTCCGGGACAGCAAAGGCCGCGGCAGCGGAAAGGGCCAGTCCCATTACAGTGTATTGTGCAGTACGTGCATTCATTTATTCATCCTCCATTTGGGTTATTGCGGTGCAAGTGCAGGTGTCAGCAGCTTTTTTCCTTCTGGTGCGACTGAGCACAGACAAAAAAGACCCATCCGGCGAATGGATGGGTCTTTCACGTGCGGTCGGGACAATTACTTTTCGCCGGCAACCACTTCAACAATGTTGAGTGCGTGGTCTTTCATGCGGCGGTAATAGTTCAGCATGTCGGTGAAGGCCAGACTGAAGAAGGGCGAAACCTCTTCCTTCTGGAGGCGTTCCAGATGCTGCCGGCGGAACTCCTTCATCATGCTGGTAATGCTGGCGCCTTCTTCTATTGCCCATGGCAACGTATCTTTCTTGCCCTGCTTTGCCATTGCATTAATCTTGGAAATGTAAAGAGCAACCCGTTCATGCAGGCGGATAAGTTTGTCGCGCGCCGGTTCATCGAGGCTGAGATTCATTTCCTCCAGTTTTCGCAGGCCCTTGAGTACATTGGCTGCATAGTCGCTCAGCGATTCATATTCGTCTGCAATGCGCATCTGCATATGGGCCTGCTGTGTGATTTCCTGCGGGACCTGACCCGCTGTAAGCTGGCTGAGGAAGAGGAATATTTCCTTCTGGACGTTGTCCAGGATTTCTTCCCGGTGGAATATCTTCTGACTCAGTTCCGGATCCGGCTGGTCGGAATCCAGACAGGTTCTCAATTTACCCATCATGCCTTCCACGCTCTCGGCCATGAAATTGATCTGGCCTTGTGACTGGAGAATGCCAAGCGACGGCGTATCGAGCATCCGAATATCGAGGAAGGTAAGATGGTTGATCTCTTCGGTTTTCTTGTCAGGAACCAGTTTGGTTACAAGTTTTGCCACGGGCTTGAACAGCGGAATAAACAGGATGGTGTTGATTACATTGAAGACCGTATGAACCGCGGCGATTTGAATGCCGACGTTCGTTGCCGGTTCCTTGCCTTCATGGAGCTTGGACATCAAATCGGGGAATGCGGCCACCAGACGTTCAATGAACGGCAGGTATTGCTGGAAGATCAGGGTTATCCAGAAAACACCGATCAAATTGAATACAACGTGAGCGCCTGCCGCCCGCCGGGCATTAACCCCGGTGCCGAGGGAGGCAAGTACCGCGGTAATCGTGGTGCCGATATTTTCGCCAAGCACCAGCGCCGCTGCGGTAGGAAATTCAATGGTTCCCTGATTGGCCAGCGTGATGGTAATGGCAAGCATGGCCGATGAGGACTGCACGATCATGGTCAGGATACAACCGATCATTGCACACTTCAGTACGCCCAGATAGGTGCTGGCATCGAATGCATGGAGCCACTGCTGGAATTCCGGCATCGTGCGCAAAGGCTTGAATCCGTTGCTCATGAGGGAAAGTCCGAAAAAGACCATACCCAGACCCATGATGGACATGCCGGTGTATCGCAGTCGCTCGTTCTTGGAAAACAGGAAAAAGAAAGCCGCTATCCCGAGAATCGGCAGACCCCATTTACCGATCGGGAAGCCGGCAACGATCCATCCGGTGATGGTCGTTCCGATGTTGGCGCCGAAAATCACGCCGATGGCCTGCATCAGGCTCATGATGCCCGAGTTAACAAAGCCTACGACCATCACCGTTGTCACCGAACTGGACTGAATCAGTGATGTGACAATGACGCCGACAAGGATCGCGAGAAACCGGTTGTTGGTGACGGCGGCGATCATCTTGCGGAGGCGATCTCCTGCAATGGCCTGAATCCCTTCCGACATATGCTTCATGCCCAGCAGGAACAGTCCCAGTCCCCCGGCAACGTCCAGCGCCATTCCAAATCCAATGTTCATATATGTCTCCCTGAAAAGGTTGGTATAGTTCGTGAGCGGGAAAGCTAACAGAATGCTAATAATAAACTAATCCTTAATTGTTAGCATTTTGTTAGAGTTCAAAAATGTGCGTATTCGGACGTCGGAGCGATTTCCCTGCTTTAGAACCGGGTGATGTCGGTCGTCCTATTTTTCTCCGGCGATGACTTCGGCAATATTCAGTGCGTGGTCCTTCATGCGACGATAATTGTTAAGCATGTCCGTGAAAACGAGGCTGTTAAGCGGGGTGGTCTTGCTTTCTGAGAGCCGCATGAGATGCAGATTGCGATACTCTTTCATCTGGCGGGTAATGTTTTCGCTGTCCGACTGCGCCCGCCCAAGAATGTGGCTGTTTTCATTCCGTTCTGCCTCATTGACCATCCGGATGTAGCTCGCAACCTTTCCGTGCAGTTCGATCAGGTCTTTGTGGCCCTCTTCGGAAAGAATCAGCTGGTTGTGCCGCAGCTTCACGAGCCCTTTGAGCACGTTAACGATATAATCGCTCAGGCTTTCGTATTCATCGGCCAACCGCATCTGACGTCGGGCTTCCTCCATGACATCATGCGGGACCTGTCCGGTAATCATTTCGCTGAGGAACACGACGATCTCCTTCTGAACATTATCCAGAATGTTTTCGTAGTGGAAAATTTTGCCTTCAATATCTTCGAGCGGTTCCGTGCTGACCAGAACCTCACCAAGCCACTCCGCCATTTTCTCGACGCTTTCCGCCATGAACATCAGTTGCTTTTTTGACTGCACGATGGCCAGGGCAGGCGTGTCGAGCATGCGGACGTCGAAATAGGTCAGATGATGGATCTCTTCAACCTTTCTTTCGGGAACCAGTTTTTCAACCAATTTGGCGAATGGCTTCATCAAGGGCAGAAAGATCAGCGTATTAATCAGGTTGAAGCCGGTATGCACCATGGCAATCTTGGCCGTAATATCGTCCCAGTCCTCCTGGGTTTTCGCAAAGAAATCTTTGAGATGGAGAAAGAGCGTATCGATTCCTTTTACGTAAACAAAAAAGATAGGAATCAGCCATAGTGTACCGATGACATTGAAGATAATGTGGGCATAGGCGGCGCGCTTGGCATTGGTGGATGTACCGATGGAGGCCAGAAATGCAGTGATCGTTGTGCCGATATTGAGTCCGAGAACCAGAGCGGCCGCCGTGTCAAATCCGATGATTCCGCCTTGTGCCAGTACAATGGTAACTCCGATGGTGGCCGACGAGGATTGAACAATCATGGTGGCCAGCATTCCGAGTGCCGCACATTTCATGACGCCCCAGAACGTCGTTGCATCCATGACTTTGAATACCCCCGCCAGATAGTCATTCACCTCCGGGGTCTTGAAGGCGTCGCCCATGGTGGTCAGTCCGAAAAAGACCATGCCGACGCCCAGGAGGGCCATCGCTGTGTAACGCATCCGTTCGTTCTTTGAGAACAGAAAGAAAAAGGCTGCTACGCCGAGAATCGGCAGGCCGAATTTACTGATTTTAAGGGCGATAATCCATGCGGTTACGGTCGTGCCGATATTTGCCCCGAGAATGACGCCGATAGCCTGGATCAGGGTCATGAAGCCGCTGTTTACAAATCCGACCACCATAACTGTGGTTACCGAGCTGGACTGAACGATTCCGGTAATCAGCGTCCCGATCACACAGGCCATCACGCGGTTATCCGTAACGGCGCTGATCATTTTGCGCAGTCGACCGCCAGCCACGGCCTGCATACCTTCGGACATGTATTTCATGCCCAGTAAAAAAATACCGAGTCCACCGATTACCTTGAACAGAATATCCTGGATTGCATGCCAGCCCATCATTTCCCCTTGTTGCAATTCGAAGGGAACCTAGCAGACGATCCTAACAATATGCTAACAATTAATGGCCGGCGTTTCGTCGGGTATCGGTGATGGCAGTGTGATGATGAAGGTGCTTCCGGCGCCGACTTTGCTTTCTACTCGAATGCTTCCTTTGTGTGCCTGAACAATGTGTTTAACAATGGAAAGGCCGAGGCCGGTTCCGCCCAGCTTACGGCTGCGGGCGGTATCCACTCGGTAAAAGCGTTCAAACAGGCGATCCAGATGCTTGTGCTCGATCCCGAAACCTTCGTCTTTCACATAGATGATGGTCTTGTCGTGCTGCTTTTCCGCAAGAACCAGCACCTTTTTGTCCGGCTCGGAATATTTCACGGCGTTAATGATCAGATTGACCAGGGCCTGCTCCAGCAGGGGCGCGTTGACGGCCAGCTCCAGTTCAGGCGGGCAGATCATCTCGATCTGGATATTCTTTTTAGTCGCATGCAGCTGGCAGAGATAGATGGCCGACTCGATGGTAGACGCCAGATTGCTGGTGGAGGTCATCACCACGCCGTCTTTCTGCTCCAGTCGCGAAAGGGTCAGCAGATCGTCGATAATCGCATTCAGTCGTCCGGCCTGCTGGCTGATAATGTCCAGAAAACGCCGCGTTTCTGCATCGTGCTCCCAGTCGTCCGACAGCAGGGTTTCGACAAAACCCTTGATGGAGGTGATCGGGGTTTTTAATTCGTGCGAGACATTGGCCACAAAATCGGAGCGGACGGTTTCAAGATGCCGGAGCTGGGTAACATCGCGCAGCACAACCAGCGCCCCGATGGATTCGCCGTTATCGTTCAGCAGTGCCGTACCGCTGGCCTGGATCTGTTTTTCCGTTTTTCCGCGAAGCGTGAGGTCGCGGGAATTGGGCTTCATGGAACCCAGCAGGGACTTAATGAATTCCTGCAGATTGGCAAAGCGAACCACCTGCTCAACCATCAGGTGCTTGCAGTCTTCATGGTTGATTCCGAGAATATCACCGGCCACGCGGTTCATGTGAATGATTCGCTCTTTTTTGTCGATCGCCACCACGCCTTCATCGAGACTGGTCAGGACGGCGGCCTGCTCGTTGCGTTGCTGACTGAGGGTCGACAGGGTTTTATTCAGCTGGTCCGACATGGTGTTGAGCGATTCCGCCAGCTGGTCGAGTTCCAGTGCCTGCTGCGCGGGAATACGATGGTGAAAGTCGCCTTCGGCAAACTGGCGTGCGGCGGAGCTCATTCCGCGAAGCGGGAAGGTAATGCGCCGGACTACGAAAATGCAGACGACCATGGCCAGGATGCCGGTCAGCAGCGAGGCAATCACAATGCGGCGTGTCAGGGTGTCGAGCTCGCCTTCAATGGCATTCATCGGGAGCGAGGCCCGGACGGCGCACAGGATTTCGCGGTTCTCATCGGCCAGCGGCACGGCCAGATACATCATTTCGACGCCGACAGTGCGGCTGTAACGGCTGTCCATGCCGGTTTCGCCGTTTAAGGCCCGGACAATTTCCGGCCGGTTCCCATGGTATTCCATGTCCCTTGGGTTTTCATCGGAATCCCCGATAACCCTTCCGTCGGGCAAGATCACCGTAAATCGTGTTTTTGCAGTCTGTCCAGTCCGTTTGCACAGGCTGTTGATTGCTGCAAAATCGTTTTTCTCCATCAGCGGCGCAACTTGCTCGGACAGGAGCGTGGCCCGGGTGAGGATGCCGCTTTCCAGAGTGTGGAAATAGAGGTTTTTAGTGGAGTGAAACGCATAACTGGCCACGATCAGGATGGATATGACCATCAGGATCCAGTAGGAGGGGAGCAGCAGCCAGAATAGATGCTTTTTTTTCACCGGTAACCTGCGGGTTAATCTTCTTCCTTGAACCGGTAGCCGATGCCTCGAACGGTTTCGATGCATGTTCCAGCTTCGCCCAGCTTTTTGCGCAGGCCGACAATCTGGACATCCACGGAGCGGTCGGTCACCGGATAGTCGTCGCCATGTACGGCATCCACAATCTGGTAGCGCGTGAAGACGCGTCCCGGCTGGTTCGCCATCAGCTGGAGTACCTTGAATTCGGTAAATGTGAGCGATATATCCTCGCCGTTGACTTCGACCTTATGACGGGTGACATCAATAACGATTCCGTGAATGCTGATCAGATCATCGTCGCTCTGGGCCGGCTTCGCTGCGGCAATCCGCCGCAGGGCGGCCTTAACGCGGGCCAGCAGGACCCGCGGGCTGAACGGTTTGGTGATGTAATCATCGGCACCAAGCTCAAGACCGGTCACGATATCCGCCTCTTCGCAGAGCGCGGTCAGCATGATAATCGGAATACGCTCCGTTTTGGGATCGGATTTCAGGCGCTTGCACACTTCCAGTCCGTCGGCTCCGGGAAGCATGATATCAAGCAGAATCAGATCGGGTTGAAGGGCCGCCGCCTCCGTCATGGCCTCCTCGCCGGAATCCACCACATGAACACGGTATTTGCTGCGCTCCAGATTAAACTGCAACAGCTCCTGAATCGGCGCCTCGTCCTCAACCACCAGAATTTTAATCTTTTCCATGGCGCCAATGTTGCCCATTTACCGAACGCTAACAATCCCTAAAATGTTAGAATGATGTTATCTGATTGTTTGGCAAATGTTTATGCGGTTCGCAGTCGCTCCGTTCTGGTCGGTCCGGCGCAACATGTTGCAAAAACCGGACTCTGGTCATCCCTGATGCGCGAGCCAGCCTTCCCGTCCCGGGATTTCGCGCTGAATGACTTTGCCTTCCGGGACGGGCAGGGACGGTTCGATAAGCTGCCCGCAGGGAACGATTTCGATATTCTGTTCAGCCGCCTTTGCGAGAAAGTCGTCAAACATCGTATTGCAGACGATTCCTTCCACCTCGGCATGAATGGTCAGGACGTTGAGCCGGTCCGGCCTGATCAGCGACAGGATATGCTCATTATAGTTTTCGTTGGTGATGCCGTCGCGCCCGATGGCCTCGTCGTAGGTGGGCAGGGTGACCGGAATCTGGGGTTTCGTCAGGATCTTTCCGCCGATGCTCGGCATGAAGATGGAATCTCCGCGGCAGTCGCTGTTGTAGGCAAACGGGAAGTGCTCCTTTTGAAGGAGGGTCTCTTCGTTGGCCTTCCAGCCCGGTGCGGCCGAACAGACCGGATCTTTCCCGCAGATTTCTCTCAACAGCTGAAAGCCCTGATCGATATGCCGGTGCAGAGCCTCGCCATCCAGCCGGTCGATTTTCGCCTGCCACGCGTGATGATCCCACGCGTGGAGGCCGATTTCGTGGCCTTCATTTCCGGCGCGCCGGATTTCCTCAGCACATTTTTTTCCGATGATGGGGCCGGGAAAGAAGGTACCGCGCAGCAGGATGTCCCAACCGTAGAGACTGGCGGCGTTGCTTCGCAGCATTTTGATGAAAAAGTCCGGCTTGAGCAGTCGCCACAGATGCCTGCCCATGTTGTCCGGGCCGACGGAGAAGAAGAACGTCCCTTTAACGTCATGCTTCTTCAGCGTGTCGCACAGGGCCGGAACTCCCAGCCGGGTGCCCCGGTAGGTATCAACGTCGATTCTTAGTCCAAGTTTTGATGTTGATTTCATATCTGGCATGAACCGTTAAACCTCATGGATAAGAGTCTTCACCACAGAGGACGCAGAGGCACTTCCTCCTTGAACTCTGTGACCTCGAGCGAAGCGGGTGGTTAAACAGTTGGACATTCATCATTCATTTCGAATTCGCCCAGTTCAACCGCCTGCTCAAGGAAGAAGTCGAGGGTTTTAGCAATCGATTCATTCAGCTGAATGGACGGTTCCCAATCAAGATAGCGCTTCGCGTTCTGAATGCGGGGAACGCGGCGCTGCATATCCTGATAGCCTTTGCCGTAGTAGGTTCCGCTTTCGACTTTCAGCATGCCGGCAAAGGGCGGGAATTTATCACGCAGCGGGTGCGCATCAAACTGCTCAACCAGCAGGTCGGCCATCTCCTTGATGCTGGCTTCGTTTTCGGGGAAGCCAATGTTGACAATCTTGCCGCTGCATCGGCCGCCTTCATTTTCGACGATCCGGAAGAGGGCTTCGATGGCGTCATCCACATCGATGAAACAGCGTTTCTGTTCGCCTCCGTCAATCAGCTGGATCGGCGTGCCCTGGCAGAGATTGAGAATCAGCTGGGTGATGGCGCGTGAGGAGCCGATGCGGGCCGAGGTCAGCGTATCGAGGCGCGGGCCGATCCAGTTGAACGGACGGAACAGCGTGAAGTCGAGTCCGTCTTTTTCGCCGTAGGCCCAGATGACGCGGTCGAGCATCTGCTTGATGCAGGAGTAGATCCATCGCTGCTTATTGATCGGGCCCAGCACGAGCGGCGATTCCTCTTCATCAAACTGTTCCGACGGACACATGCCATAGACTTCGGAGGTCGAGGGGAACAGAATGCGCTTTTTATATTTCACGCAGCTGCGCACGATGCGCAGGTTTTCCTCGAAGTCGAGTTCGAACACCTTGAGCGGATTGCGCGTATATTCGATCGGCGTGGCGATGGCAACGAGCGGAATGACGATATCGCACTTGCGGATGTGATATTCGATCCATTCGTTATGGATCGTCACATCCCCTTCGCGGAAGTGGAAATCGGGATGATCCATCAGGTGCTCGATATAGCTGTTGCGCAGGTCGAGTCCATAGACGTCATACTTTCCGCTGGCCAGAAGCCGGTCGGAAAGATGGCTGCCGATAAAGCCGTTGACGCCGAGAATGAGCACGCTTTTGCGGCGTTCGGCCTCGAACTTCTGTTTCGGGTTGGGGCCGAATTTCATGTTAGGCAACAGGCGGGCATCTTCGGCCAGCTGGGTGCCGTTCAGGATAACGCCGCCCTCGGTCTGTCCGCTTTCCACGCGCACGGCGCCGTCACCACAGGCGATAATCAGCGGATTGGAGGAAATAATCGTGCCGGGCGCCGCCGCAGCCAGATCCTGTTCAACCGATACCTTCCAGATCAGGAACTTGCGATCGCCGATGAAAGAGAAGGCGCCGGGATACGGGCGGGTAACGGCCCGCACCAGATTGCGGATCTGCTCGGCTCCCATGTCCCAGTTAATCTCGCCGTCGGCCGGTCTTCGACCACCGAAACAGGCGGCTTTCGATGGGTCCTGCGGGGTGCGTGCGGCCGTGCCGTCTTTGATTTTCGGAAGCGTTTCGAGCAGCAGTTTCTCTGCGCTTCCGGCCATCTTGCCGAACAGTGATTTCGCGGTATCGTCATAGTCGATCGCGATCGGGATCTGGGCAATGATGTCGCCGTTATCCGGTTTGGCCGTCATGTAGTGCAGGGTGATGCCTGTTTCCGTTTCGCCGTTGGCCAGTACCCAGTTGACCGGGCAGCGGCCTCGGTAGGCCGGCAACAGCGAACCGTGCAGGTTGATGCAGCCCTGCGGCGGTATATCGAGAATCTCCTGCTTGACCATGTTGCGGTAGTAGAAGGAAAAGAGGACGTCCGGCTTGAGGTCTCGAATCTTCTGGGCGATCAGCGGGTGGTTGATGTCCTCCGGCGCATAGACCGGAATGCCGAGTTCAGACGCGAGCTCTGCAACCGACCGGAACCAGAGATTTTCGTTGGGATCATCGGCATGGGTAAAAACGGCGGCAATGTCGTATCCGCATTGAATGAGGGCTTCGATGCCTTTGCATCCGATCGAGTGGTAGGCCAATACAACTGCTTTCATGGGTTTTCCTCGTATTATGTAATTAAAGGTCGCGTCCGACTACCTTGCGGACAAAATAGCGCGGGCGGTCGCGCACATCGTGGTAGATGCGGCCGATGTATTCCCCGAGCAGGCCGAGTCCGATAAACTGGGCCCCGACAAAAACAAACAGAATGGCGAACAGCGTGAAGACGCCTTCGGCAGCCCACGCGGCGCCATGGAGCAGTCGCAGGACCAGTATCAGGATGCCGAGACCGATACCGAACGCGGAAATGATGCCGCCGATCACACTCAGCACGCGCAGCGGAAAGGTCGTGATACTGGTGAGGAGGTCAAACTGCAGATTGATCAGTTTCCAGAAACTGTATTTGGAGTCGCCGTCGGCCCGTTCACTGTGACCGACCGGAATTTCGGTAACCTTGTGGGCAAACGTGTTGGCCAGCACGGGAATAAACGTACTGCGTTCGCGGCACTCGCACATCGTTTCAACGATCTCCTTGGTATAGCCGCGCAGCATGCAGCCGTAATCGTGCATCAGGACGCCGGTCGACTTCTGCACGACCTTGTTCACCATTTTGGAGGGCAGGGTGCGCAGGAACGAATCCTGCCGGTTCTGCCGGACGCTGCCGACGACATCGTAGCCTTCGCGCAGCTTGGCGACGACGTTGGGAATCTCTTCCGGCGGATTCTGCAGGTCGGCGTCGAGGGTGACGACATATTCGCCGCGCGCATGGGAAAATCCGGCCATGACGGCGGCATGCTGGCCATAGTTGCGATTGAGCAGGACGCCGACGATTTTTCCTGCATTCGCAGCTGCGGCTTCGGAAATCAGCGTTGCGGATTCATCGCGGCTGCCGTCATCAATGAGGATGATTTCGTAGGAGTCGTCCAATTGATCGCACGCAGCGATGGAGCGTCGGATGAGTTCCGGCAGGTTTTCCTGCTCATTATAGACGGGAATGACAATGGAGGTCTGCATGGGCTTATCCTTTTGCGAGCACGGTTTTGATGGCGTTGATCACATCATCCACATCGGCATCCGTCATGGACGGGCAGAACGGGAGGGAGAGAATGCGGTCTGAATTCCACTCGGTATCGGGCAGCATACCGCGCTGCATGCCATGGTTTTCCATGTAGTATTTCTGCAGGTGCACGGCGCGGAAATGGAGGCCGGTTCCAATGTTCTGTTCCTTAAGGGCGGCCATGAATGCATCGCGGTCCATGCCGGCTTTTTCGATGTCGAGCCGGACGATAAACAGGTGCCACGCATGCAGCTGATCATATTCCGGAATTACGAGCGGCAGGATTTCGGGAATGTCGGCCAGCGCTTCGTGATAGCATTTTGCGAGTTCCGTGCGGCGGGCGTTGAACGCATCCAGACGCGCCAGCTGACCCAATCCGAGTACGGCGGCGATATCGGTCAGGTTATATTTGTAGCCCGGCTGCAGCACCTGTGCCTGCGGAGCGCGGCCGTGGGTTTTACGATCGTAGGCATCGACGCCGAGTCCGTGAAACTTGATCGACTTCACTTTGGCCAGCAACTCTTCGTCGTCGGAGCAGACCATGCCGCCTTCGCCGGTCGTCATGTTCTTGATCGGATGGAACGAAAAGATGGCGGTGCCGGTT
>JAFGVP010000163.1 GCA_016937945.1 Pontiellaceae bacterium | reverse complement strand
GAAGTCATAGACACGGACCTACGACCTTTACAAAACCTACGACTCAATCCAGCTCCCGACAAGAGGTGCTCCGCGGAACGCTTACGAAGATCTACCGACTTCCTTCATCGTAAAAGTGATTCTCCCCTTCGTAGTGCTCTCGGAGTATAACGGAGAGAGCAATCCTCCTCTACCTGGAGCCTGGCGGAGAACGCCTTTGATGCGAAATATGCTTAAGTCAGTTCCATTCGGCAATCACAGTAAACAGAGTTATATAAAGAAGTCCCATTTCATTTTTAAATGACGTTTTTTATAATTCTTCTGTGGTTCTGTTCTTATGTGAGTTTAAGAATAGAAGAGAGATCCATCGAATTTATCTCCGAATAATGTGAGGCATTTTCGGGCAAATTCTCGCATTAAAATATGGAATATGTCTTTTCAGTCGATCAACCGGGGGCGAGTGCTTCATCGACTGAAAAGCAATTTCCATTTACATGAATGCGGAGATAAAAAGAGATGGAAAAGAACGCGTTGTTTGCAGCCGCGGTACTTATTGCGGGTATGTCGCAATTTGCTTCTGCAAGTTTGTCAATCGTTGATCTTCCGGCCGGTCTTGGTACCACCAACTTTACCTCCAGTGAAAACCGGTAATTTTATCAGGTAATTGGCGAATAATTAAACTTTATCCCTGCTGCGGAAAGAGTCTGCAGCGGGGCACGTAAACAAAAAAGGAGAAGTAAATGAAGGCAATGAAAAAAAAGCATGTGGGAGTCATGATCGCCGCATTCGGACTGGTAACGGTTGGATCGGTTAACGCAAGTCCCATTACTGTAATCAACAGCAGTTTCGAAGATCCGGTACTGTTGGATAATCAGGCTGTAGTATCGGGCGGGGGAGTCGGTACGATCAATGGGTGGAATTTTGCAGTACAGACCGGCGGTGCCTTTCAGGATGCCGGGATCGAGAATCCAGAAGGAGCTTATACCGGTTCAACTGGATCAGGTACGCCAAGTGGTGCAGACGGCATCAATGTATGCTTCTTGAATCAAGAAGGCGGGGGACTGTATGCCGGTATTTTTCAGGATGTCGGAGGATTGCAGGCCAACACAACCTATACGTTCACGATCGCCATCGGGCAGCGGCTTGACCGTGTAAACGGATCGGTTGAATTCGGTTTGTACAACGATGTCAGCGGTGTGTCCGATATCTGGAACACGGCAACCCTGCTCAACTCGAACACGGGCGTTTCTTCCGTGAATGGGGAGTTTCAGGACTTTCAGGTGGCCTATACGACAGGAGGCTCGGTTAGCGATAATCTGTATATCGGCATGCGCTACGTTGGCGACGGTACCATTCAGGCCAGCTTTGACAATGCCAGGCTTGACGCCATTCCCGAACCGGCCACAATCGGGTTGATCGGTATTTGCGGCATTGGATGTCTCATCGGTCGCCGTTTCTTCATGATGTAGCGTGAGAGAATAATGAACCGGCCCGGTTTGCGGGCCGGTTCTTTTCAGCTCTTCTTTAAGAAGAGCCGTACATGTATTGCCTTAGTGGAGAGGTTTTAAATGAAAAGAATATGGCGATTCGGGCTGGCCCTGTTGGCTTTGTTCGGAATATTGGGAACATCGGTTGCCGACCAGCCGCGCATCGTCAATATCTACAATTTTATCCGCAACTCGGATTTTCGACTGAGCAATTCGGAGGATGTGCTGCTGGATTGCACCCGGCGTCAGATTGAATTGCTGAAGCAGTACCATCTTCCGGCAACGTGGGCGCTGCAGTATGACGCCTTGATTAATCCGCACTATCAAAAACTGCTCAAGGAACAGCTTGGTTCGCACGATGAAATCGCCGCGTGGTGGGAAATTCCTGAACCGCTGGCAAAGAAGGCCGGTATCAACTGGCGGGGAGCATACGAGTGGGATCCGGTGGCCAATATCGGTTTTTCACCTGGCTATACGCCCGCAGAACGCCGACGGCTGGTGGATGTGTATATGGCCGATTTCAAGGAGGTCTTTGGCTGTTATCCAAAAACGGTCGGCTCATGGTTTATCGATGAGGTGACGCTGGAGTACATGGCGGAGCAATATGGGATTGTGGCGTCGTGCAATTGCAAGGATCAGATCGGCACGGACTTTTACACGTTATGGGGCGGTTACTGGAATCAGGCCTATTATCCAAGTCGCGTGAACGCCTACATGCCGGCCCAGACGCGTGCAGGGCAGATTGATGTTCCCGTCTTCCGGATGCTGGGCAGCGATCCCATTTATGAGCATGGTACTACACCCGGTTTGATCTCCCTCGAACCGGTATATAAGAGCGGTGGAGGCGGCATGCCCGAATGGGTTGATTGGTTCATGGACTGTCTGGTGAAAGAGCCGTCGCTGGCGTTTGCCTATACCCAGACGGGGCAGGAAAATTCATTCGGCTGGGATGCCATGGCGGAGGGATTGAAGTATCAGATTCCCCTGCTTGCTAAAATGGAACGGGCCGGAAAAATTAAAGTGGAGACCCTTGAGCAATCCGGCAGATGGTTTCGTGAGAACTATCCGCTCACTCCGCCAACCTCCGTTGTTGCGCTTGATGATTGGAAAGAGCAGGGGGGTAAGACCGTCTGGTATAACAGCCGGTTCTATCGTCTGAATATCCTTTGGGAAAAGGATACCTTCGTTGTTCGCGATATCCACTGCTTTGATGAAAGCATCGTTTCGCCGACTTATGATACTCCGCTTAAAGAGACCTCACTGACGTATGAGACGCTGCCCGTGGTGGATTGGGCGTTTTGGTCGGACGGAGGACGGAAACCGGCCGGCATGTTTCCGGTTTTGATTGCTGATGATGGTGCGATGTCACCTATGCAGCCCGATGGTCCACCGAATGTGTCGGAATTGAATGCTACTGATCTGCGCATCGTGCAACCGCTGAACGGCGGCGGAACGTTGACTGTCGTATGCACGGAAAACTCGGTTGCTTTTTCAGGACTGGACGGCTGCGGAGCGCCGCTGAAGTGGGCATGGAAGATGATCGGCGGCGATTCGCTTGAGTCGTTGGTGCAGTCCATTGATGACACAGGCATGACTTACCGGCATTCGGGCATTGAATACCGGTTGCAATCCATCTCTTCATCAGGTTCCTTTCTCCTGTCGAATGATGGCAGTATCCTTATGAAACCCAATGATGCGGGGACGTTTATGTTGAACTGTGATGTCTCCCGTAAGGGGGACATCGCCGACGCTCAATGAGCTGCGCCGGACTAACAAAGTACGTCGTGACAGTTTGAGTATTGCCTGAACCCGAGTTGCGGAATCGTCATAACTTGATGTCGACCTCATGTTCTGGAGTGCTCGGAAAATCATTCGTCATGCATTGGATCGCGTTTGTACGTGTTCTGCTTTTTTTGTCTGCCTTGGCAACGTATCCCGGCGTTCGGAAAATCAGATGACCGCTGGAGTCCGACAGAGAGAATGGATTCGCATTTTTTCAAAATAGTGTGAAGTGATTCGGGCGCGAAATTCGCATTATATACTGCGTATATTGTAGTAGCGAATGAAGGTCTAACAAAGAAAGGGGATCAAGCTGTGAGAAAACTGCTTGTTTGTTGTTCTGTCGCGGGTGCTCGTGCAATGCGGGCGAATGCGGTCTTTGTGACGTGAGATGGTCGGCCGGGATGATCAGCGAAACCTGTGATGTCTACACCAATAAAGACATGATCGGTTTGCCGTCAACTCTTGTTAGCTGGCTGGCAATCCCCATTCTTCCTGACGTGTGTCGTTACGAACGCTGAGAAGCTATTCACTGAATAGTGTATTTCCCGAACTCGATTGTTCCGGTGCGGAAAACCATATCCAAACGAAGCGAATTCAAAAAAGAGAGTACCTATAAACATAAGGTAAATATGAGAAAACAAACCATAAGAAGAATCGCAACAAACCTGATTTTTACAGGACTGGTGACCTGTACAAATTCTGTCTTAGCTGGGTTGACGGTAACCACCTCCAACGAAAATGGCGCGGCACCGTTCACTCCCAGCTGGACGGTGAATCAGGCAGGAAGTCTAATCCATGGTCTGGTGCCCAGTTCAATCAACGGTGACTTTAATCTGGAGGAGCCGGAAATCGGTGCACGGGATGTAAATTCATTGACGTCAAACACAGACCTGACTCCCACTCTGGTTCTTGCCACGGGCGGATTTAACACGACCAGTCCAAATTATGTTACCGTGGGTAATGGCTCCGGCGCCGGTCGGGTGCTCGTTTACACGTTGCCGGCATCGGCCAACGGGTACAATCTTGCAAATATTACCGTATACGGCGGGTGGGCGGATAATGGACGCGATGCCCTGGCCCACACGATTCTGTATTCCACCGTAGAAGATCCGGACAGCTTCATAGTCCTTACGGCCGTGGAGTACAATCCATCGATATCGGGCGGTACGCCCACAGCGAATCGCGCCGTAATCGCAGATTCCGCCGGCGGGGCGATTGCTGAGAATGTTGCGGCGATTAAGTTTGTTTTCGACGTGCCTGCCGTGGAGAACGGTTTCGCCGGTTTGGCGGCGATTACCGTATCCGGCGAGGCGGCAGGAAGCGTGGCGACGCCACGATTGGCGATTTCGACGGCCACGGAAACCGGAGAAAACCCATACAGTAATACGTGGACGGTAAATCCGAACAACCTGATTGCTGAACTGTCTCCGAGTTCTGCACCGGGTAATTTTTCCCAGGAATCATCGGGAGGGACCTATGTTCTGACCGATGGGGAAATGGCAAACTCGGGCGAAGTGTATATGTTTGCCACGTGTGGTTCCGGGGGCGGAAACTCGATTGAATATGACCTTCCTTCCACTGGCAATGGAATCGACGTGACAAACATCACGGTATATAGCGGTTGGGGAGACGGTGGCCGGGACGGCCAGTACTACACCGTGTCCTACGCGACCATCGGATCGCCGCTCTCCTTTGTTCCGATCACGACCGTATATTTAAATCCCGTGGATACCACCGGTGCGGTGGCAAACCGTGTGGAGATATCCATGAACGACGGCAGCTCGCTGGGCAGCGGGATTGCAAAATTGAAGTTTGATTTTTCATCGCCGCCGGGGGCGGGTTCTTTTGACAATGCATACTGTGGTATCGGAGAGATTGAGGTGGAAGGCTTTAACTCGGCAGAACCGCCGCCGCCTCCGTCACCGCTGCTGTTGCAGGATGTGCTGCCCAGCTATGCTGAAACCATGGTCGGAGACGAGATGGTGTTCGAGGTTGAATTCAGTAATACGCCTCCAGCATCCCTGCAGTGGCTGCACATCAGTGATGGTGTGACCAATGTGATTTCGGGGGCCACCGGCGCCACGCTGACGCTGAGCAATGTTCAGGCTGATGATGCCGGCTTATACCTGGTGAAAGCGGTCAACGCGGAGAATAGCGAAGCGGCTCCCTTCTATACCTCGCAGCGCGAGCTGGTTGTCAGCAGCGTTCCGGCTGCAGTCAATAATGTCATCATGAAGACGGCCGCCCAATCCGGCATGGGGCCCGTCAGCTCCGTGAACCAAAGCACGAATTTCTACCCCACATGGAGCGTTGATACCTCCGACGACCTGATTTTGGGTTTCGAGACCACCTATTGGCCGGAGACCGGAACCGCATTGGCGGGCGATGGCGATTTTGGTCTGGATCAGGCCAGTGGCGACCCGACCGTTCTTGTTGACGGCACCCTGGGCTATGTAACCTACTGGCCGAATGTCGGCAGCAGCACCTCCCTGGTGACCTGCGGGAACAGTCCTGCGGGCCAGAGTATGACGTACTATCTGGACGACACGGCGGCCTATGGCTGGGATTTAACCAATGTTGTGGTTTACGGCGGTTGGGGTGACAGCGGCCGCAACGAGCAGAAGTATGAGATTCTGTATTCCACCTATTCGGCCCCCTCGAACTTTGTCAGCATGGGGACGTTTGTTTGCAATCCCGAGAATCCGGGCGGGTATCAGTCTGCCTCAAGGGTTCAACTGATTCCTGAAGTGGATGCGTTGGCAGGTAACGTGGTGGCCGTGAAGTTCGATTGGAATATCATCGGAGCCGGTCCGAAGAATGGATACGAAGGATATTCCGAGATTATTATTAACGGGACTCCCGCTGCGCCCAAGCCGACGCTGGTTCAGAATGTCATGCTTACCGCAAAGGATGTGGTTGGCAGTACCCTGACCCTCTCCGCGATATTTGACGGGGCGGATAGCTACCAGTGGCAAAAGGACGGAGTGGACATACCCGGTGCAAATTCTGCAACATTGACATTGTCCAATCTTCAGTTGTCTGACTCGTCCTCCGCTGGCGGCTACCGGCTCATCGCCAGCAATGGCGCGGGATCAACCACGACCCGTGGATGCGCTGTGACCGTGAATCCGGCCCCTTCGGCGGTTGATGACATCGTGATTGCGATCGCCCATCAGGCATCGGATGCCGTCATATTTGAACCTTCGTGGGACGTCGGATCATTCCCGGACAGCCTGATTTACCAGGCTTCCCCGATTGATGCTGAGGGTTCGTTCGATCTCGAATTATCCGGAGGAACAAATGTTCTTACCGATGCGGGCTATGGACAGATTGTAAGCAGTGGTCATCCGGCTTTTGCCACCTGCGGGCCATCCGCCGGCAACTATGTTGTTTACGAACTGCCATCTGCTTCTGGCTTTGGCTGCGACATTACCAATATCGTGATTGCAAGTGGGTGGAACGACAGTGGCCGTGATGACCTGTGGTGCACCGTTTCTTATTCGACGGTGATGAATCCCTCTTCGTTCCTGCCTATTGCGGCGATTACAAGCAAACCCGACGGGGTAAGCGGTAAGTCGGTAACGCAGGCCACATTGACTTCATCAGCTGATAACATCCTTGCCGGCAATGTCTATGCAATCAAAGTCGATTTCACCACGCCTTCAGGCGTTGAGAACGGCTATGTAGGAATCAGCCAGATCAACGTTTTCGGTGAAGACTCTTTGCAGGTTGCCGAACCGTATATGGTGATGAGTGAAAATCAGAACACGAATATACCCAACTGGGTGGTAGAAACGTCGAATCTGATCGGAGGGACTACCCCAGGTGCAACCGGAGAAGGCGACTTCGATGGAGATTTCAACAATGAGCCGGTGTGCGGAGGTCTGGCTGCGCTGACGGATGGCGGTTTTTCAAGCGCTACAAACTATCTCGATTATGCCACATGTGGCGGTTCGCTGGCAGGTTCGTCCGTGACCTACACGGCACCGGAAGGTACCGTATGGAATCTGACCAACATCGTGGTTTACAGCGGATGGGGGAACTATAACCGCGACGGTCAGTTCTATAACATCTATTACACGACCTGGGACGAGCCGGATACGGCTAAGTTGCTTGTTCCGGTGCGGTATAATCCGCCTGCGGGTTCCGGTCCATCCGTAAACCGCGTGCAGATTGCTCCTAACAGCTGGTATTCCGAACTGGCTACGAATGTCTACACTGTAACATTCGACTTCACTCCGCAAACGAGTGATTCAGATAACGGATACTCGGGATATGCAGAGATCATCCTGCAGGGAACCACGAGTTCATCGGCTCGTATGCTTCCGACGGTGTCGACCTCGTATGTTTCAGAGGGCAGCCTGATTGTTAGCGGCTCGGGAGGAACGCCGGGAGCGGGTTATACCTGGATGACGACAACCAACCTGCAGTCCTCCGGCAGCTGGACAACCTACTCGACCGGTACGCTGGACGGAAACGGATCGTTTTCAGATGCAATGCCGATCGATACCTCTGATCCGGTGCGGTTCTTCCGGATGAGTATGCCGTAATGTAGGGAAGTTGCAGTTTGCAACCATTGATAAGGTCGAGAGCGAGAGCTCCCGACCTTGTTTTTAGTGCGCCCGGCAGGGCGCCATCCTCTTGGGGAAGAAAGTCCCTTACGCGCCCGACAGGGGGAAGCGTTAGCTGAACAACTGCGTAATCGCGAGGTTGCATGGGAGGTGCCGGAGCGAAGCGGAAGCCAGCTTCACGAATGTGAAGCAATGAGCCGAAGGCGAGTGGTCACATGCAGGCAACGCACGGGCCTGAAGAGCAGAAACCGCATGTGAGGCATGGCGTGGCAGATAAGGGGGCTGAGAGTTCTAAAGTCGAATGCCTGTTCGGAAGACTATGGATGTAAATGCGGCGGGCATACGTGTGAAGGTAGGTGCGCATTACCCGGGGAGACCCCTCGTCGTTTGCCATGAGCTACCGCTGTCGTGAGGCGCCGGGATGCGTTCCGCTTCTGGAGATCCGGCGTTGCTTGAGCAGATCGTTGTGCCGAAGAATATGAGGCGAGCCAGAAAGCAGGTGAAGCGGAACAAGGGTGCGCCGGGCGTGGGTGGACGAACCATCGATGAACCGGCGAGCCTGCTCCGGGAACACAGGGGCGAGATTAAAGAGCGTCTGCTGAACAGAACGTATCTGCCGCACTCAGTACTTCGGGTTAAAATCCTCAGGCCGGACGGCGGAGTGCGTAAGCTGGGATTTTCGAGTGTATTCGATGGCTGGATACGCCGTCGCTTTCGGTCGATCTTATGGCGGCAGTGGAAACGTTGGCGCACACGTCGCAAACGGTTGATTGCATGCAGGTTCGGGGTAATAAAAATAGGGTGTGAGAGGCGGGGCACCCCGCCTACACGATTGCCTTTGACTCTGCATTGCCGTGAGATTAAAGTTTTCCCGTCAACAGGGGGCTTTCGTGAAAACATCGGGCAAGGTTAATGCAGTCATTCTCGCCGGTGATCGCCGGGCGAGCATCAAGGTTCGAGATGACAATAAAGGATTTATTGAGCTCAGAAGACGTCCGCTTTTCATTCATGTATTGCAGGCGCTGAAGGAGGCGGAGCTGGTTGGTGATATCGTGGTGGTCGGTCCGAAGGAACGAGTGCTCGCCGCATTGGAGCAGCACGGAATTGACGGTGTCCGGGTGGTCGAACAGCGTGCGAGCATGATAGAAAACTTCAAGGCCGGCTATGTCTCGGCACTGGGACTCGGCGATGAGGTTGAGTTCTGGAGTCTGAAGGGCACGCAGTATGAACAGGTTCCGGTTCTGGTTGCCCCCTGCGATATTCCTCTGCTGGTTCCCGAGGAAGTGGATGAATTTGTCCGGCGCAGCAATATGCACGATTACGACTATTCGATCGGCGTCTCCTCAGAACAGGTCCTGTCGCATTACTATCCTTCCGAAGGAAACCCAGGAATCCGGATGATTTATTTCCATGTTCGGGAATGCCTTATGCGGCACAACAATCTTCATATCGGCAAGCCGCTGACATTCTCCCATCTCGACTACATCGAGAAGATGTATGAGTGGAGGTATCAGACCCGTTTTTTGAATATCGTGCATGTGCTTTTCTCCGCGTTGGCGCATGGCTGGCGTTTTGCCAAGGGATTGCGGATCTTTATCATGATGCAGCTGTCGCTCTTTTATGATCGTCATGGACATCCGCGTTTGGCCACCGTCGTTCGCTCCGGTGCCGGGTTTAATCGCCTGGCCGAAGGGATTGGCAATGCCATCGGAGCACGCGTTCAGATTGTCTACACCCATTTTGGTGGTGCCGTGCTCGATGCCGACAACGAAAAGGATCTGGCAACGATCGAAGCTCGGTACGACGAGTGGATGGAGTATCAGCATAACCTGTTTTCGTGATCGCAGCGTCTTCCTCAGGTTTGTGATTGAGATGCGGGTATGTTTTTTATTCGGCGATCTTTGTTCCTGATGTTTTGATAACGACCTCGTTGAACAGAATATCATCTACGTTTTCAATCTGTTTTTCCGTTTGGGTCTGTTCGACAATGACATCGTTGATATAGATGCATCTGATCGGCTTGCTTTCAGTGCCGATGATGTCAAACGCGGTGCCTCCCGCTTTGTCGCAATGGAGTCCGGAAATGTAGATGTTGTTAAAGTCGGATGGAAAGTTTCCGCCGCGGTAACTGTGGTATTTCATGGTGAACCGGAGCAGGGAAGCAGAGCAGGATTTGACGTCTGTATCTCGGATGAAGATCCGCCGAATATATCCGCCGCGGTCAAGATTGCTTTTGAAATTCAAGGCATTGCCGCCATTTAGGATAATGTTGTTTTCGGCAAAAACATTTTCCACGCCGCCTGACATCTCCGAGCCGATACACAATGCGTTTGCGGTCGAGGAGAGGGTATTGTGGCGGATGACGATGTTTCTGCTCGGTGGGCGCTCCCATGCATCCTGATCTCGGCCGGCTTTGATTGATATCGCATCGTCATGGGTACGAATGTCGCAGTTTTCAATCAGGACATCCTCGCAGCTGTCCGGATCAAACCCATCGTCATTCAGGGTCGCACCGCGGATCGTGAGGTTACGACCGGTTATGTTTTTGCAGAATACCGGATGAACCGTCCAGAACGGACTGTTTTTAAGGGTCAATCCTTCGATGAGAATGTTGGAGCATTCGTAAAGCTGGATCAGCGGAGGGCGCAGCCAGTGCTGTGCGCCGTCGCCATACCCGTCATCTTTTCCATCACCATTCAGGTCCAGAATTCCATTTCCGAAAATCCGTTGTGTTACGGGAATCTGATCATTTCCCATTTGCCGCAATACCTGCTTATCGGGACTTTGGTTCTTTCGCCACGTTCTGGACCAGTCGGCGGCGTTGCCGTCAATGGTGCCTTCGCCGGTGAGCGCCAGATTTTCGATGTTGTTGCCCCGAATCAGAGGGGAATAGTTGTAACAGATCGTTCCTTCCCAGCGTTGCAGTACCATCGGCAGATAACTTTCGGCCCTGTTGCTGAAACGGATGATGGCGTCTTTTTGGATTTCGATGTGAATATTGTTTTCAAGTACGATGGGGCCATCGGTCCAATATGTTCCGGCCGGAACAACAAGTCTGCCGCCGCCTTTGTCTGCAAGTGCGTGTATCGCCTTTTCGAAGGCTAATCGGTTATCCGTTTCTCCGTCTCCCTTGCCTCCGAAGTCCGTAAGAACAAGCGTGGTGTCGGGAAAGGTCGGTGGTCGAACCTTTGAGAGGATTCCGGAAACCTCATTCCATCCTGCTCTTTCCCGGTTGGTGGCGTATTCAATGTCAAACCCGGACGCTGCGCAGAAAGAAACGTACATCAGTAGAATCAGTGCCGGAACGGCTGTTTTATTCGTTATCATCGTCAGAACTTCCGCGAGATTTTGTCCGTCAAAAATGCGGGTTTGAGGTTTATGAAACCTGCTCGACGATGACTCGGTTACCATGGATTTCCGTAATCCGGATGGGCGTCTGGCGGGGGATATAGTCGCCTCGACTTACGACATCCATTTTCCGATCTCCGAAATAAGCGGTTCCGCTTGGACGAAGGTCGGAGTGGGAAATTCCTTCACGTCCTATCAGGCCTTTTTCTTCCGGCGGTTCTGGCGAAACCGCTCCAAGGGAAAGACTGTGAAAAACGCGGGTGTTCGGCAGGAATCGCCCGACGAGCGCGGCAAGCAGCAGGGAGCCGGCAAAGGCCATGATGACACTCAGGATCGGTTTTGCAAAGGTGGCCGGCGAGAATGATACCGGACGCCATTCGCCGGGGACATGTTCACTCATGGCACTGATGAAAGAGATAAAGATCAATGCCAGCCCGCTGATGCCCAGTACGCCGAATCCCGGCGTTACAAAAACCTCAACGGCCAGCAGGATAAGCCCCAGGATAAAGATGAGTACATCCTCAAACCCGGCCAGTCCGGCAATATGATGCCCCAGAAAAAACAGGAGCAGGCAGCTGATACCGAGTATTCCGAATATTCCGAACCCGGGAGTTTTGAATTCAAGCCAGAGACCGCCGAATCCGATAAGCATCAGCAAAGGTGCAAGCTTCGAAACGAAACGCGCGATTTTTTCAGAGGAACTGACCGTGAGTACGGTCTTTTTTGCGCCGGCCAATCCGTCGATCCGATTAAGCATTTCATCCAGATTATTCACCGTTCCCTGAGACAGCAATGGATGCTGATCTTCGCCAATCAGTCGTTCGGCTTCGCTGCTGGTCATGGTCAGAACGTGACCTTTCGGAATAATGACGGTTTCGCCGTCGAGATATTCCTGGTCGGCGCGGACCATGGCTTCCGCCATGAGCGGATCATAACCGCCGCGTTCTGCGGCCGCCCGTACATGCGCCGCCACATAGGAGGTCATCTTTTCCTTTTCGGCTTCCGGGAGTTCCTGCACTCCTCCGGTGAGTCCCAGCGAGATCGGCGTGATGTCGCCGATAACGGAGCCCGGCTCCATGTAGATCTTCGGCGTGGCCAGCGCAATGAGTGCCCCGGCAGAAATGGCTTCACCTCGGACATAGGTATAAATCGGAATTTCGGACCGGTGCATGACATCAAGGATATCCAGTGCCGCGTCGACTCTTCCCCCGGTTGTATCCATCTGGAGGATAATGGCGTCAACGTCTTTTCGTGTTGCTTCGTCAATGCCGCGCCGGACCACGTAGAGCAGGGCGGGTTCGATCATATTTTCCACCGGGATAACATAAACGGTTGGTTCGTCCGTCGGGGTTTCCGCCCGGGCGGAAGGAAATATCAGCAGTGCTGTCAGTACTGCAAAGAGAATTCGTGTCATGATCAGATCTCCGTTAAATGCGAATCTATTTTTTGATACGCCATTGAAAAAGGGAAGCGAAAACTTCCAATGGCTGGAAGATGCGCGTTATAAATGGTCCATGCAGTTATCCGGAAAAAGAGCCTTGGTGACCGGCGGTGCCCTGCGCATCGGCCGGGCGATTGTGCTGGCGCTTCAGTCTTGCGGGGCCGAAGTGGTTGTCCATTACAGAAATTCAGCCGAGGAAGCCCGAAAACTTTCGCCGTTCAGCGTTCAGGCAGACCTGTCGGATCCGGAACAATGCGCCGGACTCATTCAGCAGGCGGGGCCGCTCGATATTCTCGTGAATAATGCGTCCATCTTTACAAAGGACACGCTTTCTGCCGCTACGCCGGATCGGGTTCTGCAGGAGTTTCAGGTAAATCTGTTTGCGCCGATGGTGCTCACGCGGGCATTTGCGGTGCAGGCTGGACAGGGCGCGGTAATTAATCTACTGGACCGACGGATTCGCTGTCATGATACAAGTTGCGTGCCGTATTCGATCACTAAAAAGGGACTCGAGGAGCTTACGCGCCTGTCAGCGCTTGAGTTTGCGCCGGGCATTCGGGTGAACGGCGTGGCGCCGGGGCCGGTTCTTCCGCCTCCGGACAGCCCGTCCATATCGCTATCAGAGATTTCCGGTCGGGTTCCTTTGGAGACGATGCCGTCACCGGAGCAGATTGCCGATGCCGCGTTGTTCCTGCTGCAGGCAGATGCGGTGACCGGACAGGTTATTTATGTGGATGGCGGACAGCATCTGCTGGGAAATGGAGTTTGATGATGGATCGTATCTTTATTCGGGATCTGGCGCTTCGCTGCATTATCGGGATTTATCCCGAGGAGCGTCGTGAAAAGCAGGACGTAGTGATTAATGTTGCGATGCATTGCGACCTGCGTGCCGCCGGGCGTTCGGATGACCTGAACGACACGGTCGATTATAAATCCATCAAGAAGGCGATCCTGAAGCTCGTTGAGAACAGCCGCTTTCAACTGATCGAATCGCTGGCGGAGCATATAGCCGCCATTGCGCTGGCTGATGAGAAGGTGCATCAGGTCGTGGTAACGATCGATAAACCCGGTGCCCTGCGTTTTGCAAAGAGCTCCGCGGTCGAGATTACGCGCGGCAGGGAGTAACAACCGTAAAAAAAAGACCCGGTCGGTGACCGGGCCTGCATAGACGCTTACGGAGCGGTTTGTTATGCAACCGCGCCTTCAAAGATTCCCATGGCTCGGAACTTGTCGTAACGATCCTGCATGATCTCTTCGGGCGTTTTCGCCAGCAGTTCTTCCAGATTGCGCAACAGGGCCGCCTTGAGGTTTGCAGCCATGGCGGCATGATCCATATGGGCTCCGCCTTTGGGCTCCGGCACAATTTCGTCCGCCAGTTTCAGTTCCAACAGATCCTTGCCGGTAATCTTAAGCGCTTCGGCCGCTTTGTCGGAATAGGCCCGGTCCTTCCACAGAATGGCTGCACAGCCTTCCGGAGAAATGACGGAATAATAGGCGTGTTCAAGGATCAGCATACGGTTGCCGATCCCGATTCCCAGGGCGCCGCCGCTACCGCCTTCGCCGATAATCACGCAGATGATCGGAACCTTTATGTTAAACATTTCACGCAGGTTGACCGCGATGGCTTCAGCAATATGACGCTCTTCGGATTCCAGTCCGGCATAGGCGCCTTTGGTGTCGATCAGCGTGACAATCGGTGTGTTAAACTTATCGGAAAGTTTCATCAGGCGCAGGGCCTTACGGTAACCCTCCGGATGTGCACAGCCAAAATTACATTCGACATTGGATTTGGTATCGCGTCCTTTCTGCGATCCCATGATCATGACCTTCTGGTCGCCGATCCGGGCAAATCCGCCGATAATGGCCCGGTCGTCGCGATGGATCCGGTCGCCATGGATTTCGACAAAATCCGTAGTCATGGATCTGATGTAATCCATCGTGTAGGGACGGTCGGGATGGCGGGCCACCTGAACCTTCTGCCACGCACTCAGGTTTGCATAAATATCGTTGCGCGTTTTTTCGATCTTTTCCTTCATCTGTTCGATTTCATAGGAAACATCGATATCCTGTTCCTTGCTGAACACCTCAAGCTCCTTGAGCTTGGTTTCGAGTTCCGCAATCGGACTTTCAAAAGGCAGGCTGTATTTAGCACTCATTAAAGGTCTCTCTTTCTCCGTTAAATCAATCGCTGATTATAACAGTTGTTTTGCGTGGAACCAGATCAAACAGCTCCTCAACATCTTCGTTGAGCATGCGTACACAGCCGGCACTCGACTGCTTGCCAATGCTGTCACGTTCCCATGTTCCATGGATGCCGAAACCGGTAAGTTCGGGATGATCATCCGCCTTAAGCGCCATCCAGCGGGTGCCCAGTACGTTTTCTTCATCACCGAATTCAATCTGCTTATTGTCGGTCGGACGCGTCCATGGGGGCTCAATGATTTTGTCATAAATGTAAAACTCAACCGCCGGCGTTTTTCCCATACGACCGGTGCCCACCGAATAGCGTTTGAACAGCTTTCCGTTCTGCATGAGGTCCAGTTGGTTGCGGGATTTTGACACGCGGATAGTAAAGATACTGTCGAGCACGAACAGGCTCTGGTTGATCTGGATCCGGTTGGGATCGGAAATATTGTTCATCTTCTGGATAAGTGCAACGGTCGTATTGAAACGGCTCGCAATCGTGGAGAGCCGGTCACCCGATTTGATGGAGTAGCGCTGCATGCCCGGAACCTGCATCGGCGAGGTGGTCAGCAGCCTGATGTTCACTTCGCCCAGCAGCTTGATGGCCTCCGGATCGGGCGTGGTTGCAACCAGTTTGTCGAGGATGGCTTTTGCGTCGTGCAACTGATTGCCGTCAATGGCGGCTTTTGCATCTGAAACTATGGCTCTTGATTCCGGCGTGGATACCGGATCCATGATCGGATCCGATGGTGCAATCGGCGGAGGCAGCATGTCGTCTGTCGCTCCGAATGTCATGTTTGTTTGTGTCTCTTCAGTCGGTTCCTCTTTGTCTTTTTTCAGGAAAAGGAAGACGCCGACGACTGCGACCTGAAGCAGGAGAAAGATAATGAATACCCGTCTCCATCGGCCCCGTCCCCGGTTTGAATATGAGCCTGCGTAAATCGGTTTTGCCATGGTTTTTGCTTTCGTTTGGATGAATCCGCAATTTATGCCGAATCGAACTTTTCGGTGCAATAATAATACGTTTGCTTATAGATACACACCGTGAAACCCGCTAGTTTAAGCGCTTTTGACACCATGAAGATATTATTGTTCACACCTCCGTTGCTTCAACCGAACACGCCGTATGCAGCCACGCCGCTGTTGACGGCCTGGCTTCGTTCTCAGGGTCACGATGCGGTCCAGCAGGATCTTTCGCTGGAATTGGTGCTGCGGCTTTTTTCGCCGGCCGGACTTGCTCAGCTTGCCGACGAACTTGGGCTGGAGGAGGGCGCGATTGACGGATATTTGGAAACGATTGAACCGGTCATGGCATTCCTGCAGGGGCGGAACGATGGCGCGGCCGAATACATTTCCATGCGGGGCTGGCTCCCGGAGGGAGAACATCTGGAACGGGCCTATGAGCAGGAGGAGCAGCTGGGATGGGGTTTCCGGGGGCTTGATGCCGAAGGTCGGTCCAGGCATCTGGCGAGTCTCTATCTGGATGATATTGCCGACGCGGCGTCCGCGCACGATCCGCATTTCGGCTTTTCCCGCTATGCGGAATCATTGTCCGCGAGCCTTCCTGAATTCGACCCGATGCGGGAAGCGCTGGAAGAGACGGATTCCCTCTTTATCGACTGGTTGAATGAGTTGGTTGATGACGCGATGGAAGAGCATCAGCCGGAGATGGTCGCAATGACCGTACCGTTTCCCGGCTGCCTGTTCGGGGCGCTGGCGATCGCGCGCCGGATTCGCCAAATGGCACCATCGGTTCATGTGACGCTCGGTGGCGGCTATGTAAACACCGAGTTGCGTGAACTGTCGGATCCGGGAATTTTTAAGTATGTTGACTCCATCACGCTCGATAGCGGCTGGGTGCCGCTGCTCCGACTGGCCGAGGGGCGTGATCGTTCGGAATGGGTGCGTACGTATGCTCTCGAAGATGGGGCGGTGAAGTACTATAACGCCTCCGCGCCGGAGGTATCGCACAATGCGCTGCCGGCGCCCGATTATACCGGTCTTCCGATGGAAAGTTATTTCAGCATCATGGAGGTACTCAATCCGGTGACGAGCCTCTGGTCGGACGGGCGCTGGAACAAGCTGGTGCTGGCCCACGGATGTTGCTGGAGCCGGTGTGCGTTCTGCGATACATCCGTTGATTATATCTGCCGCTATGACCCGGCGGAACCCGATACAATCTGTGACTGGATGGAGTCCGTAATGCACCGGACCGGTTTTGCCGGATTCCATTTTGTGGATGAGGCCCTGCCGCCGGCGCTGCTGGAGCCGCTTTGCGATGAAATTCTTCGTCGCGGACTGGAGATTGAATGGTGGGGGAATGTCCGTTTTGAAAAACGCTTTTCCACGGGGCTGATCCGTAAGATGGCGCAGGCCGGTTGCATTGCCGTTACCGGTGGTTTGGAAACCTGTTGTGACCGGACGCTGAAGCTGATGAAGAAGGGAATTACTGTGGAGTCCGCAGCTCGGGTGCTTCACGATTTTGCCGATGCCGGAATTCTGACGCACGCATACCTCATGTATGGATTTCCGACGCAAACCTTTTCGGAAACCGTGGATGCGCTGGATACGGTTCGCCGACTGTTTGATCAGGGCTGTCTGCATTCCGCATTCTGGCACCGTTTTGCCCTGACGGCGCACAGCGAGATTTCGACCCATGCGGATGCCTTTGGGATCACGCTTTCTGGTGAGTCCGGCGCCGCCGTTTTTGCCCGCAATGAAATCCCGTTTTCGGCGGAATATGGATACGATCTGGAACAGGTCGGAGAGGGACTGAGGCGGGCTGCATACAACTATCAGCTTGGTGTCGGTCTGGAACTGTCCGTCGCCGACTGGTTCGGGGCGTGATTCGCATGCGGTTTCCATCGCTCCGGACTTGCCGAAACCCCGCCTTCATTGGATACTGCTCCGCCTATGCTCAGGACTCTTAAAATCAAGAATCTCGCGCTGGTGGACGATGTTCAGGTCGGCTTTAACGGCGGACTGAATGTGATCACCGGCGAGACCGGCGCCGGTAAATCCCTTCTGATGGGCGCATTACGTCTGCTGCTTGGTGAACGCGCGGACAAAACGATGATCCGTACCGGCGAGACCTCCTGTTCCGTGCATGCGGAGTTCGGCCTTTCCGATGCCTCTGCGGTGGATGCCGTGCTGGCTGAGGTCGGACTTGAGCCCTGCGAGGGCGGGCTGCTGATTATTCGGCGTATTATCACGGAGTCTTCGAACAAAACCTTGGTTAATGATGAACCGGTTACCCTGAATGTCCTACGCCGCCTGGGTGAGGTGCTGGTGGATATGCACGGTCCGTACGATCACCAGTCGCTGCTGGATCAGGGCGTTCAGCTCGAAATTCTCGATGCTTTCGGCCAGCTGGCGCCGGCCAGGAAAGCTTATCAGGAAGAGTATGCGCGGTATCGTGAGATCCAGAAAAAAATCGCGGCGCTGAATTCGGATAACGAAGAGGATCTGGAACGTCAGATTGAGTTTCTCGACTATCGGGTGAATGAAATTGAAAAGGCCAACCTGTCGCTCGATGAAGAGGAGCAGGTGATTGAAGAGCACAGTATGATTGCCAATTCCCAGCAGGTGATCGAGCTGGCCAACGGCGCTGTAAATGCGCTGACAGAAGGCGAAGGCTGTGCCTTTGATGGACTGGTTGCCGCGCAGCAGGGCCTGAACCAGCTGATGAAGCTGATGCCGGACGATGCGCAGGAGTGG
>JAFGVP010000162.1 GCA_016937945.1 Pontiellaceae bacterium | reverse complement strand
TCGACAGAGGCGTTCAACGACAACCAGCTCCACGTCGTCACCGCTCGTTTTTACAGCAAAACCCTGGCCCGGCTCTATGTGGATGGCACCTTGGTCAACTCCTCCACCACCTCGGTGATCCTGCCGGAATTCAATCGATTCGACATGGGAAATAACGGCCGCCTAGACGGCACCACCGATCCCTACGAGGGGCAGATCGCCGAGGTGCTTGTTTACGACAAGGACATCACCAACGCCGATCGAACCAATACCGAGGAATACCTCACTCAAAAATGGATCACCGGCAATCCCTACACCTTCATCATCTCCGCCTCCCAGGAATCGGTGGATTTCGGACCGATTTCAGTGGGAGAAACCCAGAGCCGCACGGTCACGATCACCAATGCCAGCCCCTCGGCTTTGGATATCAACATCTCGGGAATCGATCTGACCGCGCTGGGGGATTTTACCCTTCGCGCGTTCCTGAACGACGTTGAATTCGATCCCGCGGATCCCACGCGCTACCCGTTTGCGCTTTCGCGGGCATCCAGCGACCGACTCAGTCTGGTTGCCGAGATTCACCCGACCGTTACACGGCCGACCTACGAAGGTTTTGTTCGGGTTCTCAGCGATGCCGAGAATAAACCGGACCTGCTACTGACCTTCACCGGCCATGAGCAAACCCGGATCGATGCACCGGATTACCTGGCCCATACGTCCGAAGGAAATCTCATTCGCTTCGACCTGGCCGATGGAGCCCGGGTTCGGCTCACGCTGAGCACCGATCGAATGACGCGGGTCCAGTATTCGCCGGACGGCGTATTCCGGACGGACGATGCCGAAGACTATTTCATGGTGCAGAAATACGATTGGCCACCCGTTTCCCACACTATTCAGGACCACGGCGACTATATCGGCATTCACACCGCGGGGATGACCATTCGTGCACAGAAAAGTCCGTTCCGACTGCAGATGTATGACGCGTCCAACACCCAGCTGATCGTCAAAGACGCCGATGAGGAAGGCATGTATGCCGATGTCGACATTCGCGGTGTAACCCGCACAGAAAGCGGTTCAGGGCATGCCCGTTTTGGATTCGGCAGCGGTGACCACGGGCATTCGCGCCCCTTGAACAAGAGCGCCGGCTACAATCAATACACCGTCACCCATGGCCGGACCTGCGTGCCGTTTTTCATGAGCACGGCCGGATACGGGGTGTTCCTCAATACCGTGGAGCAAAATACCGGATTCGATGCCGACGGCGGTTTTTACACCGACCATTTCCTCGATTACTGGTACATAGCCGGCGACTTTAAGCAGATACTGGGACTTTACAGCGAGCTGACCGGAAAAATGAATCTCTTTCCGAAGTGGGCCTATGGATTCATGCTCTCGAAATACGGCAACGACAATGCCACTCAGTCCGAGTTTTCGGAATGGATCAACCGTCTGCGCGATGAGGATTATCCTACGGATGGTTATGTCTTCGACTATGGCTGGCGCGGCGGAAAATTTAATCCGCACCATTGGGATGAAGCACGCTTTCCGGACCTTCCGGCCATGTTTGCTGAATCGCAGAATCTGGGGTTTCACGTTGGTTTGCATAACAACAAAGGCACGCCCGAAGCCGGTGATGGCAATTTTACGGATTCCACGGTCGCTGAAGATTGGTGGCAGGCGCATTGGGCAAATGTCATCCAGCCGGGCTACGGCGATTGGTTCTGGCCGGACGAATTCGACGTATCGGGCGACAACCTGATGGCGAACCGAGCCGCAAAAGTCGTCCATGAACGCTGGCTGCGAGAAACCACTGCCCAGCGCCCGATGTTCATGACCCGCGGCGGATTCGCCAATCACCATTTTGCCGCCACCTGGTCCGGCGACATTCAGAACTCGATTTCGGAAATGAGCGAACAGATTACCGGATCACTCGCGCTCGGGCTTTCGGGATACCCCTGGACATCAAACGATCTCGGCGGCTTTTTCTCCAAACCACCGGACGATCTCTATATCCGCTGGGTGACCCAGTTCGGGGCATTCAGCGGCCTCATGCGCGCCCACGGTCACGATGGCCGCGAGCCTTGGCTCTATGGTATGCAGGCGCAGGAAAACCTCCGTCGTTACCTGAAAATCCGCTACCGCCTTTTCCCGTACATATACACCACCGCCTGGCAGGGCACCTCCCAGGGTATCCCGATGATGCGCGCGATGGCACTCGAACACCAGAACGACCCGGAGGCGTGGACAAAGGACAAGCAATACTATTTCGGGGATTGGTTGTTGGTGGCTCCGGCTCTCTCCGCCAGCAGCACCGATGTCTCCGTCTGGCTGCCGGAAGGGAAATGGGTTGACTTCTTCAATCCCACGGTCAGCTATGACGGCGGGCAGACCATCACGGTCACGGCGTCACTCGACGAAATTCCCGTCTTCGTGAAAGAGGGGGCCATCATTCCCACCGGACCCGAAATCGCCTATGCCGATGAAAAGGCGCTGGATCCTCTTACCCTCGAAATCTATCCTGGGCCATCCACCACCTCCTGCACCCTCTACGAAGACGATGGAATCACCCGCAATTATCAGCTTCAGGATGCATACAGCACCACCCGTTTCACTGCGGACTGGCCGCAGGAAAACGCGTTGCGCTTCACGAAGGGAACCGTACAGATCGGCAAGCCTGCTGTTTATTCGCCGGCTCTTCCCCGCGCCACCGTTGTACGAGCAAATGGCTGGACTCAAAAACCTCAGATGGTTCTTATCGGCAGCAGCGCGGTTCCCGAAGCCGCATCCGACGTGGACCTCGCAACCATGGATTCCGGCTGGTTCTGGACCTCGGAAACCGACCAGCTCATCATCCGTTTTATCGATGACGGCGCTGAGCGGAAAATCGTCGCCAGCGTGGCTTTGCTCGATAGCGATGGCGACGGACTGGATGATCTGCGTGAATCGGAAATCGGAACCGACATTTATAAAATCGACAGCGACGGCGACGGACAGAGCGATCTCATGGAGGTTGCCTTCGGAACATCTCCCACCGACGCCTCCGCCATGGCCAGATTAGCCGGAGGAATCTCGACCAATGATCCGGATATGTTTCGGCTCTCCTGGTCGAGCGTCAGCGGTAACGTTTACCAGATCGAAAAATGGGAGGAACTGTGCACTCCGGCATGGAGTACGGTCGACGAACTGACCGCCAAAGGCAGTGAATCGGAGTTCTTTTATCCGATGATTGATTCCAGTTCGCTGCTCCGGGTTAGAGCCGATTTGCATTAAAAAATATTTGTCGCGCATGAATTTTTGCGTGCTCACATGTTGTTGGTATGTAGTGTGTTGTGATCTTTTTGTTTTGTTGTTTCAGGTGTCCTGTTCCATGGCACCGAAGCGCCTCTTCTCTTTTTTTAAAAAAAATGTCCACTGATGCTCCTTCGTCTCGCCTCTGATGGTTGAGGGGCGCTGCAGTCGCTAATATTCGGGATCCGAGAGTCGGACTTGTATGAAGAGCAACTGGTTGCAGTCGGCCTAGTTATGAGCCGGTGGTATAAGCCATCCGGAACGCAAAGAAAAGGAGACGAAATGAAAATGAAAGCAATTGTGGTCGGCAGTTTTCTGGCGGCGCTGATGGTCGTGCCGGTATCTGTGCAGGCCGATGTACTGAATATCGTGAACGGTGATTTTGAAACCGGCAGTTACGCGGATTCCTCGTTTACACCGATTGCCGGCTGGACCGATGCCGGAACGGACCCGGGCTTCTGGCTGGGAAAGGATAACTCCCTGACCGGACTGGATGCTGCGTCCCCGCAGTCCGGGGCCTTGTATCTCACGGGCAGCCGTGCGGTAGGCGGTGCCGCCTCCCAGCCGGTTGATGCCACGCTGAGCCAGACGATCAACCTGAGTCCGGCAAACCTGGCCCTTGTTGCAGGAGGCTCCGCGACACTGAACCTGAGCTTCTATTATCACGACGAAGATCCGGCTGACGAAGGAACCGTGACGGTTACGTTCCTTGACGGATCAGCCAGCGAACTCGGGTCGATTTCGACCGGTGTTATGGGCCCCGGAAACTATTCGTCGACCGAATGGACATTCATGGAACTTAGCGGAGCCATGGACAGCGCGACCGAGGCGGTCCGGATTGATATCTCGACCCATCGCATCAGTGCAACGGTCAGCAACCTTCAATACGATTCCTTCAGTGGAAGCGTTATCCCTGAACCGTCTTCTGTTGCGCTCGTCGGCGTATTTGGAGTCGGTGCCCTGTTTGTGCGCCGCAGGATGAAGAAATAGTCATGATGAATGCCGAGGCTTCCCCGTTCGGAGTCGATCTGGGGAGGTCTGGTGATTTTCTGAAAAAGAGGGAATGGAACAAGGAGAACAGATGAAGACAAAAGCAATAGCGGCCGGCAGTTTCCTGATGGCGCTTATGGCTGTACCGGCTTCCGTGAACGCCGGTGACCTGAATATTGTGAACGGCAGTTTTGAGCTCGGAAACGTAGCGGATTCCTCATTGACGCCGATTGCCGGGTGGAGCGATGAGGGCGCGTCTGCCGGTTTCTGGCTCGGAGAGGGCAGCGGAAATTATGACAGCTTTAATGCTGCAGTTGCTCAGGAAGGTGTGTTGTTCCTTACCGGAGACCGAGGTGTCGGCGGAGCCGATGCGCAGCCTGCTGATTCCGTGTTAAGCCAGACAATTGTGCTGAGTGCTGAAAATCAGGCGTTGGTTGAGGCCGGCGGAGCAGTCATTAAATTGAATTTCTACTATCATGACGAAGATTCAAGCGATGCCGCCACGATTCGTGTCGTATTCCTTGATGGCAATGATAATGAAATTGATTCGATCACGACGGGAACCTTAGGTAATGGTAACTATGCGTCTTCTGAATGGACTCCTGTGGTGCTTGACGGCTGGATCGACAGTGAAACCGTTTCCATTCGAATCGAGATATCCACCCATCGCAGTGCAGGTTCAGTTACCAATTTGCAGTTTGATAACTTTACCGGAAGCATCGAAGTGCCGGTTGCCGGTGAGCCGGGACATCGCATCTATCTGGATGCCGACCTGAACAACACGACGGCATGGAACGGAAGTCAATATGACTTCTGGTATGCAGAGGGCGGCACCAACTGGACGATGCGCACGGAGTCGGGAACCAGCAATAATATCTATCAGTCCGACTATATCGGCGATTCCGTCCGCCTGAAGACCACCGTGACGGGTCTGGAGGAAGGAACCTACAAGGTGTATGCCTATTTCATGGCCGCCGGCGGATCAGCTAACTGGCGTATGGGTGCTTCTTTGATCGACGTTCGCGATGGCGAACTTCCTGTGTATCACCAGTCGGATTATCCGGCGAATGAAGATCTTTATATACATTATCTGGACTCCATCGGAGCCATTCCGTGGGGATCATGGACTACACCGAATCCCAGTCCGTACAACTGCACCAACCTGTTGACAAATCCTTTTGAAAGCGGCCTGGTCCGGCTGGCACAGGGAGACCAGCGTCTGATAGAAGTCTATCTTGGTGTCGTTTCCGGCACGGAGTTTTCTGTATTCATCGACGACGATGTAACGGCGAGTGATCAGCTTCACAGAACCTGGTATGACGGCGTTGCATATGAATCCTTTGTTGCTACAGAACCCAGCGTACTCGGCCAATATCCCATTGCTGATTCCAAGTTTGTTAATCCAGACGATTTCCCGCTGTCCATTGGTGCGGTAATTTCGGATACGTCTACGGTTCAGGTGAATCCGGATTCGATTGAACTGCTCTTGAACGGCGTTAATGTGATTGACGCAGGCGATATTCTTCAGGATGGCGTTGCCCTGAAGACCACTACGATCGACCATGAAGCAACCACGCTGCCGGATGGAACGAATACGGTTGAACTGGTGTACTCGACGTATACCTTCCCGACGGTCTTCACCACGAACACTTGGTCGTTTGTTGTTGCATCGCGAGGCGAGCCCGGCTCCCGGGTTTACGTGGATGCCGATACGACCAACACGATGGTCTGGACCGGAACCGACTATGGTGCATGGTTTGCCGATGGTGGCACTAACTGGACCATGCGTACGAACTCGGGAAACAACGACCAGATCTACCAGTCGGATTATTATGCTGATTCGCTTCGCCTGAAGACCACCGTGTCCGTTCCTGAAGGGACATATCGTGTCTATGCCTATTTCATGGCGGCCGGCGGCGGGGCCAATTGGCGTTTTGAGGTGTCGTTAGAGGATAATCTCGAAGGCGAACTGCCGTTGTATTACCAAGATGATTATCCGGCAGTTCCAGAGCTGTATGTGCATTATCTGGACGCGCTGGATGCGCATCCGTGGGGGAATGATTCCGCTCCAGTGCCGAATCCGTTCTACAGCACCAATCTGCTGACCAATCCGTTTGGAGAGCAGGCGGTTCGTTTAGCACAGGGCGATCAGCGTTTGATTGAAGTCTATCTGGGAACGGTTTCCGGAACCGAAGTTAGTGTCTATGTGGATGACGATCCGGCGGCCAACAGTCAGCTTCATAGAACCTGGTTTGACGGGATTGGATATGAGCCGGTTATGGCTTCGAATAATCCCGATATTACGAACTTTTCAGTTTCGGGTGGAACGGCAACACTCATCTGGAGCTCCGAATTGGGCGGAAACTATACCATTCAGCATAAAGCTTCGTTGACCGATCCGTGGTCCGATGCCAAAACCGGGATTCCAGCTGGAGGTGTCACCACGATGGATTCTGTAAGTGTAAGTGGCGATAACCAGGAATTTTTCCGGGTGAAAGGCCAGTAATCAAAGACGTCTGTTCCGGGAAATGTCCTCTGGACTTTTTTCGGGACAGCGTGTCAACCATTGGGTTTCGGGGCTCCGAAGCCCAATAGGTTTTCATGTAAAGACAGCGGATATGATTTCAGGCTCACGCCGGATCATTCTGCGCAGGGACAATTCATTGTTCACAAAGAAAGAATAGATATGAATAAACCAGCGAAATTTGGCGTGCCATTGGGGCATGTTCTGAAATCAGTTCTGTTCGCCGTTGCGGTTTTCGGCGTACAGCAGGCCCATGCGGAAACTGAATCGACAAAGACCATTATCAGTGAGGTGTCACGCCGCGGGGCCTTTCCGCTGGTTTCCAAAAGCGCTACGGCCGAGCTGTGGCATGATGCGGCCGATTATCCCGGTGTGATCCGCGCGATCGGCGATCTGCAGGCAGACATTGAGCGGGTGACGGACCGGAAGCCGCACATTGCTTCCACGAAAACTTCCTGCAAACGTCCGGTAATTATCGGGACACTCGGACACAGTTCGCTGATTGATGCGCTGGTGGCGAATGGCAAACTCGGAGATGCCGACCTCCGGGGTAAATGGGAAAGCTATGTTATTGCAACCGTGAAGGATCCGGCACCGGGCGTAAAGCAGGCGCTGGTGATTGCCGGCAGCGATCGGCGCGGCACGATCTACGGAATTTATGAGCTGTCAAAACAGCTGGGTGTTTCGCCCTGGTACTGGTGGGCCGATGTTCCGGTTGAAAAGCGCGACGAGGCCTATGTTCTGGCCGGCCGCTATGCCTCCGGTGAGCCTTCCGTGAAATACCGCGGCATCTTCATTAATGACGAAGACTGGGGGCTCCATCCATGGTCGATCCATACCTATGAAAAAGAGCTGGGTGACATTGGGCCCAAAACCTATGCCGCGATTTTCGAGCTGATGCTCCGGCTTCGGGCCAACATGGTGGCGCCGGCCATGCATCACCGCACGGGCGCTTTCTATCAGTATCCTGAAAGCAAGGTGGTGGCCGATCAGTACGGGATCATTATGACAACATCCCATTGTGAGCCGCTGCTGTTCAACAATGCGAATCACAAGGAGTGGGACAAAGCCAGAGACGGCGAATGGAACTACGCCATCAACAAATCAACGATTCTCAAAAAGCTCGATGATCGTGTAAAGGAAGCTTCTCCCTACGAAAACATTTACACCATGGGCATGCGCGGCCTGCACGATGAAGGCATGCGCGGGGATATGTCCGACAAGGAGAAGGTAAAGATTCTTGAGCAGGTCATGGCGGACCAACAGGATATTCTTACGAAATACCTGAAAAAGCCGCTGGTCGAGATTCCCCAGATCTTTGTGCCCTACAAGGAAACACTGGGCCTCTATAATCAGAATCTCAAGGTGCCGGACAACATTACCCTGGTTTGGACGGATGACAACTACGGCTACATCAAGCGGCTGAGCAATCAGGAAGAACAGAGGCGCGGCGGTGGGTCCGGCGTGTACTATCATGCCTCCTACCTTGGACCGCCGCATGACTATCTGTGGATCAACACGCTGGCTCCGGCGCTGATGTATGAAGAGCTGAGCAAAGCCTATTCGACCGGCGCAAACCAATACTGGCTGCTGAACGTGGGCGACATTAAACCGTGCGAACTCGGCCTGCAGACCTTCCTCGATTTTGCATGGGATGTAGAGGACTACGATTATGATCGGATCAATCGGCATCAAACCCGCTTCCTGAGCGATATTTTCGGAGAAAAATATGAAGCCGCATTCGAGGATCTCCTCAGCACCTATTATCGCCTGGCATGGAGCCGGAAGCCGGAGTACATGGGATGGGAACGCGAATGGAGCGGTAAGGATTACGACAATCTGGCCGATACGGATTACTCCTTCGAGAACTATAACGACGCCCAGCAGCGGCTGGCGGACTATCAGCGGATTGCCGATATGGCCACCAGGATCAGCGGCGATCTGCCGGAAGCATACCGTCCTGCATTTTTCGAGATGGTCCACTATCCGGTGAATGCCGCCTACCAGATGAACCGCAAATTCCTGATGGCCCAGCTGAACCATGAACTGGCGGCGCAGAACAGTTTTGCTGAAGCCAACTGGGCGGCGGATGAATCGCAGGCGGCCTTCGATGAAATCAAGAGCCTGACCGATCAATACAACAACCTGCTCGACGGCAAGTGGAGCCGGATGATGATGGTTACGCCCGGGGTGAATGCCAAATACCAGAACATGCCGAAGCTGGTACGTACCGAAGGCAAAGACAGCAAGGCGGTCGATGTTGCGCCGCAGCAAAGCAAGGCAGAGCTGAGCGGCTGCACGGTTATAGATCTGAATGCGTTTACGAAAAAGGTGGATAAGAACGGACACGCCGTCCGCCTGATCGACGGGCTCGGTTATGATGGACGCGTGGTTCAGCTGGGTCTGGCCACAGAGCAGACCGAAAATCCGGAAGAACTGGATGGAACGCGGGTTGAATACGAGTTTTCCGGAGTGGATTCCGACAGCGTTACGGTCACGGTCTACTCGGTTCCAACGTTCCCGCTTTATGCCGGACGCAGCACCCGCTTCGGTATTTCGGTGGATGGCCAGACGGTATATGTTGCGAAAAACGAGCCCCCGGAATTTTCACGGGCATGGAAAGATCAGGTGCTCCGAAACGGCGCGATTGCCACGGCGAAGTTTTCCGTGAAAAAGGATGCGGATAAACATACCCTGACGCTGACCTGCGGCGATCCGGGAATCATGATTCAGCGCATTGTCATCGACTGGGGCGGCCTGAAGGAAACTTATGTCGGTCCGGCGGCTTCGCTGGCTATTGATTAATTGTCGCCGCCTGAGAGGAAGAAGCTACTGCCTTTGGACTGTAGCTTCTTCTATTTTTCTTCAACAAGTTCAACTGAACCCTGTTAAGTGGAGAATGAAAAACATTATGAGAGTCGGAATCGCATTTGGTATCGCTGTATGTGCGTGCTTGTTCGGGTGTATGTCTCCTGAAACGCAAACTCTGGATCCGTCTGATCGAATCGTTTTTCTGGGGGACTCGATCACGGCCGCCGGCGTAAGGTCGGATGGCTATGTGACACTGACCTCGCAGGCGATAGCGGATGCATATCCGGGGCTGGAAATTGAGGTGATTGGCGCGGGGATCAGTGGTAATAAAGTCCCTGACTGCCAGCAGCGGCTTGAACGTGATGTGCTGCAAAAGAAGCCAACGATCGTTGTTATCTATATCGGGATCAATGATGTCTGGCACTGGCGGCGCAATGAGGGGACGGAGAAAGGCGATTTCGAGGCCGGACTACGGGACTTGATCGCACGGATCAATGCGGCCGGCGCCCGGGTTATTCTTTGTACTCCGACGGTAATCGGCGAAAAGACAGATGGAACCAACCCGTTTGATTCGATGCTGGATGAGTATGCGGATATCAGCCGGAAAGTTGCCGGCGAGACCGGTTCTCAGTTGCTGGATTTGCGCAGGGCGTTCATGAGCTATCTTCAGGAACATAATCCGGACAATGCGGAAAAGGATGTTTTGACGCGCGATACTGTTCATCTCAATCCGGCCGGAAACCGGTTTCTTTCATCGCTGGTTCTTGACGCACTCAATGTGCCTCAATCTGTTCAGTAAGCGGTAGGTTTTCCCTCAACGGAGTATTCCCAGCTGGATGTCGCGGGGTGCATTTCATGAGGGATGACCTTAACGGGGATCGTCATGAATTCGCGATTAACACGGTTTGAGCCCTGCTCCCGGAAGCTAAGGATAACTGCAGGAATTGGCCTTTTGCTTTTTTCCTGCCTTCGGATGGCATCTGGGGGCAATGGGGTTGCCGGTCCTGCGCATAATACGGCGATGACGCTCGATGCAGCGCGCGGCGTGATCGTGCGTACGACGCCGCGGCTGCTGGATTATTTCATGCTCGAAGTGATTCCCGCCGCGGGCGGGAAGGATGTTTTCGAAATTGAAAGCATCGGGGACCGTGTGGTGTTGCGCGGCAATACCGGGGGCTCGATTGCTGCCGCCTATTATCACTACCTGAAATATTTTCTGAAGTGCCATGTCAGCTGGTGCGGCGACAATCTGGAACTTCCGAACACGCCGCCGGCGCTCGACGGATTGATCCGCAAGGAAATTCCGTATACCTATCGCTACAACTATAACTACTGCACCTACAGCTACAGCATGGCGTTCTGGGATTGGGAGCGCTGGGAGAAAGAGATCGACTGGATGGCGTTACACGGCATCAACATGCCGCTGGCTATTACCGGAGAGGAGGCCGTGTGGCGCGAAGTGTATCGCGACATGGGGCTCTCGGACGAAGATCTGGATGCGTTCTTTGTCGGTCCGGCCTATTTCGGATGGGGCTGGATGGGTAATCTGGATGCGTGGGGCGGTCCGCTGCCGCAGCGCTGGATTGACGACCAGTGTGCGCTGCAGAAAAAGATTCTCGACCGGGAACGGGCGCTTGGAATGAAGCCCGTGCTGCCGGCATTCACCGGCCATGTTCCGCCGGCCCTGCTTCAAAAATTTCCCGATGCAAAGATTCAGCAGATGCGGGGTTGGAGCGGATTCGATGGCACCTATGTGCTTGATCCGATGGATCCGCTGTTTATCGAAATCGGTAAGGCTTTCCTGATCAAACAGACGGAAATGTTCGGCACGGATCATCTCTATTCGGCGGACACCTTTAATGAAATGGATCCGCCGAGCACCGACCTGCACTATCTGGCCGACATATCCCGAACCATCTACCGAAGCATGGCGGAAGGCGATCCGCTGGCCGTTAATGTGATGCAGGGCTGGCTGTTTCTTCACGGGAACTTCTGGCAGCAGGATCGTATCGAAGCGTATCTCGGTGCCGTCCCCGATGACCGCATGATTCTGCTTGATCTCTTTGCAACGGCCAAACCCCAGTGGGAGCGGACGAACGCATTCGGCGGCAAGCCGTGGATCTGGTGCATGCTGCATAACTGGGGCGGTAAAATGGGTATGTACGGTCGAACGCAGGCGGTGGGACAGGAACTGCCATCCCTGCTCACGAATCCGGATGCCGGCCGGTTGGTCGGTATCGGACTGACGATGGAAGGGATCGGGACCAATCCTTTCATGTATGAGCTTATGACCGAAATGGCATGGAGAACCGAACCCGTTGACCTAGAAGCCTGGACCCGGGAATATGTCCGTCGCCGTTATGGAAAAGTTTCTCCTGCCGCGGAGGCGGCGTGGATGATTCTGATCGATACACTCTACGACTGCACCAATAAGCGGCATGGTCCACAGGGGGCGCATTATTGCATGCGGCCGACTCCCGAATTTTCCGATGGCTCCTTCGTTCGCTCTGAACTCTTCTATGATCCCGCCGAAATCCGGAAGGCGCTCCAGCTGATGCTGGACGCATCGAAGCAGTTGGGCGATGTGGATCCTTTTCAGTATGATCTGGTGGATCTCGCGCGACAATGCATGTCCGACCTCTCGCTTGAAATGCATCGGGAAATGGGGGCGGCCTATGAAAATGGCGATGCCGGGCGATTCGAGGCGATCGGTAAAAAATGGCTTCAGTCCATGCTGGATCTGGATCGCCTGCTCCGGACCCGCCCCGAATTCCTGCTCGGCAACTGGCTGGAGCCGGCAAAGGCAAGAGCAACGAGCCGGGAAGAAAAGGCGTTGTATGAATGGAATGCCCGCAGCCAGATTACACTTTGGGGCCCTCGGAACTCGCCACTGCACGACTATGCCCAGAAACAGTGGTCCGGTCTGATGCGCGATTTTTATTATCCGCGCTGGGAGATGATGATCGAAACCGTGGCGGCGGATCTGAGAGCGGAACGGCGCTTCGACCGGAAAGCATTTGATGAGCGCGTCTCCCGCTTTGAGGAATCCTGGACAAAGCAGACCAACAGCTATCCAACGGCTCCGTCCGGCGCTGCCTTAACGGAAGTTCGGAATATTTTTCGTGAATATCTTGATCATTGATTTGAACATGGCTCCGGGCCCGCTGAAAACAGATATGAAGAACCTGATTACCGTTGCTATCGTAGACGATCTCCGCAGTACGCGTGAGCGGGTTGCGGACATGCTTCGGGAAGAACCGATGTTCAAGTGTGTCGGATCTTTTCCTGATGCGGTCACTGCGCTGCGCAGGCTTCCGAAGCTCCGGCCGGACATTGTCCTGATGGACATCAACATGCCGGGCATGAAAGGTATCGAATGCATTCGACGGCTTAAGCCGAAAATGGCGGATACCAGCTTTGTAATCCTCACGAGCTGCAAAGCGTCGGACTCCGTCTTTGATGCGCTTTCCGCCGGCGCCGTGGGCTATCTTTTAAAACGGGCGATTGCGGACGAGCTGGTTCCGGCGTTGCGGGAGGTTGCGCGCGGCGGATCCCGCATGACCGGAGAGATCGCGCGGAAAGTGGTTCAACGCTTTCACGCGAAAACAGAAGATCCTGATACGGGGATGGGGCTGCTGGAGGAACTTTCCGGGCGTCAAAAGGAAGTTTTCTCGCTGCTTGCCCGGGGCCGTCTCTGCAAGGAGATTTCCGATGAACTCGGGATATCGATCCACACGGTCAATGCGTATAACCGACGAATATACGAGAAGCTGCGCGTTCACTCGCGTGCAGAAGCTGTCGCAAAATATAACCGGATGATTTAATACGTTTTATTGCGGGAAACCGCCGGGTGATTTTTGGGAAAGGATTTAGGAATGCACTTCAGTGAAAAATGGATAGTGATTGGTTCTGTTCTGTTGATGCCGGTTTGTTTTCCGGTGTCGGCTGAAGAGCGTTTTGATCCAGCGTGGATCGGCAAGGTGGCGGGGCAGCATGACATGACACTGCCGAACTGGGGGCCTTATACCAAACGCTATATCGGCATTTCCCATCTTCCCGATCCCGCGTCCGGCCTGCGGTTTGACCTAAGTGTTTTCCCCGGATTCTACCGGGGCCAGACGCGCGTTCCCAACGTCATGTTTGAGTCGGGATATCATCCGTGGGAGGCGGCACCGGACCTTTCATATTTCAGCTTCCGGCATGAGCTTGAATGGAAGGACCGGGTGTATGCCGATATTTCGTATTCCGAGATTGATGCGAAGTCGAGGCTGGTACGTGCCGAACTGGTCAACCAGACCGAGCTGCCGCAGAGCCTTGTGCTGCATATGATGGCCAGCATGAGTTTCCCGTCCATTCGTCCGTATGCGCCGAAGGATCCGATTTGTCCGGGCCGGGTGACGCTGCCCGAAAGGGCCGTCTGGATCGACGCGCTGAAGTATGACGAGATGCACTTTGCACAGAGCGGTCCGAAAGATGATCTGGTGTATGACGGAAAGATGCGCGGAGAGATCCGTGTGAATGACTTTGTCGATGGTGCCGGCCTCGGGAGCGGCTTCGGCAGTCACGAAGGGGATACCGTGACCTATTCATTCCGCCTTGACCGTACCGTCACCGATGCGCATCTGCTGTTCCGCTATCGTATGGGAAAAAACCGGAAAACCACGCTGGAGCTGGGCGGTTCGGGAAATCGCACCATCCTGTTTTCAGGAAACGGCGAGTTGCAGCTCAAGGATGTGCCGGTGAAAACGCTGCCGGCCGGCACCTACACCTGGACGTTGACCGCAAAGGGCGGCGACGGGATTGATCTCGACGGGTTTGCCGTGGTTTCAGAATCTGCTGTCGGACAGGTGGAATTTAAAACGCAGCGCTGGGACTATGAGCCGGAAGCCATCAAAGGCCCGAAATCCAACAGCCTGATTCTGAAATACAAGGACACCGATCTGTATTACGGACTGGTCTGGAGTGCGGAGCAGGTTCAGGTGCGCCGTTTCTTTTGCCGGGATCTGGATCTTTTGTTTGCGGAAAAGATTCATGATCACGTCAGCAACCGGTTTAACGGAGACGGGGCAGGACATTTTTCCAATATCTTCATGCGGCCGATCGATGTGGCTCCGCAGTCGAAGAAGATAATATATGCCGCCGTCTTTGTCGGTTCAAAATCGGACGTGGAGCAGCGGATCAAATCACAGGATCTTTCCGGTCAGGCGTGCGAGAAAATCTATCATGCGGCACGCGGGCACCTGTCGAGTTCGGCAACGGTTCCTTCCGGCGAGTCGTATGCGTTCAGTCAGAAGCGCATGGCGGCCACGCTGCTGACCAATGTGGTTTATCCGGTCTATACGCAGCACAGCTATATCCGCCATTATGCGCCCGGTCGCTGGTGGGACTGCCTCTATACCTGGGATTCCGGTTTTATCGGATTGGGCTTGGCCGAGCTGGATCTGCAGCGGGCGCTGGAATGCCTGAATGCCTATGTCACCGAGCCGGGTGCGCAGTCGGCGTTTATCCATCATGGCAGCATGGTTCCGGTGCAGCACTATCTGTTTCTTGAGCTCTGGAACCGGACGCAGTCGCGCGAATTTCTGGCATTCTACTATCCGCGGCTGAAGCAGTATTATGAATTTTTCGTGGGCCGGTTGGGAAGCTCTAGCATGGATAAATTTGATTCCGGGTTGTTGAGCAGTTTTGACTATTTCTATAACTCCGGCGGCTGGGATGACTATCCGGCACAGAAGCACACGCATGACAAGCGGTTGGCCGGACGAACGGCGCCGGTGGTGAATTCCGCGCAGGCCATCCGGATTGCCAAAATCATGCTGCTGGCGGCGGCCGAACTCGATAAAGCAGACGATGTGAAGGTTTATCGGGAAGACATTGCCGAACTGACCGAAGCCCTTGAAAAATATTCGTGGGACGAGGCGTCCGGCTATTTCGGTTATGTACAGCACGACACCGATGGGAAGCCTTCCGGTATTCTGCGGGACGGCAACGGCGTGAATTATAACATGGGGATGGACGGAATCTATCCGCTGGTTGCCGGGGTCGGAACGCCGGAGCAGACTGAACGGATGCTGGCGCATCTGGAATCGCCGGATCAAATCTGGAGCCGTATCGGTTTGAGCGCGGTGGATCAGTCGGCGCCGTATTATCGCAATGACGGCTATTGGAACGGAACGGTCTGGATGCCGCATCAATGGTTCTTCTGGAAATCGCTGCTCGATCTGGGCGAAGGCGAATTTGCGTGGCAGGTGGCCGAACGTGCGCTGGATCTCTGGAAAACCGAAGTGGAAGCCTCGTATAACTGCAAGGAACATTTCGTGATTGAAACCGGGCGCGGCGCCGGTTGGCACCAGTTCGGTGCGCTCTCTTCGCCGGTGCTCAAGTGGTATCGTGCCTATTGCCGGCCCGGCTCGCTGACGACCGGGTTTGATGGATGGATTACCCGACAGGAGGTTTCGGACGACAACTCGCACATGGTCGCGGATCTTAAATTCTATCCCGCCGGCAACGGGCGGGATACGATCGCGGTGGTCGCCTGCATGAATCCGGCATTCTCCTATACGGTCCGGTGGAACGGCAAAGACATTGCGTCGAAACAGATTGCCGACGGTGTGCTTAACATCTCCATTCCGGCGCACAATGCTTCCGGAACATTGGAGATATCGCGATAAAGAAACAGAGGGTAAAGCAATGAAGAATCGATTATCAAAAGCCGCGAAACGTATATTCATTCTGGGTATTGTCGGCCTGCTGGCTGTGCCGGCGCCGGCGCAGGAAAGTGCGCCGGACAAATACACCGGGCCGAAAGATAAGCTTCAGGTTTATCTCCTGATCGGTCAGTCAAACATGGCGGGGCGGGCTCCGTTTGCGGAAGAACAGGCCGGACCGGTTGAGGGAGCATATCTGTTTACCGATAAGGCGGAATGGGAGCCGGCCCGGAATCCGCTCAATCGCTATTCAACCATCCGGAAAGATCTGGGCATGCAGAAAATGAATCCGGGCTATGCCTTTGCGATCGAGATGCGGAAGCATAATCCCGATCGGGCCATCGGACTCGTGGTCAATGCCCGCGGCGGAACAGGTATTGGAGAGTGGAAACGGGGAACGCCGTATTACAAGGAGGCACTCCGGCGCGCAAAGGAGGCACAGAAAAGCGGGACACTCTGCGGCATTCTCTGGCATCAGGGAGAGGGCGATAGCGAACATCCGGAAGCGTATCTGAGCAACCTGCAGCAGCTGGTTTCGGATTTGCGAAAGGATCTGAAGATGCCTCGGCTTCCCTTCGTTGCCGGACAGATTAACGGGGTGCCGGCCATCAATGATCAGATTGCAAAACTTCCCGAAACGGTGCCGTTCTCCGGGGTTGCCGGCTCGGAAGATCTGAAGGCGATGGACCGGTGGCACTTTGATACGGAAAGCATGCTGCTTCTCGGTCGGCGGTATGCAGAGGCCATGCTGAAGTTGCAGAAGAAACCATAGAAGACATTCTTACGCTTCCCGTTGCGATCATTCCTCTGTTCAGGTAGAATCCCGGTTCTCTTTGCCGCCGACAGGGTGGCAGAACGGAAGGGATAGGTGATGAATATTGGATCCGTCCATATACGTTCCGCCGGTATGAAATGCCTTCGTCTTTCATTCCCGGTTTTTATTGCGGTCTGCTGTTTTTCCGGCAGATCCGTCGCGGAGGATTCTTCATCTTTTGTGCATCAGGCGATGCCGTTGTCCGAGTCGCTCGCTCCTTACAGCGGTCCCGTTGTTCGGGCCGTGGACAACGTGAGCCTGCACGGAAAGGTGATGTGCGGTTATCAGGGATGGTTCATGGCGCGAGGCGATGGTTATGCCCCGGGCTATGTCCATTGGGGAGGAGTCGACCGGGAACCGCCTCGCTGTTCGGTGGATCTTTGGCCGGATATGCGTGAGCTTGATCCGGATGAAACCTTTTTTACGAACTACCGCTATACCGACGGCGACCTCGCTCCTGTATTCAGCTCGACCGTCCGGAAAACGGTGCTCCGTCATTTTAAGTGGATGCAGGAGTACAGCATCGACGGCGTGTTTGTTCAGCGTTTTACAAGCTGCATCAGCCGGCAGGACAACTGGGACTATCAGCGCACCTGCGCGGTACTGAGCCACTGTCGTGAAGGGGCTAACCGCTATGGCCGGACGTTTGCGGTCATGTATGATACGGATTTTGATGAACGGGCGGTGGATGCCGTCATCGCCGACTGGACCCGCCTGATGAAAGAGATGAAGCTGACGACAACACCGGCTTATCAGCGCCACGGCGGGCATCCGGTTATCAGCTTGTGGGGCTACGGATTTGGTCACCGGACTTTTAATGCCGAGGCGGCCGAACGGCTGTTCCGGTTTTTGAAGCGTCCGGAAAACGGCGCCTGCACCATCATGCTGGGCGTTCCCAACGACTGGGTGAGCTGGACGGATGACCGGATGCGCCTGCTTCGTCAATATGCACAGATCATCAGTCCGTGGAATGTCGGCCGCTACGATTCCCCCGAAAAAGCAACGCAGCATTTTGAGCGCTTCTGGCCCGCCGATCTGGATTTCTGCAAAGCGAATGGCAAGGATTATTATGCCGTCGTCTTTCCCGGTTTCAGCTGGACCAACCTGCAGGGCGGGCAGGCCCGACTCAATGCAATTCCCCGGCTGGGCGGCCGTTTTTTCTGGCATCAGATCGAGGGGGTAAAGCGCTATGGAATGGACATGGCTTATGTGGCCATGTTTGACGAAGTCGACGAGGGAACGGCCATTTTTAAGTGCACGAATCATCCGCCGGAAGGGCGCTTCCTGACCTACGAAGGATACCCTTCCGACCACTATCTGCGGTTGTCCGGTCTTGCCGGTCGTCTACTCCGGGGCGAAGCTGTCACATTCCCGGATGTCCGGCCGAATCCGGACGCCATCCTTCGGTTTTCCGCCCGGGAATACGGGGAGACTGCAGAGAGCGATCAGTAAAGCGATTTACTAGGGCGCTATCAGGGCCTGTGCTTCCCGCAGGAGAATGCGGGCATGGAGCCAGTCATACCAAAGGCCTTTTCCCGGCGCCCCCATCTGCAGGCCTGATCCGAGTTGGTCTTCAATGGTTGAACGTCCGGCTGCCAGATGTTGCTTTGCTGCATCCTCTTCGCCCATTTTGTAATGAGCCATGGCCTGGACCACATCGGCAAGCGCGTTGCGGGCGGGGATCGATTCCCGGAAGTTGCGGCTGTGCTCGCACCAGTCGATAGCGTCTTCGAACTGGTTATCCCGGTACGCCATCATGGCCAGCGAGCTGCATCGCCAGGAGGTCATGCTGTCTAATATGTTCCTTTGTGTATCCTGATTTGCAATAGGCACAAAGGCCCTTAACTGGTTCATGATCTCTTCATCTGCGGGCAGCAACAGACAGATTTTCATCGTGCGCTCTGCAAAAACGGGATCATCTGTGTCCTGATAACGTAAAAGCGCCGCCCGGCGGAATTCCTCATAACCTTCGCGATCCCCTCGTTCGATCATGATCGGTCCGGCCATTAAGAGGTCGTCCGTGATGGTCCATGATTCGTCCTTGATATCCACTTTCAGCAGCAGCCTGAACCGTTTTGCCGCGAGTTCCCATCGACCGTTTAATGCGTGCCATTCTCCGAGCGTGCGCAAAACGGATTCGGCTTCCAGCGAGGGGGTCAATGTTGCGACAGCATCCACCATTTGGTCGGCTTCAGAGATCTTGTTCTGACCAAGAAGGTAGGCCGCCTGAGCAACGCGTTCGCGGTCTTCGGCCTGCATCCGAAGTGCGGTCTGGGCCTGTTCGGCAATGATGGCCCGCTTGCGCGCTTCCCGCTCTTTCAGGAACAGCCAGCTGGAGGTGCCGAAGCCGATACTGATTGTCATGGCAACAAGCGTGATCAGGGCAAAAACCGCCTTGTTGCGACGCACCAGTTTGTTGAGACGGTAAATCCTTGATGGCGGCCGAGCGGCAACCGGTTCGTCATTCAGGAAGTGCTCAATATCCATGGCCAGAGTATTCGCAGTTTCGTAGCGAAGATTCCGGTCCTTTGCCATGGCCTTCATGACAATCCAATCGAGATCGCCGGAGAGCATGGCGATGAGTCGGTTTTCATCCATGCTGCATTGTTTTCCGATTTGATGTCTTGTCTCGGGACTTGAGTGTTTAAGGCGCAGCGACGGCCGGGGCGGATCAACGAAGGATAAGATGTGGCGCATCTCGTTAACGCCGTTTCTGATAAGCTGCTTCTGGTCGAACGGAGGGTTTCCGACCAGCAGTTCATACAGCAGGACGCCTAGGCTGTAGATATCGCTCCGCATGTCGATATCAGTCTGTAAATGGTTTGCCTGTTCCGGACTCATATAGCTCGGCGTCCCGATGAATGCATCCACCAGCGTCTGCAAGGTCTTTTCGGTCAGCAAATTTTCGTCGATCACCTTGGCGATACCGAAGTCGATCACCACAGGGCAGGGGACCCCGTCGATTTCCGAAACAAGGACATTCGAGGGTTTGATGTCGCGGTGAATGACGCTTTTCAGATGCGCGTGCTGGATCGCACTGCAGACCTGAATAAAGAGGGCGAGCCGCTGCCGGATGTTCAGGGCATGCTTGTCGCAATAAGTGGTGATTTTTTCACCATGCACCAGCTCCATCACGAAAAACGGCCGGCCGGTATCGGTCTCGCCGGCATTGAGAACATGCGCGATGTGTGGATGTTCCATCATCGCCAGGGCCTGCCGCTCGGCTTCAAAACGGGTTATGACGGACTTGGTATCCATGCCCGCCTTGATGATCTTGAGGGCAACCTGGCGCCGGACCGGTCTGGACTGCTCGGCCAGATAGACGTTGCCCACGCCGCCTTCCCCGATTTTCTGGAGCAGTTTGTAAGGGCCGATCTGTTTGCCGACTTCGTCGTCATCCGGCAATGACGAAGTCAGGTTGGAAAAGAAATCTTCATTTTCCGTGAGTGTATTGACAATCTCGGCTGCGGTAATTTGGGTGGGCGTCCCGGCCTCGAAAAGCGGTTCGGCTTTTTCCTGAAGACCGAAAATCAGATCCACTTCCTGCCGAAGCGCGGCATCGCCTTGACAGGCTTCTTCAAGGAATGCTTCCAGTGCTTCGTCGGATTCAATATCCAGCGATTTCACGAAGATCCTGTTTGCCTGCGCAGACCGTTCTTCGGAAGTATGCCGGGGATCTTTCATGCACAACCTGCTCGATGAATTCAGGATTCGTTCGCCTGATCTGCGACGATATACTTGTACAGGAGAGCCTTGGCGCCTGCCCAATAGCGGGCGACGCTGGCCCTGCTGATGCCCATGGCTTCGGCCGTTTCGGGATTGGTCATGCCTCCGTAATATTTCATAACCACGATGCGGGCAAGGTCCGGGTGCTCAATCTCCAGTTTCCGGAGGGCATCCTCCACCAGAAGAACAAGGTCGTCCGGCATGGGATTGCTCAGGTTGAGCTGATCGATATTGATCCGCTGATAGTGGCCGCCATGCTTCTGAGTGGCTTTTTCGCGGGCATGATCAATCAGGATCCGGCGCATCGCCTTTGCGGCGGCGCCGAAGAAATACGCCCGGTTTTGCCACGTCCGGTCATTATTGTCGACCATGCTCAGCCAGACTTCATGAACGAGCGCGGTGGGCTGCAGGGTATGGTTGGGCGATTCGCGGGCCATGCGTGCCTGTGCAAGTCGTCGCAGGTCGTCATAAACCTGTTTCAGCAGGGCTTCCGATGAAGTCTCATCTCCGCCGGCCGCAGAGTTCAATATCTGGGTAAAATCGCTCATGAAAAAAGAGCAATAGGATTTATCCGAACACCCTGCAACACAAAATGAGTGTCGCAAAATGAATTGCCGGAGACGGGTCTTTGACGATTGAGTACATATTCCTGTGTGAAGCGACCGATAGAATTTTTCTGAATCCGTTGAGACGATTCTGAATCCGATTCCGCATTAGTTTTGAGCTCCATTAAATGGCGCAGCAGGATATGATGCGTTTTCGTCGGGCTGAACTGCTGGGAATGAAATAGAGAGAGATTATGCAATTGAGTAAAAACGTCATGAACAAAATGTATTCAGGATTCGTAACGGTCGCGGCGCTGATTCTTCCCTGTACCGCCGGCGCGCTGACTTCGACCATGTTTGAAGGAGAGGCGTGCAGCGATAAATCGTCGGACGTGAGTGTGTCGACCTACCATTTCCCTTACATCGGTTCCGGCTATCTTGACATGGGGGGCAAGGATTCCTATGTCGAATGGAACCAGATCAGCGTGCCGGCCGATGGCGACTATTCGCTGCTGATCCGATATTCCAATGCAACGGAAGGTTCTGACCGTTCCTGTGATCTGGCGGTAAACGGCGTAGCCTGCGGATCTCTCTCTTTTCCATGTATTTATACAGACTGGACCAAGCCGTATCTCAAGCGGGTAACCATCCCTCTCAAAAAAGGCACGAATACCATCCGCCTGACCGCAAACTCCGATGCCGGCGGGCCGAATGTCGATAATATTGCGGTTACCGAAGGGGGGATGGATGCGCCGAAGGGCCGCCTGTTCAAGGTTACGGATTATGGTGCGCGGGGCAACGGGGAGCGGGATAATACGCGGCCCATCCAAAAGACCATTGATGCCTGCACGCCCGGCGGCACCGTCGTGATTCCGCCCGGCGTTTTTATGTGTGGACATATCAAGCTGAAGTCAAACATGACGCTTTGGCTGTCCGAAGGCGCGGTGCTGAAAGCCATTCAGGATAATGATAAATATCCGGCCACGCTTCCGGATACCGACAATGCCAACGTTTCCAAACCCGACACGTGGGGGGGCGGCGGCTGGGAGCTCCGGCGCTCGTTCATCTGGGCGGATGACACGGATAACCTGACGATTCGCGGCGGCGGCACCATTGACGGCAACGGCGACTGCGAAATCTGGGCGCCTCCGAAAGATGAAATTGTCCGGCCGATGCCGCTCTACATCACCCGTTCGCGCAACGTGGTCGTTCGCGATATTCAGATTCAGGACGCCGCCATGTGGGATCTGGTATTCCTTGAATGCAAGGGCGTTGCGGTCGACGGCATCATCATTCATTCGATCTTTGGATGGAACAAGGATGGGATCGATATCTGCGATTCGCATGATGTGACTATCGCGAACAGCGCCATCTGGTGCGAAGACGACGCCATCTGCCCGAAGAGCGGTTCCGCCATGGGGGTAAAAAACCTCATGGTCAAGAACGTGTCGCTGGTGACGACCGGCAATCTCATCAAGTTTGGAACTCTGTCATATGGCTCGTTTACTGATGCGGTGTTCGAAGACATTTCCATGCAGAATGGCTTGGTCGGAATCTGTATTCAGGTGATTGACGGCGCGGACGTGAACAATATTACCTACAACCGGATCCGGATGACCAATCTGGCCAGTCCGATCTATCTGATCCATGGCGGCGGCATACGCGGCCATCGTCCGGAAGGCGCGGAGGCAAAGTGGGGCACGTTGCGGAATGTAACGATTGATGATGTCGATGCCAGAAATATTCGTTATGCCACGGGCGCGCTGATCAGCGGGACAACGGTGGGTCGAGTCACTTATCGTCCTCAGGACATCACCCTGAATGACGTGCGAGTAAACAGCTTTCTCGGCGGAAAAGATACGCGGCCTTCGGAGCCGCCGGAATATGACGGAACCTATCCTGAAGTGGGCAAATGGGGCGATCATCCGGCCTGGGGTTATTATGTCCGGCACGCGGAAAACATTGTGTTCAACAACTGCAGTGAAACCGTTTCGCCGGGCGATGCCCGTCCGGCCAGACTGTTTTCCGATACGATCGGAAACCGGGGGAACGGAACGCCCGGACAGGCGAGCGGCGCCTATGGCGAACGATATCGTCCGCAGTTCCATTTCACCTCCCGGAAAAACTGGATCAATGATCCGAACGGATGCGTCTACTACGACGGCGAATATCATCTGTTTTTCCAGCACAACCCGGAAGGCGTGCAGTGGGGAAACATGACGTGGGGCCACGCTGTGAGCAAGGACATGGTTCACTGGACGCAGCTGCCGCATGCCATTGCTCCCTATGACGGCGGAACCATCTTTTCCGGTACTGCGGTCGTGGATCATAACAACAGTCTCGGAAAGCAGACAGGGGATATCCAGACGATCGCTGCATGCTTTACGTTTGCGCATGAGCCCTTTTATCAGGCACTGGCCTACAGTACGGACAAGGGCCGCACGTTTTCATTGATCAACGAAGGACGCGCCGTTGTGCCCAATCAGGGATTTGATCCGGGGGAGCGGGATCCCAAGATTTTCTGGCACGAAGCCAGCCAGAAATGGGTCATGGTGCTCTGGGTTAAGCAAGGCCAACCCGGCCGGGTTCGCTTCTTTAATTCCGACAATCTGGTCGATTGGGAACGCGTCAGCGACTTTGAACGCGACTGGGTGTTTGAGTGCATGGACTTTGTGGAGCTGGCGGTGGACGGCAATCCGGACAATAAGAAGTGGCTGCTGTATGATGCCAGCTTTGACTATGAAATCGGGGATTTTGACGGCAAAACCTTTACCACGGACGGGAAACGTTTCATCGGCGATCTCGGCAGCAACTTTTATGCGGCCCAGACGTTCAACAACAGTCCGGACGGGCGCACGGTAATTATCGGCTGGATGCGCGACGGTAAATATCCCGACATGCCGTTCAACGGCCAGATGAGTTTCCCTTGCACGATGGAGCTACGAACGCTGCCGGATGGCGTGCGCTTGTGCCGGGCTCCGATCAAGGAGATTAAGAGCCTCTATGTCGATTCCTTTGAACTGCAGAACTGCATGCTGAAAGAGAACGGAAACAACCCGCTGGCTTCGATTTCGGGCGATCTCTTTGATATCGAGATGGTGATTGAGCCCGGTCAGGCTTCCGGGTTCGGACTGAGCCTGCACGGCCAGACGATCCGGTATGCAGAAAACCAGATTTCCTGTCTTGGACGGTCCGCGACGTTGCCGCTGGTTGACGGTAAAGTTAAGCTGCGGATTTTGGTGGACCGCACCTCCCTGGAGCTATTTGGAAATCAGGGCGATGTCGTGCTGTCATCCTGCTTCCTTCCCGAAAATCTGGAAACCGGACTGGAACTTTATTCCGTCGGCGGCGATGCAAAAATTATTTCGTTGCGCGTCAGTAAGTTGCGATCGGCATGGGGCCTGGATTCCGCGCCCCTGCGCGACTGAATCGCGTTCCGGCTGCCCGGGCCCCGATCCATAAAAACAGACGAACGCTGACTGCAGAAAGGCGTTATGAAATTCCGCATCTTTACCATGAACACGACGTATATTAATCTCGCCGTCATCGTGGCCTTTCTTGCGCCTTGGACGGTGCATGCCCTGACATCCTCCATGGTCGGGGTGGTTCTCTCTACCGAGCACTTTCCCTATATCGGTTCCGGTTATCTCGATTATGCCGGGCAGGGTTCGTTTGCCGAGTGGAACAACGTTACGGTTCCGACCGCCGGAACCTATACACTGCTGGTCCATTATGCAAACGGCGCGAGCGGTTCCAACCGCATCTGCGATCTGACGATTAACGGGGAAGACAGGGGGACTGTGGATTTTCCCTGTGTTTATACGGATTCGGTTCTGGGAGCCGGCACCTATTCCGCTGCAGATATTAATTCGCTGTATGGTACCGGACGCCAGTTCTCTGGTACAGGTTGGCTGACCGTAATTCCGGAGCCGGCCACGATCGGACTGACCGGTGCATTTGGTGTCGGAGCACTTTTCATCCATCGCTTTTTCGTGATATAAACAGACAGACCGTTAAGTAAATATTAAAGGGTTCCGCCGGATGAGGTTTGACTTCCGCCTGTCCTGCGGGACCCCTTCTTACCCTTGCGGGTAAGTGTGATACGAGGAATACATGATTGATCTACTTTCATTCGGGGAGATGCTTTGGGATGTGATAGATGATGTCCCTCATCTCGGCGGGGCACCGCTCAACCTAGCGGCACATGCAAAGATCTGCGGGCTGAAAACAGCAATTGTTTCCGCTCTTGGTAATGATGATCTCGGCCGGGCGGCCCTGCAGCGTGCGGACGAGATCGGAATTAAAACTTCTTGGATAATCAGCGATTCCGTTCATCCCACGGGGACGGTCTCTGTCAAACTGATCAATGCGTTTCCCGAGTATATCATTCATGAGGGTGTCGCCTGGGACAACATCACCGTTTCTCCCCTGCATATGGAGCAGATTGTGGACGCCGCACCGCGGGCCATCTGCTTCGGAACACTGGCACAGCGATCTGCTGTTTCCCGCAATACATTGAATCAATTGCTGGATGCTTTACCCGGTGCTCTTGTGTTTTATGACGTCAATCTGCGGCAGAATTTCTGGACGACGGAAATCATCATATCCAGCCTGCAAAAGACAACCTGGCTGAAGCTGAATGATGATGAGGCTGAACTGCTGAACCGGGAACTGTTCCAGAGGGAGAAGGGATTTGGCGATTTTGCCGACAACCTGTTCAACCGGTTTCCGGTTCAGGGAATACTCATCACCTGCGGGCCGCATGGCTGCATTGTTTTTGAACGCGATGACCAATCCACCATTGTGCCGGGTGTGCGTGTGGATGCAACCGATACGGTGGGTGCCGGCGATGCCTTCAGCGCGGCCTTTCTAGCCGCTCTTCTTCAGGGTAAAAATGCCCGAGCCGCCGCCGAGGAAGGGAATGAACGCGGCGCGTTGGTCGCAACAAAGCCCGGGGCAATTCCGGACGCTCTGGTTCGAAGCTGCTGAAAGGATTTTCAATGAAGCATAGTAAACCGATTCTCTGGTCCATAACCGCCGCGCTGGCCGGCTTCCTGTTCGGATTCGATACCGTAGTGATTAACGGTGCGGAACAGGTGTTCCAGAAACTGTGGGGGCTGGATAGTTTCTGGCATGGCTGGTGTATGAGTGCTGCTCTCTGGGGGACCGTGGCCGGCGCATTACTGGGAGGGTGGCCGACGGAACGTTATGGCCGGCGGAAGACCCTGATTTGTATTGGTGCACTGTATTTTGTGTCGGCCGTCGGTTCCGGGATGGCTCCGGAAAAATGGTTTTTCATGATATCCCGTTTTGTCGGCGGGCTCGGAGTCGGTGTCGCTACGGTGGCATCGCCGTTGTATATCTCGGAAATTGCTCCGGCCCGGATGCGCGGTCGTCTTGCGGGCATGTTTCAGTTTAATATCGTGTTCGGGATTCTCATCGCGTTTGTTTCGAATTTTCTGTTCAACCGGTTTCTGAGCGCGGACATCGCCTGGCGCTGGATGCTGGGGGTTGAAGCCATTCCGGCGGCCGTTTACTGCCTGCTTTGTTTTACGATTCCGGAGAGTCCGCGCTGGCTTATTGTACACGGGCATGATCGACGCGCTGGAAAAAATGTATTCCGGCGTATTAATCCTGATTTTTCGGAACCGGAAATTGATGCTCTTGTCGCGGTCGTGGAGGAGAGCGCTGCTCATACAGAAAATTCATCGGCATTTTTCACGCGCAGGCTCCGTGTTCCGATCCTGCTGGCGTTCCTGATCGCCTTTTTCAATCAGCTGTCCGGCATCAATGCGATTCTCTATTTCGCCCAGCGCATTTTTGAGTGGACCGGTCTCGGGGCACAGGCTGCCATGCTGCAGTCCGTCGGCGTGGGCATCACGAATCTCATCTTTACCTATGTCGGCTTGTGGCTGATCGACAAGCTGGGCCGCCGCACCCTGCTGTACATCGGGTCGTTTGGGTATATCCTTTCACTCGGGCTGTGTTCATGGGCGTTCGCGGTCGGGAGTTATAAGATCGTTCCGGTCTGCATCTTTGCCTTCATCGCGGCACACGCCATCGGGCAGGGCGCGGTGATCTGGGTCTTTATCAGTGAAATATTTCCCAACCGTAACCGGGCGGCCGGTCAGTCGCTGGGAAGCTTTACACACTGGTTCTTTGCGGCGGCACTCACGCTGGTGTTTCCGCGCATGGCGGAGGCCCTTCCGCCTGCAGCGATTTTTGGATTTTTCTGTTTCATGATGGTGCTGCAACTCGTATGGGTTAGGACCATGGTGCCGGAAACCAAGGGTGTCGCGCTTGAAGAGATGCAGGAGAAACTTACACGCTAGAGAGGGAAGCATGATGGTAAAACATATGATGATCGGCCTGTTGTCCGCTTATGCGTTCAGCTCATTTGCTGCCGCGCCGGACTGGGAAAACGAAGCGGTTCTCGGGATCAATAAACGGGCTCCGCGGGCCACCGGTGTTTCATACCCGTCATGCGAAAGTGCGATCAAAGCCTATACGCTGAAGCGTCCGGAAGAGGCCCTGAAAAAATGGACGGATTCGCCGTTTTATCAAACGTTGAACGGTGAGTGGAAATTCCATTGGAGCCCGGCGCCGGACAAGCGACCGGTCGACTTCTATAAATCCGGATTTAATGTGTCCGGCTGGGATACGATTGAAGTTCCCTCAAACTGGGAGATCAAGGGATACGGCACGCCGATCTATACCAACATCCGCTATCCGCATCCGAGTCAGCCTCCGTTGATCATGGTGGACGTGCCGGACCATTTTACGGCCTCCCGCGAACCGAATCCGGTGGGAAGTTATCGCCGCACGTTTACAGTTCCGAACGATTGGAACGGTCGTAAAACCTTCATCCATTTTGATGGCGTTTCATCGGCATTCTATCTATGGATCAACGGTCAGCAGGTCGGCTACAGCGAAGGAAGCCGGACGCCGGCTGAATTTGATATTACGGATTATCTCAAGTCGGGAAATAACGTTCTGGCGGTCGAGGTGTATCGCTGGAGCGACGGAACCTATCTGGAAGATCAGGATTTCTGGCGCCTGAGCGGAATTTTCCGCGATGTGTATCTCTTCAGCACGCCCCGCATCCGCATTCGCGATCTGTTTGTGCAGACTGATTTTGATGAGGCCTATCGCAACGCCGATCTCGGCGTAACCGTTACGCTGGAAAACATGAACGAGCGTGCTGCGCGTTGCCGGGTGCGGGCCTCGCTTGTTGATGCCTCGGGCGCGAAAACCATGCTGGGCGAATCGGATCTGGCGGATGTTGTTCCCGGGAATGAGTTCTCGGTCACGATCAACTGCATGGTTGAATCGCCGCTGAAGTGGACGGCGGAAACGCCGAACCTTTACACGGTGGTGATTGAGCTGCTGGATGCACAGAATCAGGTGCGCGAGGTACGTGCCTGCCGCGCCGGATTCCGGGAGATTGAAATCCGCAATCAGCAGGTTTGCATCAACGGAGTGCCGGTGCTTTTCAAAGGGGTCAATCGCCACGAACACGATCCGGATCGTGGCCACGCGCTCGAACTCTCCTCTATGGTGCGCGATCTGGAACTCATGAAGCAGTATAACGTCAACACCGTGCGCACCTGCCACTATCCAAACATGCCGGTCTGGTATGACCTGTGCGATCTGTACGGCATGTTTCTCGTCGATGAGGCCAACGTGGAATCGCACGGCATGGGATATGGCGACGAATCGTTGGCGCGTGCGCCGACGTGGGAAGAGGCGCATATCGACCGCAACGTGAGCATGGTGCAGCGCGATAAAAATCATCCCTGTGTCATCTTCTGGTCGCTGGGTAACGAGGCGGGCAACGGACCAAACTTTGCCGCTGCGGCCATGGCGATTCGCGGCATTGATACTTCGCGGCCGATTCACTATGAAGGGATGAGTTCGGTGGCTGACGTTGACAGCGTAATGTATCCCTCCGTCGATTGGATGATCGAGCAGGGGAAGAGCACTTCGCCCAAACCGCAGTTTGTCTGTGAATATGCCCATGCCATGGGGAACTCCGTCGGAAATCTGCAGGAATACTGGGACGCCATCGAAACTTATCCGCGCCTGATCGGCGCATGCATCTGGGACTGGGTGGATCAGGGTCTTCGCAAATATAGCGGAGAAACGCTGCCGAACGGATCGAAAGAATGGTTCTATGCCTACGGCGGCGACTACGGCGACCAGCCTAACGATAACAACTTCTGCATTAACGGGGTGGTGCCGCCGGATCGCGCTATCTCCGCAAAACTGCTGGAGGTCGGCAAAGTATATCAATATACCGGTTTCTCGCTGGGGCAGATAACGCCGGAGTCGGTTTCGGTTGAGGTGTCCAATAAATATTTCTTCACGAACCTTGAGGGATACTCGCTCAAGTGGACGCTTACGGAGGACGGCCGGACTGTGGCTGAAGGACAGTCAGTTGTCGGCGACCTGAAACCCGGTCAGTCTACAGTAGTGTTACTGCCGGTGGTTCGGCCGCCGCTTGTTGCAGGTGCAGAATATTTCCTGAATGTAAACCTTCGTCAACCGATGGATACGCTGTATGCAAAGGCCGGACACGTGGTCGCATCCGAGCAGCTCATGCTTCCATACGATGTGCCTGCCGCGCCGCAGGTCGATCTGACGCCGTATGTCAATGGAGCATCGTTTTCCGTGAAGGATGACGCGGATGCGGTTGTTGTGACGGGCCGCCGTTTCAGCGCCTCGTTCGGTCGGAAAACGGGGCGGTTGGAGTCGCTTAAATATGATGGCCTGGAAGTGATCGGGAATGGCGAAGGACCGCAGTTGAATCTCTATCGGGCTCTTATTGATAACGATGGATGGCTGCGCGGTGCCGTGCGCAGTGGTCGATTGGACCGGGCATCTTATTCGGTGAATAGTGTATCGGTCGAACGCGATCTGCCGGGACTGTTGCGGGTCACCGTGGTCTCGGATGGACATCTGTCCGATTCCGTGACGCTGGAATACACAACCGTTTACGCCGTTTTTGCGGATGGCGTCATTCAGGTTAGCAATGAGATTTATTCGACGGGCCTGTCTCAGCTGCCCCGGCTCGGCGTGGCTTTCACCATGCCGAATGGCTTTGAAACCATGACGTGGCAGGGCCGCGGTCCGCATGAAAACTATGTCGACCGCAAGCGCAGTGCCGATGTGGGGCTCTACAGCAGCTCCGTCACGGATCAGCTCGAAAACTATGTCCGTCCGCAGGAAAACGGCAGCAAGTCGGATATCCGCTGGGCCGCGCTCACGAACGGGGAGGGCAAGGGGCTGATGATTGTGACGGACGGCAGCTTCTCGATCAGTGCGCACCATAACTCCGTGGAGGATTTTGATAAGGCTCGTCATCCCACCGAACTGCCGGCGCGTGAAGAAGTCTATGTGTGTCTCGATGCGGCACAGTCGGGATTGGGCGGTAACAGCTGTGGTCCGGCGCCTTTGCGCCAGTACATTGTAAATGCGGCGGAACAGATGCAGTTCAGCTATTCGCTTCGGCCCTGTTTCGCGGCGGATAATGCAGTCGAAAAGGCGCGGGTTCGTTATCCCGATTTCCGGGCGCCGGCGATCACCCGCAACAAACAGGCCATGGTCTCGATCACGCCCTTCCAGTCCGGCGCCGTCAAGGTGCGGATGAATCAAGGAGCCTGGTCGGTTTATACCGGTCCATTTGAGATGACCGAGGCCGGTACCGTTGAAGCCCGCGTGGTGCTGGGTGAGCGGCTGGCCAGCAATGCCGGTCAGGTTGAGTTCAAGAAGGTCCTGCCGTTGCTGGAGCTGGATCGCAGTCAGTGGAAGATCTTTCATTGCGACAGTGCCGAAGATCCCGGCGAGGGGCCGGCATCCAATGCCATCGATGGTGATCCGTCAACCTTCTGGCATACCAACTGGACTTCGACGCAGGAGCGCTATCCCCATGAAATCCAGATCGATCTTGGCCGGTCGCTGACGCTGGCCGGCTTTACGCAGCTGCCTCGTCAGGGTAATGCGAACGGTCGGATTCGGGAATACGAATTTTATGTGAGCGACTCGACTTCAGATTGGGGAATCCCGGTTTCAAGTGGGTCGTTCAATAACAATGAACAGCTGCAGGAAATACGCTTCGGGCAGCCTGTGGCCGGGCGTTATGTCCGGTTGGTGGCGAAGGGGGAGTGGACCGGTGCATACTATGCCTCCATAGCCGAGATCGACGTCATGGCGGTCCGCGAGTAGATGTCTCAATCCATTTTTATCCGAAGATGCCGGCTGGAGAAGACCTCTTTGCGAGGGCGAAGCCGGATGCCCAGACGGGCGGAGTGCCTTTGGATTGGATTTGGCGGCTGATCAGCGGGGGCCTGTTAAGCAAGGCGTCACTTGATTAAGTGACATGACGGAATGGCCTTGGTGTTGTATCTTGGGTCACTGAGAATTTTTTTCGGTATGAGTGGGTTAGTGGTTGATTTGTTGGTGGACGGGTGCGCAACAGTGCGTTCTGCGGGCGGCTTTGTTTATCAATTAAGATACGAAAACTGGTTCTCTGGATATTTGTAACAAGCGTTTGTGCGTGAAAACAATCAAACGATTGAGGGTGCCTCTGTGTGACGAGGATCAGAGGTATAGCTGTGCATAACCAAAAGGAGAGAGCATGAAAAAAATACTATGGATTGCAGGGTTGACTGCCCTGCCGTTTATGGCGGGGGCCGCGCTGGTCGGTTTCAATGCTGAAAACGGTTCATCGGATTCCACAACCGTATCCGCAACACTTGGAGCTGATTTTGCTCCGCAAGGCGATGTCAATGCCCTAGGAGGTGTTTATCTTGCGGCCGGCAGCAACGGTACAGGGGGGAGTCCCGGAACAGTTGCTCGTGTTGCCAGTTACGAGGTGGATTTCCCGGAAGCAGGAACCTACGATCTCTATGTCCGTGCCTATTGTGGCCCCAATGTCGGTGGCGATGACAGTATGTTTTATGGAAATGGTTTCGGGGCTAAGAATGAAACGGTTGACGGGGACTGGATAACCTGCAACGGCGCATGGGGACTTTCCCTTGAGGAATATCATTGGATAAATGTTTCCGCGGATACTGGCGGATCCGGGGAAGCTCCGGTGACGTTTACTGTTCCGAGTGCCGGAACCTACACGTTTGAAGTCGGTGCGCGCGAAGATGGATTCCGGTTTGACGCGTTTGCCTTTGGTTCGACCAATACCTACTTCTCGGATGAAGAGCTGAGTGTGGCGGCGGGCGATCCCGTTGTTGAGCTAAGCTATTCGACGGTGCCTTTTCATGGTGCTTTGATTCCTGCGGATCTGGACATTGTTGTGACGGCCACGAATGGTTCGGTGAGTTTGTCATCGGTATTGGATGATGTTGAGATGTTGCTCATCCAAAACGGTGTAACCAACGATGTTTCATCCGGTGTTGTCTCGGCAATCAACAGTTGGGGTATGACCTTTTCCTACGCCGAAGACCTCGCCTACATGACGGATTATTCGGTCGTGTTCAACATATACCGCTCAGACGCAGCGACTGACTCCATTGAGTTCTCTTTTACGACGGCACCGGAATCTTATGTCCTGATGTCCGGCACGAGTCAGGCAGGGGATCAGAGCCTCATTGATTTCCTGAAAAACAACTTCAGGGATGTCGACGTGGTCTATGGTGACTTCAGTGATTATTTCGTCAATTCTGCTCTCATTATGAATAGCGATGTTTTCATGGTCGGGCGATCTCTTTCCAGCGGCGCCTTCGCTGATTATGACAAGTCAACGGCGTTCAATGCGCTGACGAATCCCGTTGTTGCTTTTTCCAGCTATCTTACCCGCGCTACCGACAACCGCTGGGGCTGGCATAGCGGGGACTTAGGCACGACGGTAATTGATGGAAATGAAACTACGGTAACGAATGCCGGGGTTTCCGTTTTTGGTCTCTCTTCCGGATCCTATGACTGGTTCCCCGGAACTGGCAGCTTTTCTCGCTCCGGACTGGGTGACATCGGAGACGGAGAACTGTTGGCGACGATCGGTGTGGATAATGCCATTCTCTCCGCTCATTGGAGCGCCGGCGACTATGTGGCAGGCGGACAGCTTGGCGGCGAACGACTGCTGTTTAATCTGAATCAGGTCGACGGTGCTACAATTCTTCCGACTGGGCAAGGGGAAGTTGCTCTGATTAAGGCGCTGGCCAGCTATACGCCGCTGGTGCCGCAAGCCGAATATATTGCCACCACCTATCCGGTCGATGGAAGCAATGGGGTTGCGCTGAATGAAGATATCATGGTCACTGTTTCTGATATCGGAATCAACTGGTCATCTCAGATCGTCAGTTATGAAATGCGGGTTAACTCAAGCGTCGTGCAGGCCTCCAGAAGTTCTGTCAATGGTGTCACGACCTTCACCTATTCGCCATCTTCAGATCTGGAATATGATACAGTGTATAACATTGAGTTGGAAGTTGTCCGATCCGGTGGGGTTACCGATAACGTAAACTTTTCGTTTACAACGGTGCCGAACTACATTCTGGATGTGCTCATTTCCGGCACGAGCCAGAGCGGGGATCAGCCTCTCATCGACTTCCTTCATAACAACTTCCAGGGGCCGATCAAGATCACCTACGGTGATTATAGCGACTTTGTCGCACATTCAAACGAGATCGTGAATGCGGATCTATTCATGGTTGGCCGCTCATTCACGAGCAGTGCATATGATAACTCGGAAAACAGTGCATCATTCAATTCCCTGCCGAATCCGGTAGTCGTGTTCTCCAGTTATATTGTGCGTAATGCCGGCAGTCGCTGGGGCTGGCACAGCGGCGATGCTGTGATTACGAATATGGTGACCGGTGCGGAATCAGTAGTAACAGCAGATGGCTACGGAGTCTTTGGGGTTGCTCCCGGAGCATATGACTGGTTCGAAGGAACCAACGTTCTGAATGCAGCCGGATCCGGCACCGTCGGAACAGGCGAAATTCTGACAACGATCGGAACTGATATCATTGCTGCGCATTGGGGAGCCGGAGATACGACGGCGCTTGGTGCGGCACTTGGCGGCGAACGCCTGCTGTTCAACCTCGCGCAGGATGGCAGTACGACGGTCCTTCCGTCAGGCGATGGTGAGAGAGCCTTGATTAAAGCCCTGTCAGCCTATACTCCGCTTCAGGCGCATCCTTCGTCCGCTCCGGATATCATGATTGTAACGGCAGGATCGGGCTCCGTCAGTCTGTCCTGGTTGACAGAGGTCGGCACCGGCTACAACCTGCAGATGAAATCAACTCTCTCCGGAGGAACCTGGCAGACGGTAGGGAACGTTGTCGGTGATGGATCAACGTATTCAACCAATGTACAGACAGATGCGGATATGGAATTCTTCCGCATCGAGATTCAGTAAATCCGATTCGGCCCGTCATTTTAATAATGGAGGCTGAAAGGACGAATCATATATGATGGAGGTCGGAACGTGAGTTCCGGCCTCTTTTCGTTGAGGGTGTGCTCTTTATTTACGTGGTGTCGTGTGCACCTGCCTCGTAAGCGTTCCGCGGAGCACCTCTTGTCGGGAGCTGGATTGAGTCGTAGGTTTTGTAAAGGTCGTAGGTCCGTGTCTATGACTTC
>JAFGVP010000161.1 GCA_016937945.1 Pontiellaceae bacterium | reverse complement strand
GACACCTTGTTTTCATTCGTATCCATGCCCGACAAAGTATCAGGCTTCACCACTGTTGACTACGGGGTCGAGGAAGAGACGTTTACAAAACTGGAGCGGAACTTGTGGTTCCAATTTTTGCAGAAGAATCTGTACACAACTGGCAAACCCGTTGTCAATGGGGTGACCGAAAAGACGCTTACCAGCAATCGATAACCCACACGAAATGCGACATTAGGGATGTGTATCATCGTGCCTCCAAATGATGGAAGCCATCAAAGATAGTCTCACGGAGCCGACAACCGAAAGAATCGGGAATCGGAACCGGTGATCGGAATCGAAATCTTCCAGTTGCTCCCATCCTGCGTCGGAGACACCAAAAGATCGCTCCAAGCCGATTCAACAAGGCTTGTGGCACTGGAGAGATGGTATGCGGTGATACTTATCGGCCATGAGAGTTCAACCCCCGAACCGGATAGCTCCGCATGAATTCCGGGATGATTCGAAATATTCACTGGTCCGACCCCGCTGTCGGTCAAGGCAAACGGCTTAATCAAGCCGTTGGCATCATAGGTCATGTATTCAAAGGCAACGGAACGCGGCAGTGAATAGGGTCCGGCACCCTCTGCATTGTTGTAGCGGTGATAACAGACATACCACTCGTCCAGAAATGGATTATAGACACAGGAATGATGCCCCGGCCCCTTGTGCTTATCACTGCTCTGCATCAGTATGCCCCGATAGGTCCATGGTCCATACGGCGTCGAGGAAGTCGAATAGTGAAGTGAATAGGAGTCATCATTCCAGTAGCCGTGGCTGTAGGTCAAATGATACATTCCGTTGTCATAATGCATGAAGGGGCCTTCGGTGTAGTTGACGGGATTTGAAGCCGGGGTAACCTCCTGAGCAAATGAGATCATATCGTTGTTGAGTTCAAAGATGCGCAGCTTTGACCCCGAACTTCCGCCGGCATAGAAAAAGGATTTGCCGCTGACCGGATCACTGAAAACCATCGGGTCGATCGCTTCAAATGACCAATCATTATAGTCGGCCAGCAGCGGGGCCCCGCTATCCACGAACGGGCCGTCCGGCGTGCTGCTTACGGCCACCCCGATGTAGGATGGCTTGGGGCCAGCGGAATAGTAAAAATAATAGGTTCCGTTCTTCTCGATAACGCCCGGCGCCCATGCATATCTGGATGAGAGGATTTCGGGATCAGACTCCCCGTTCCACGTAATCTCGTTAAAGTCCAGAACAGGTCCGTGCGTCTGCCAGTGGATCAGGTCTTTTGATGAGTACGCAAAAAACTGTCTCCCGGGCCCGGAGGTGGGGTAGATCCAGTAGGTATCGCTTACCAGAATGATATGCGGATCAGCGGCATACATGATCGGATTCCATTGGATCGACGTGTCGTAAAAGAGCAGCTCATTGCGATCCAATGCCGAGGCTGAAATCCGGACCTCATCGATGAATCCAGAAAACCGGTCGGCATGTTTTCCATCGTACAAGCCGCGGCCGACCGACCAGCCGCCGGCATGCCAGTCGCTGCCGTTGATTATTCCGCGCGCCAATGCCGTATTGGTACTTCCGCTGTATTCAACAATGTTTTCGCGGGCCACGAGCTGCGGGGTAGAATCAATCGATGTATCCGCCAGATAAAGAGACATCACTGAACCATCACTCACGGCCGCCATGTAGTACCAGATTCCCGTCAGTCCGTTCGGATCCGTATCGGAGTCAAATCCATGAATAAGTCCGGCGGCGGACGTTGCCTGATGCCAATAGCCGGACACATCCGAAAAGCCAATTTTAACACTGTTGTCAGGCTGAATCTGAAAATAGAGCGATGCCAGCTTTGAACTGCTGTCGGCAACGCCATATGCATCCCGGCCGACAAGGGTACGGTATCCACCGCTCTCCGGCTTGAAAAAGGCCTCAACCGTAAACTGAGCCGGCGTAATGGCTTCAATATCCGTTCCGGCCGGATGACTGCCGGTGCCGTAGGAGCGATCCATCGAACGGGTCTGCAAAGACGGTGTTGTTCCCCGATTCCGGGCACTGAACCGATTGGTCACGCCCGTCAGCGGAATGGACGAAACAGCCGTATCAACGCGATATTCAGACGCATCGTTTCCGCTTTCACTCCAGGGATCAAGATGGTTTCCATTGCCGGAAGCGTCCTTTGCGCCAAACGGCTTATCCAGCACACCGTTGATGGGTCCCTCTTCGAATCGCCAATAGGCAACAGTGCCGGCGGTATTACCTGTTGAGCATAGAAACTGATCGGGACGCAGAGCGACGTCGGAGATGCGCACTTCGTCAATGAAGCCCGGAAACCGATCGGTCTGGTTTCCGTCATACAGCCCGCGCCCAACGGACCAGCCGCCGGCATGCCAATCAGTTCCTGTGCCTGCCCCATTCGTCAACGCGGTATCCGGACTGCCGTCTGACCCGATAATTGCCCGGGCCACCAGATACGGCACCGAATCGACCGAGGTGTTCGCAAGATAGAGCGACAATACCGAACCGTCGCAGACAGCCGCCATGTAATACCACGAACCGGTGCCGCCATCGGGATCGTTGACGGCGTCAAATCCGCGGATCAGTCCGGCGCGCGATATCGCCTGATGCCAATAACCGGAGACATCGGCATAGGCCACCTTGACCCGGTTGTCCGGCGTAATCTGAAAGTAAAGCGCGGCCAACGCGGATGTCCCTTTAACCACACCGGCGCCATCACGGCCGACAATCGTTCGATACCCGCCTGTGCCGGGTTTAAAATACGCCTCAATGGTAAACTGTGCCGGCGTGATCGACTCGATATCAATTCCGGACGGGAAGCTGCCGGAACCATCATTCTGGTCTGTTGAACGGGTCTGAAGCGAAGGCGTCTGCCCCGTGTTGCGGATACTGAAGTCATTGGATGCTCCACTTCGTGCAACAACTGGAAGAGCGACCTCCTTTCGATACGCAAAACCCGAAACACCGCCCTCGCTTCCGGGAGCTAGATGATTCCCGTTTCCGGAATAATCCAACGCCCCGAAAGGTATCGAAACGGGTGAATTGTCGAGCGGCCCCTCTTCAAAACGCCAATAGGCAACCGTATCCGCATTCGCAACCGGGCCGCAGAACAATAACGAAACAAGCCTAAGCCCGAGGACCTTCATCCGGGTTTTCTTCCCATCAATAAACATGCGTACTAAAGTCCTTCGCGTTTCGGTGCAGTCGGATGAACCCGGTTGCATTTATTGTTGATCCATGCGCCGACCGGAAGCGCATCCAGCTTATCAATACCGTTGAACAGCCAGTTCTTCGATGAATTATAGGCGATGATTTCACCCCGCTTATCCTTAATCAGTATGAGAGTTTCGCCCATTTTCTGGCCGCGAGGAATCTCCCCCAGCAGATTAAAACTGAGAATACGGCAGGACTGATCGTCGATAAACTCATGCTCGTAATTATTCTCCTTGTTCAACATGAAGGGCCGGCTCCTGATCTTGGCAATCATATGATACTTATCCGGATCATACCGTTGCTGAGTAAATACATAAATATAGGCCCGCATTTCATGTTCATACTTACTTCGGTCCAGCTGTTTCACCCGGGCACCAAAGGTATAGTAGAGCGCCGTCACGAAACTTTTGTTGCCCTCGTAATAACAGATTGAGTTGGGATCGTTCTGTACCGAACTCTCCAGAGGATCCACGCTCAGCTTCGGCGGATTCCGGAGCTGCACATAAAGCTGGTCATCCCGCGAAAGCTTTAAAATAGGAAGTCGGACTTCACCGCCGTCACCGGCTTGAACGACGACATCATCCAGAAGCGTGGATACATAGTCTCCTTCGATGACCGTTCCCGTGATCGTTTTCCACGTACGAATCTCCGCGGATACTCCTATACAGAGTGTCGCAGCGATCAGCACACTCAAAGTGATTCTCTTCAAAACCGTCTCCTTGCTTTAAGCAGCAATGTTCTGCTTACAGGTCGTTGAATATGACCGTTACGTTTGTGACATTGGCATCCTGGGAAAACATATTTTCCAGAATGGCATCCTGCACCGCCCAGGAGGGCTGTTCCGTGGCAAAGATGGGAAACAGCGGATCGCCAAAGTCATTAATGGGATAATGCTCACCCTGCACTTCTACCAGTAGCTGGGCATAGTATTCTCCTCCGGCACCTTCACCGGTAATCGCCTTGAAATCGCGCGGAACCCCTGCTTTGAGAGTGATCCAGTCACCACCGACGAGTTTTTCGTAGGTACCTGCCATGTAGGTCCGGTTGTTCGGAGCACTGCTGACCCACTCTTCCGCGATGGTGTGGGCATTCACGCCATCCCAGTCCAGATTGGCTGCGAGCACCACCTTACCGTCTACGGCCACATCGAGAATATCATCTGCAGCCCCCCAGAAACGAAAGGTGATATCTTCCTTATGCACCAGCTTGCCTTCATACAGCGCAATCCAGGCATAACCGTAATTGATATCCTCGCCAAACGCCGCCGGACCGATGATCGATGCCACCGGAGGAATCATGAGTGTCGTGGCATACAGCCGTTTAGGCGAACGGTAAAGACCGGACAGATCTGACTTCCGCCAGCCATGGGCCACGAAATCGCGAATGAGAGAGAAGAATTCCGGCACGCCTTCACTCAGCGAAGAACTCTTGGATCCATCCGGTCTTCGAGCCATGGTGAAATACGTTACCTGCATATCGCTGCCGGATGAGATATCCTTGCCGATAATATTGATTTCTCCGATTTCAGGAAGGTCAAGAAAGGCGCCGCCAAATCCGTTTCCCTCCCCCAGCATTCCATCCCCGTTCCCGATCAGGTCGGGCAGCTGAATCTCCGGCATCGTGGCTGTTTTTACCTTCGCAACAATGCGCGAAGAGGGCTTGGGCTTCGAACTTTTCTGAACCTTGACCTTGGGCTTTTTGAGATTCATTTTCGGCCGCTCGGTCAGTGGCGGGGGAACAAACGGCTCTTCATGCTTCGGAAGCACGGTAAAAACCACAAAGAGTCCTGCAAGGAAGAACGCCCCTGCATGAACGAGAAGACTGATCAGCAGTCCGCTGGGCGCACCCTTACTCACGTTGCAGCCGGTTTTTGATCGTTTTTTCATTACTTCAACTCTATTGCTCGATTGAGTCCTGTTTCACTCAACGCGGGATCTCCACGTTCAGGCCGACGTCAACATACTGTCCCCCGGCAACCTGATGACAATGGACGGCAATCGTGTGCGTACCCCGGTCAAGACTCACTCCGTCGAGCGGGATGTCCTGATAGGACTGTGTATATCCGGTCAGGGATGCCACCTGCTTTCCATCGATGTAAACGTCAACATCTTCGTCATGATGAATACGCATGACCAGAGTTCCTTCTTGGGCATTGTCCACGCGAAACCGGCGCCGGAGCCAGATGTCGGAAGAGTCCCATTTTGTCCCGACAAATGTGTTCGGGGTTTCAAAGGTTCCGAACCCTCCGACACTGCGATTCCATGCCGCATCGTTAAACGCCGGAGTCATCCAGATCCCTGACGGCCGGCTTGTTGTATGACTCCAGATCTGGGCCTCCTTCTCTGCAGTCGGGAGCAGGGTCGTAACATTCACGGTGTCCGGCGTATTCAGCAGTTTTTCGGACTGTTTCCTGACCCATTCAGGATCCAGTTTAATGACGCGGTCGTAGGTCAGAAGACCGTTGATTTCGACCTCGACATCCGTCGTCTGCGTATACACGCCAGCCGAGATTCCCTTTTTTCGGAGGGTGCAAAGCACATCGATGGATTTCGCAAAACGTTCCTTCAGTTCATCAATATTCCTAGACAGTCCGCCATAGCCCCAGTTGCCCCGCGTTGCATCCCACAGATGTCCGGGCAGCGGAAAGCCGTGCCCGCCGAATTCGCCGACCACTTTGACGTAATCATCGAAACAGGGATTTTCCAGCGGGAATCCGGGATCCGGATATCGATGCTCATCGGCAATATCCCCGACCGGCCAGAAGTTGCCGCCGGACGCAATGTTGATCAGACGGGTCGAATCATAATCCACCGCCATTTTTCCGACCTCCATCGTGTTATGCTGTCCCCAAGCTTCGTTGTAGGGATTCCAGACGACGATGCACGGATGATCGCGAAGATGATCAACCATTCGCTTGTATTCCAGGATAAACTGACGCTGTTCATCCTCCGGCCAGCGCCCATCAACCGGATCCGGCGCCAGGCGGGTCCACGGAGGATTTGATCCGGCCGGAATGGTCTGTGGGCCATAACCCTGACTGACCTGATCCTGCCACATCATCATACCCAGACGATCGCAATCATAATAGTAGCGACGCGGCTCCACCTTGATGTGCTTGCGAATCATATTGAATCCGCAGGACTTAAGAAATTCGACATCAAAGAGCATCGCCTTCTCGGACGGCGGAGTGAGCAGTCCATCGGGCCACCAGCCCTGATCAAGCGGTCCCCAATGGAAGATCGGTTCTCCGTTCAGGGTAAAGCGCCAGTTCCCGTTATCATCCAACGCCTTTCCAACTTCGCGCAGGGCGGTATAAGACTTGACCGAGTCAACCACCCGGCCCCGACGATCAAGCAGTTCCACCTTGAGATCATAGAGGGTCGGAGAATCCGGCGACCAAAGCTTGGCATCGGGAATATGGATCGTGACCGGACCGCTGTCCGTGGCAGCAGCAACCACCTCATCATCCAGCGAGGCCGTAACGCGAACTTTTTCACCCCGCATTGAAATCCCGGACAGCCTGGGTTCGACGACCACTTCGCCGGTTGCAATGTCACACGTAAAATCAAGATCTTCGATATAGCGGGCGGAAACCGTCTCCATCCATACCGTCTGCCAGATACCGGATACCCGCGTATACCAGATTCCGCCGGGGTCCAGCTTCTGCTTCCCATGGAGCTGATAACCGCCGTTGGCATCATACACCAGCACCCGCAAAACATTGCCGTCCGATTTCAGCATGGAGGTAATATCAAAGCTGAACGGCGTATTTCCGCCGGTGTGGTGACCCACATGCTGACCATTCACCATGACATCCGCTTCATAATCCACCGCCTCAAAATGCAGCAGCGTACGGCCGTCTTCCGTTGGAGCCGGCAATGCCCGTTCATACCAAAGCACCTCGGTCGGCTCAATCAGACGGCCAACGCCGGAAAGTGCCGACTCCGGCGCAAAAGGAACCAGGATTTCGCCGTTCCAATGACCGGGATCCTGCGCATCTTTCGATGTGACCGCATATTTCCATAGGCCGTTGAGATTGGTCCAGTTTGAGCGCTCCATTTGCGGACGCGGATATTCAGCCCAGACATGATCGGGGGTAACCTTTTGCGTCCATGGAGTGACCATACCACCGGGCACCGGCTTCCAATCGGCACAGACAAACGCCGGAGATGCGATAATCAGTGCACAAACAGGATGCAGCGCCTGCCGCAACACGGAACCGGTCCGCCCCCGGGATGGCGTTTGAGGTTGATCCCCCCTCTTTTTTCTGACTGGTCCCTGTTCAACTGCTTTAATAACTTCCATCCCAATCTCCTTCACAAACTCCATTAAAACCAATTTCGGGCTCAACCCTGAATTCAGAAAATCGTTTCGCACTCCAGCAAGTGCGCTGTACATATCAATGCGAGAATCGACAGGCAATCGCCTCATTCTATCGAAGCGAAATAAGCGGCATTTTCAGGAAATCCGTTTTGTATTGCAGGAAGCGCGGATAAATCCTATTCATCTTATCAAATGAACGATTTCACCCGAATTCTGAACTCGGTAGTCGATGGAGACGAAACCTCGTCCGAAGCGTTGCTGAAGCAGGTTTACGAAGATTTACGCACACTTGCTCAGGCACGCATGATTCAGGAATCGCCCAACCACACACTGCAACCGACCGCGCTCGTCCATGAAGCGTGGCTCAGCCTTGTTGATGATCAGGACCGGTCCTGGAAGAACCGCGCTTACTTCTTTGCCGCAGCCGCCACCGCCATGCGACGCATTCTGATTGACCACGCCCGAAAAAAGGCCACCCACAAACATGGCGGCCACCACCAGCGACTCAGCATCGACCAGATCAACCTCAATGACGAAACGCCGGACGACCTGGTTCTTCTGGTCGAAGGCGCCCTGAAAAAGCTGGAAATTGAAAATCCGAAATGGGCACGCATTGTCGTGATGAAATACTATGGCGGCATGACCAACCCTGAAACCGCAGAAGCTCTGGGCATCAGCAAAAGCACCGTCGAACGTTGCTGGTCCGGCGCAAAAGCACTGCTTTACAAGTATATTATAGCCGATCAGGAAGGCGCATCCTGATTTCATCGCCGAACCAGGGCTCCATGGAAGATACACGAACATCGGATCAATTATCCACGCAGGCCAACCGGATTTTCATGGAGGCGCTGGAAATTGAGGTGGACGAGGAACGAGACACCTTCCTGGATGAATCCTGCAACTCCGACGAAGCGCTTCGGAAAGAAGTTACCCGCCTTTTTGATTTCCAGCAGGAGGCGGAACCGTTGTTTCAGTCAGGCGCCCTGACTCAGATTTCCGCGGTGGAAATCGTCAATACACTCACCGAAAACCCCAACTTCTTTGAAAGCCTCACGGAGTCACTTCCCGACGACAACGAAATCGGAAAACAGATCGGAAACTATAAACTGCTCCAGAAAATCGGCGAAGGCGGCGTCGGGAATGTTTATCTGGCACAACAGCTCAAGCCGGTCCGTCGCCAGGTTGCCCTGAAAATCATCAAGGCCGGCATGGATACCAAAAGCGTAATTGCCCGCTTTGAGGCGGAGCGTCAGGCTCTGGCTATGATGGAGCACCCGAATATCGCTCACGTGCTCAATGCCGGAGAAACGGACACGGGGCGGCCGTTTTTCGTGATGGAACTGGTTCACGGCGAAAAAATAACGACATACTGCAACAGCCACACTTTCAATATAAAACAGCGGCTGGGTCTTTTCATACAGGTATGCCACGCTATCCAGCATGCCCACTTAAAAGGCATTCTTCATCGGGATATCAAGCCCTCCAATGTCCTTGTGTCGCAAATCGACGGACTCCCCTGCCCGATCGTCATCGATTTCGGCATTGCCAAGGTGATCGGCGAGGATCTGCTGACCGATAAAACCATGCAGACCCTCATGGAATCATTCATCGGAACTCCTAGCTACATGAGCCCGGAGCAGGCCAATCATGCCCAAACCGACATCGACATGAGGAGCGATATCTACAGCCTGGGAATTCTTCTCTATGAACTGCTCATTGGCCAAACGCCTTTTGACCAGAAGCAGCTCATCAAGCACGGCGTAAACGAAATGCGTCATATTTTATCATCTGTTGATCCGCTTCGCCCATCGGCTCAATTGCTGCAGATGACGCCCGAAGAGCGCACCGAGCTGGCAAAGCAGTGCAATATGGATGTGAACCGGCTGACCTCCAAGCTGTCCGGCGACCTTGACTGGATTGTCATGAAGGCCATTGAGAAAGATCGGGATCTTCGATACGAAACAGCCAACGCCCTTGCAATGGATATCGAACACTTCCTGAATGATGAACCGGTCGCGGCACGGCCGCCATCGAGGAGATACCGCCTGAAAAAGCTGATCCGGCGCAACAAGGTGGTTTTTGCATCGGGAACCCTGATTGTCATGGCCATCAGCATTGGTTTCGGCACTGCCAGCTGGCTTTTTCTGAAAGAACGACAGGCGCATAAACGAGCAATTATTGCAGAACAGGCCCAGTCTCAGCTTCGAATGGAAGCGGAAGACCGGGAACGCATTGCGCAGGCAGCTTATTTCCTCAGCCAGGGAAAGACTGCAGAGGCTGACGAACTGGTGGACGCCATTACACTCCTCAGCCCCTCGCTGGAGGCGGAATCCGTTCTTCGTACGCTGGGCGAATGGCATGCGCTCAGAGGCCGATGGGAACTGGCAGCCAAACGGTTCAAATTACTGCTTAAGGTCGATATCAAGGATGAGTCATGGCGAATTACGGACGATTTTCTCATGGCCGGACCGATCCTGATCGAACGCGGGGACCAGAGTGGATATGAAGAGTTCAGGCAGGCCGCCATATCCCGCTATCAGGGTACGGATGACCCCGTTTTTGCAGAGCGGACCCTGAAGATCTGCCTACTACTTCCGGCTGATGAAAAAACTATGGAGCAGCTGCGCGCATTTGTTCCGGTGGCAGAAAAAGACACGATCGGAAGCCTTTCGGATAACATGTCGTTATGGCGATGCACCTCGCTGGCTATGATGGCCTACCGCGACCAGAAATATGAGGATGCCATCGCCTGGTGCGAATACAGCCGATCCTTCCAGCAGTTTGTTCCTGCGCGCATCGCAATGGCAGATATTGTTCAGGCGATGTCCCAATACAAAATGGGTGAAGAGGATATAGCCCTGCGCAATCTCGAATTCGGACGATCAACCATTGAGAATGAATTTACAACCGGACTGAAAATGGGTGAACCGAAAACAGGCCTTTGGTATGACTGGCTGCATGCCTGCATTCTCCTGCGCGAAGCGGAAATGATGATCGAATCCAGCACAAATTCCGACACCTGACGCCGGTTATTATTTGAGCCATTTGTACCCCCCTCCTCAAGCGCCTGTTCATCGGAGACGAGGATGCCGGCTGGCGCAGCGCCGTCATCTATACCATCCTTTCAAGCTGCAAAGCCAACGGCATCGATCCTTATGCTTCCCTCAAGGACGTGCTCGAACGCCTGCCGCACATGACCAATCAGCAGATCCATGCGATCACGCCCCGCGCCTGGGCAAAGGAAAAGAAACTCCAGCTTGCATCGTAGATGTCGTAGGCACAGACCTACGACCTTTACAAAGCCTACGACAACTTCAACAAGAGGTGCTACGCGGAACGCTTACCTTCATCCGTCATTTCATCGAACTACTGCGGCCTCGGCTGAGTTTGCCATTCCGCTTCGCTCCATTGCCCCGCATTCGCGGAACCCTCCCTTCGCTACGCTTCGGGTCTCGTTACCCATCCCGCCACCTCACGACGGCGGTAGCCAGAGGCAGACAACGAGGCCTCCCCGGGTAATGCGCATCCACCTCCACACGTATGCCCGCCGCATCTGCATCCGTGATCTTCCGGACAGGTATATGACTTCAGAGCTATTGGCCTCCTCATCTGTCACGGATTGCCTCATATGCGATTTTTGTTCACCGGGCCAGTGCTTTGCCTGCATGTCACCACTCGCCTTCGGCTCATTGCTTCACATTCGTGAAATCGGCTTCCGCTTCGCTTCTGCGTAAGCGTTCCGCGGAGCACCTCTTGTCGGGAGCTGGATTGAGTCGTAGGTTTTGTAAAGGTCGTAGGTCCGTGTCTATGACTTC
>JAFGVP010000160.1 GCA_016937945.1 Pontiellaceae bacterium | reverse complement strand
GAAGTCATAGACACGGACCTACGACCTTTACAAAACCTACGACTCAATCCAGCTCCCGACAAGAGGTGCTCCGCGGAACGCTTACGCTGCATCGCCAAAACGGCTTTATCTGGATTGCAACACCGAACGGGGCCGCCCGGTATGACGGCACCACGTTCGATGTTTTTCGAACGAGAACACATGCCGGACTGGCAAACAACCGCATCTGCAGGCTCTACGAGGATGCGTGCGGGACGCTTTATCTGGGGCATAGCGATGGTTCAGTCAGCATTCGTACGACCGAAGGCTTTCAGGCGGTTACGCTTCCGGATGGTTGGCTCGGTTCAGAAATCGTGCGATTCCATGAATCGGGAGACACCGTCTGGGCGGTGAATGCGTTCGGCGCGTTTCTGATGGTCGGTCATGGCGGTAGAGATCTGGATGAGGGAGAACTCCCCGTGCCGGATACGGATGCTCTGTTATCACCGGGGGGGTGGACCACGCGTGATGATACCGTTGTTTTTATGGAGGATCAGGTTGTTCTGCGAAGCTGGGGGCCGACACCCTGGATCATCAAGGATCAGCCTATTGTTTTCCGTGAGCTTGAAAATGGCGATATTGTTGCCGGCAGCAAGCATGGTGGAGTCTTTATTCTTCATCCTGATGGTTCCTATTCCCAGATCAGTGAAGCCGACGGCATTGCTTCGTCCCGTATTCTATCGCTTTCCGAAGATTCCGAGGGCGGCATCTGGGCCGGCACGATTTCCGGACTGTCCCGCATTGAGATTATTCCGGTGCAGTCTCTGACTGATGGAGAACAGTTGAGAGATGTGCCGTTCCTCACGATCAGCAGTATGACTCCTGCGTCGGGAGGGGGCGTTTTCATCGGAACAAACAAGGGACTGCTCTTTAAGATCAAGGACGATGCATTGGTTCGGGTTGGTCCGGCAGAACGAACCGAAGAGGTCGTCCGGACTCTGCTGGAAACATCGCCCGGAAATCTTTGGTTCGGTGAAGCCGGCATTTTTCTTAAAAAGATAGAGGGAGATGGCGCGAGGCTTGTCAGTGGCGGCGCCGCCAATGCGGATAACTGGGTTCTGCTGCAGGATCCTGCGGGAACGATCTGGACCGCCGGACAGCTGGGCGTATGGAAACAGGAGGGCCCCTCCTCCTGGCGTTGTGTACTCGACGAAGCAAACGGGATCAGTGATGTCCGCTGTATGGTTGCCGGCCGGGACGGTTCCGTATGGATCGGCATGAAGGATAATGGGCTTGCTGAATTCAAGCCGGACGGAGCGCTTCGCCATTATACGACCGCCGATGGATTGCCGGGCAATTATATCAGCGCGCTTCACTACGATGCGGAGACCGGTTCTCTCTGGGTGGGCGCCTGCGGAGACGGTCTTTCCTGCTTGCGGGAGGAGCAAATCCAGACTGTGGATATCGGGGCCGATATTATCTATTCCATCCTGAAAGACGGAATCGGCCGTTTCTGGTTCCTTTCAGAAAAGGGCCTGTTGGTCCTAAGCCGCGAGGCACTGATTGAACGGATGGAGAGCGGTGGGGAGTCCGGCGAAATGATTGTGCTGGGCGTTGCCGATGGCATCAAGCATGTGATTTCGGTGGTGCATGGGCTTTCCAATGCGTGCCGGACGGAGGATGGACGGATATGGATCGCATCTGAAAAGAGCGTAGAGGTGGTGAACCCTGATCTGGTGTCTATTACGACCAATGAAGTTCCCCTGTATATCAGAAGCCTGCTCGTGAATAAGAAACTCTATAATATCGAAGGGCAGGATCAGGTTTTTATCGGACCCGGCGTGCACCGCCTCGACATTGAATTTTCTGCGTTGGCATTTTCGGCGCCGGACCTGTTGCATTTTAAATGCCGGCTGGTGGGAGAGAATGAAGAGTGGACGGAATTCGACGGACTGCGCCGCAACGTCAGTTTCCAGAATCTTCCTCCGGGCCAATATCGTTTTGAGATTATTGCGGCCAATCGGTCCAGTATCTGGAACCGAAGTCCACTGCAGCTGGCCATTACGGTTGATCCGTACTGGTGGCAGCAGCTCTGGTTTAAGCTGGTTCTCTACGTTGCCGTGTTGATGCTGGTTGCCCTGCTGTCTCTGGCCGTGGCCGACCGGATCACTCGCAATAAGCTGATCCGGGTGGAGCAGATGCGTGCTATTGAAGAAGAACGCACACGGATTGCGATGGATATTCATGATCAGCTGGGGTCGGAGGTTACCCGCGTGACATTGCTCTGCCATCGCTTTATCAAGGCCTTTCAGTCGAAGGACTGGACCCACGCACCGCGTCACATTCATGAGATGGAGCGTGTGTCGGGTAAGCTGGTTCATTCGCTCGATGAGATTGTATGGGTCGTGCGACCTTCGAATGACACGCTGAACAATCTGATCATGTATCTTTCGAAATATGTCAGCGAAATGCTGGCGGGGACGGATATAGAGTGCGAGCTGGACGTGCCGTTCGATGTTCCGGAGATCGCCGTGGCCGGACCTGTGCGCCACAACCTTTACCTCGGGGTGAAGGAGGCGGTCAATAATGTGGTCAAGCACTCCGGTGCCACACGGCTGGTTTTTGCGATGGAGTATTCCGACGGTTGCTGCAGCGTGCAACTGCAGGATAACGGTAAAGGTATTGAAACCAATCCGGATGAACCGTTCCATCGCGGACTGATAAGCATGGAACGACGCATGGAACTGGTGAACGGCAGGTTTTCCATTTCGTCGGTTCCGGACGGCGGAACCGTGGTAGAATTCAAGTTGATGATGTGAAGGGAGCCCTGAATATGAGTGATAAAAAGACCGTGGTGATTGTGGATGATGATCGGGGAACCCGTGAGCTGATTGCGGAACAGCTGGCCGACTCGGAAGAGTTTGAATGCCTGGAACTATTCGACGGTCCCGAAAAGGCGATTAAGGGAATTTTGGCTTCGGAACCCGATATCGTGCTGATGGATATCAACATGCCGGGCATGACCGGGATCGAGTGCGTGGAGCAGCTGAAGCCGTGGCTTCCGAATACGGATTTTATCATGCTGACGGTTTACAATGAGTCGGAGTTTATCTTTAAGGCGCTGGCCGCGGGGGCTGTGGGCTATCTGCTGAAACGCTCGGTGGCGGAGGGATTGATCGAGGCGCTTCGGGATGCCGTTGCCGGAGGTTCTCCTATGGATTTATCCATTGCGCGTCTTGTGGTGCAGTCATTCCAGAAACCCCGGAAGAAGGTTGATATTGAAATCAGTGAACTTTCGGAACGTCAGTACCAGGTGCTTCAGTTGCTGGCCCGGGGAAAGCCGTACAAGCTGATTGCTGACGAGCTGGATCTGTCTATTCATACCGTGCAGACCTACATTCGCCGTATCTACGAAAAGCTACATGTAAACTCCCGTGCAGAGGCCGTTGCCAAGCTGACCGGGATGGACCGGGACTGATCGTCATTCAGGCGCCGGCCAACTGCTGTCACCTCTCATGAGGCTAATATTAGCGTCATGCATCATTTATATCGATGCTCTACATTCCCAAGATCAACTGGATGAAAGGTTTCTCCTGGATGGGGTTGCCATCATCCGGACAAATGAAAGGGAAAAAATGAGAATAACAAAAGCAGGATGGGCATGTTTGCTTGCCGTTTCAGTTGCCGGTGTTGTATCGGCAGGGGTCATTGTTCCGGATCTGGACGATACTTCCGCATTCTATGACAGTTCAACGGCCGGAACCGCTGCGCTGGGGGGACAAGCGCTTTCAAGCGGAATCACGCTGGCCGCGCGGGTTACGGCAACAGCGGCTGATATTACGGCCAGCCAGTCGGGCACGGTGAATATTATTGAAATTGGTGGAACAGCCAAGGGAAGTGCCATTCTGATCAAAGATGGCAACTTTATCTTTGTAACCAAGAACGATGCAAATTCCGCATCCCCGATAATGAATGATACGGATGGTGTTGATCACATGATTGGTATCATCCTCGGAGCTGTGACGGCGGATGTGGATACGCAGGTATGGGCATCATTCGACGCAGGAAACGGAGTTCTCCGCTACTCACTGAATGGAACTGCGAATGCGGTGGCCATTACCGGAACGGATGCCTCCTGGAACTGGGTGGGTAATAACACGCTCTCTTTCGGTCAGCAGGATACTCAGACTGGCTGGTATGCCGGCTGTGCCGACCTTGGCGATTATGCCGCCGAGCCCTATCCGGTGGATAATTTTGCATCGGCACTTGCGACTCCGTTTGCCGGTACGGTCACGCAGGGTCAATATTTCAACACGGTTTCCAATATCCCGGAACCGGGCACCATCGGGCTGCTGGGCTTGGCAGGCGTCGGCATGGTGTTTATGCGCCGCCGCTTCCGGAAATAGTTCGATCCGGGTGATGCAGTTTAGAAGGCGGGCTTCGGTCCGCCTTTTTTGCGGTTTCTGGTTCCGTCTCTTTTCGGTATGTCGCTTATCTTCGTGACAGGAAATCCTAAGGGAACTGTGCTACCCATGATGTTTTACATCGGATAGCAGGTCCGGCGCGCCGGACGTCCGTTGTTCAGGTCTGAGCGTGTCAGGGATTATAGACGTTCTTCTGCTGTGCAGTGAGGCTATTTTTGCCGACATGACGAAATCCGGGGCATTCGGTACCTCTACATGGTTCACGCGAAGAGTCAGGTGTATTTATCGGCAGGAGCGCGTGATTATATTGCGGGGTTTTCTGGTTGGGGAAAGGAATATTGTTGTGAATATGAATGATGGAGAAATCCTGCAACGGCGGTTGCCAGACTCCGTTCATGGTCTATTGGCCGAAAGGACTGAAACCATCCAAGTCGTGGGCCCTTTATGATTTTTCCGTCGATCGTACGGAGACCACCAACGTGGCGGATAAATATCCCGAACGCGTGGCTTCCATGGTCGGTGCATGGAGAAATGGTGGAATGAAGTTAAAAGCGCAAATAAATGATATTCAATACGGCGATCCGAGGAAAATTAATGAAGACACTTATCTTAGGTTTTGTTTTTGCGGCGTCGGTCGCCGGTGCGGCCCCCTGGGTTCCGGATGGTCCGGTTATCGCTCCGGTCACGCCCGCACAGCCGCGTGCCGAAATCGAAGCGGGACTGAAGAGCCACGACAAAGCGATTTATATCAAGGAGGGCTGGATCCGCGATCCGTACATTGTCATCGGGCCGGACCATCTTTATTACCTGACGGGAACGACGATCAATCCGGACGATCCGCGCGAAGAGGACGATCCCTATAATCCGGGGCTGGGACCGCGTTCCGCCGTGGGCAACGTGGTGCAGGTCTGGCGCAGTCCCGACCTGATTGACTGGGAATATCTCGGAACGCCTTTCACGCTGAAGGACAGCGCATATAAAGAACCCGGCGATGTGATCTGGGCACCGGAAATTCACTGGATTCCGGAAATTAAGCGGTGGGCCCTGGTTCACTGTCCGGATAACAAGGCGAATCTTGCCCTGAGCGCCGGACCGGAACTGAAGGGGCCGTGGAGCCATCCGATGGATGGAAAGATGGGTACGCGCCACGATCCTTCGCTCTTCAAGGATGGAGACACCTGGTGGTTGCTTTGGGGCAATACCCTGGTGGCGCCGCTGAATAATAAGTTTTCGGATTATACCGCAAAGCCGACCCGGATCGATCCGGCCGGTTCACGGATCAATACCGAGGGAAAGCCCCTTTCCGTTATCGGACATGAAGGCGCAACCATCCGAAAGATCGGCGATAAGTATGTTCATTTCGGAACGGCGTGGTCGACTGATATCGGCCGGCGCGGTTCCTACAACATGTATTACTGCACGGCGGACAAGATCGACGGTCCGTATGGCCCTCGCCGTTTTGTCGGCCGGTTTCTCGGTCACGGGACTCCGTTCCAGACGCTGGACGGTAAGTGGTGGTGCACCGCGTTCTATAACGCCAATATTCCTCCGCTACCCAGCGACGGAATCGAAAACACGGATCTGTTTGAAACCGCTCAGACGATCAATCAGCGCGGTACAACGATTGTTCCGCTGGAAGTGGTAATCCGTAACGACGGTGACGTCTATATCCGAGCAAAGGATCCGGTCTATGCCACGCCGGGGCCCGATGAGGTACAGCTGTTTTGAGGAATGCGTGTATGAATATAAGATTTGCTATGCTGGCGTTACTGGGTCTGTCCGTGGGAGCGGTCGCTGCGGAAAAACCTAATATTATCCTGATCATGGTGGATGACATGGGATTTTCGGATCTGGGCTGCTACGGCGGAGAGATCAATACCCCGAACATTGACCGGCTGGCCGGCGAAGGTGTCCGGTTTTCCCGGTTTTACAACGGCTCGCGCTGCTGTCCCACGCGTGCGACTCTGATGACCGGGCTGCATCCGCATCTGACGGGGATCGGCCACATGACCAATCCGCCGCCGCCCCAGCAATCTCAGCATGATGCAGGGCCGGATTTTCCCAGCTATCGGGGTGTGCTCAATCGCGAGTGTGTCACGCTGGCGGAGATGCTGAAGCCGGCCGGATATGCCACGCTGATGGCCGGCAAGTGGCACCTTGGATTTGATAAGCAGGAATACTGGCCGCTCCAGCGCGGCTTTGAAAAATACTATGGCTGTCTTTCCGGCGCGACGCGCTTTTTCTATCCCGCAGAGCCTCGTCACATGACGCTCAACAATGAATACAAGGTCGAGGCGGAGAGCACGACCGACGAAGCCTTCTATACCACCGACGCATTTACCGACCATGCCATCGACTTTATCCGCGAGGAAAAATCCGGCAGGGACCGGCCGTTTTTCCTCTATCTCGCCTACACTGCGCCGCACTGGCCGCATCAGGCGTTTGAGGATGATATTGATCGTTATCGGGATAAGTACACTACGGGATGGGAAGATATCCGTCAGAAACGCTTTGAAAAGCAGCTGGCTCTGGGGCTGTTTCAGTCGGACTGCAAGCTCTCGCCGCAGCCGGATAACGTACCGGTCTGGAGTTCGCTCGATGCGGAAAATCGACAACGGATGAGCCTGCGCATGGCCGTCTATGCGGCAATGATTGACCGCATTGACCAGAATATCGGAAAGCTTATGAAGTCGCTGGAATCGATGGGGGTTGCCGATAATACGCTGATTCTGTTCCTTTCCGATAACGGGGCCTGTGCCGAAGGTCCGCCGCTCGGGCGTGGACCGATTCTTGATCCGGAAAAACGCAATCAGGATCATTACAACAGCTATGGCGCGGCCTGGGCACACGTTTCCAGCACACCGTTCCGCCTCTATAAGCACTTTACCCACGAAGGCGGTGCGGCCACGCCGTTCTTCATGCATTGGCCGGCGCGCATCAAGCCGGTTGAGGCATGGTATCGTTCACCGGCCCAGATCATCGATATTGCTCCCACACTGCTTGAGGTGGCCGGCGCAACCTATCCGAAACAGGCCCATGGCAATGCCATCCATCCGCTGCGCGGTGTTTCCCTTGCACCGGCGTTCGACGGCAGGGCGATTCTCCGTACAGCGCCGATGTTTTCCGAGCACGAAGACAATGCCTTTATCATGGACGGCGACTGGAAACTGGTAGGACGGGGCGTTTCGGTGTTCGACGGTCCGAAAGCCGAACGGTGGGAGCTCTACAATCTGGCAGAGGATCGGACGGAGCTGAACAACCTTGTGCAATCCCAACCCGACCGAGCCGGCAGGATGGCCGCGGCCTGGCTGAAGTGGGCACAAGAAGACCGGGTTTATCCCAAGCCGGAAAAGAAGGAATTTTAGGATGAGAAAAATAATAACGGCGATGTTCATTGCAACGGCATTTTCTGCGGGGGCGACACAGTTTTCCGGATTAAGCGGAGTTCGTTATCTGGGCGACGATACCTGGAGCTATGTTGCGGACGAGTATCGGGTCGGTGGTGATGCCGATGCCAAAGTGGTTTGGGAAAAGCCGAACCTGGATGATTTTGAAATGGAGATGGACGTCCTGATCGAGGCTCCGAATGGGCAGGCCGGTTTTGTATTTCGCGGTGTGGTCCGCAATGGTCAGTATCAGGGGTATTATGTCGGTCTCCACGCAGGGGCAAACTTTGCGCTGTGGGGTGCATTTGAGCCGAAATGGAACGATATTGCCCGCAAGTCGGTCGAGGTGAAATCGGACGCGTGGTATCATATACGGCTGCAGGTTCGCGGTGATAATGTGAAGATGTGGGTGGATGAAGTTCCGGCAGGCGAGGGGAGTTTCCCCCGGGTGGACGGGATTGATGCCCGCTTCAGTCGCGGCATGATCGGCTTGCGTAAGCTGGGCGGCGGTGCGCGGTTTAAAAATATGATTGTGCGTGCTGTGCCGCCGGAGCCGACCGGTCCGACCTATACCAACCCGGTTTCTGCGGTGGGCGCCGATCCGGTCGTATTTCTGTACAAGGGAACTTACTACGCCTATTGCACTTATTCGCCGGATTTTCCGGATATGCCCCGCGGTATTCGTCTCTACAAATCAAAGGATCTTGTGAACTGGACGGATGAGGGATTTGTGCTGAAGAACAAGGACAGCTGGGGCGAGTCGCGCTTCTGGGCGCCGGATATTGTCGAGAAGGACGGCGTGTTTTATCTCTACTATGCCGCGGATACCCGGATTTGCGTGGCTACGGCAAAATCACCGGACGGTCCGTTTAAGCAGGAGGTTAAACAACCGATGGAGCCGGACTCTATCCGGATCGATGCGCATATTTTCGAAGACGATGACGGCCAGCGTTATATCTATTATGTCGGGTTTAATCAGGGGAACGAAATCTGGGGAGGCCGGCTGAATGACGATATGGTGAGTGTGGATGAAAGTTCGCTGCGTCTCATGGTTCGTCCGGATCAGGCGTGGGAACGGCATCAGGCGCCGATCACGGAGGGGCCCGAGGTGATTAAGCACGACGGCGTCTATTACCTGACCTACTCCGGAAGCCACTTTGAAAATCCCAACTATGGTGTGGGTTATGCGACCTCCGACTCGCCGCTCGGACCGTGGAAAAAATATGAACACAATCCGATCATGAAATCGACGGAGTATGCGCACGGGACGGCGCATCACTGCCTGACCACATCGCCTGACGGCAAGGAAATCTTTATTGTCTACCATCGTCACCATGACCTCTCCACGGTGGAGCCTCGTCAGTTGTCGATCGATCGCGTTCAGTTTGTTCCGTGTGAAGACGGGCCGGCCATCCTTCAGATCCATGGGCCCACCTCATCGCCGCAGCCGATGCCTTCCGGAGTCGGGTCCCGCTGAAACCATTTTAAATACAGGATATTCCAATGAAAAAGATGAATGTTTTAACCGCCGGCCTTGTTGCCATGTCCCTGATGAGCCCGCTCCGCAGCCGGGCGGATCTGCTGACGGATCTTCCGTTGTCGGCATCGAGCCTGTTGTATAACGGCGGCATCGTGGATGACGCCGCAACAGCGGGAGGTGCAAGCGGCGTCCCGGTGCTGGGGGATACCCAGCATGCATACGGCTTTACGATCAATGTCGCCTTTACGCCGACGGCTGCAGACCTGAACGGAACCGTGCTCCTGTTGGAACTGGGAGGAACGTCTAACGGATTCGGTCTTTATCTGGTGGACGGCGTGCCTTCGCTGATTATGAAGCAGAGCAGTGCGGATGCCGTCGTGCCCGCCGGTTTTCCGGATGTCAGCCTGCCGGCCGTTGCGGTTCAGTCATCCATTGGAACGCTGACAGCAGGAGTCCATTATAGCTCGGCGGTGATCTGGAATCATTCATCAGCAACTCTGGAGCTGTTCGTCAAGCCGGCGGGAGCGTCCGTGGTCGGCAACAGTTTTTCAATCAGCGGAGCCGTCGGAAACTGGTCCGGCAATGATTCGCTTTCCGTCGGCACCTTCTCGGATACGGGTTCCATCGGCGGGCTGTCCGGCAATGATTCCGTTGTTTCAGCTCCGTGGGAGGTTAATAACCTTGCCGAATTCAGCGGAACAATTGATTCTGCGCAGCTGTGGAATGAGCCGGGCTCCATCATGGATGTTTCGGTTTCGTTCAGTGCATCGCCGGCCACTGTGAATTCCGGCAATTCGGATCAGCAGGTGTTGCTTGAGTGGTCGGCACTCGATATTCCGTCCGGCGCAACCTATGCCATTTTCGCCAACCGTGCCGGAGTAACGTATTCGCCTGCCGGCGCGGAGTCGGGAACCCTGTCCGCGCCTTCCGCCAGCGGCTCTGTAACCGCTGCCGTGGATGGATCGCTCGGGGATACGGTGTTCTCGCTGGTGATTGAAAACCCAGCGTCCGAAATTATCGGGCTGGGCGCCGCCACCGTAAGGCCGCTGGTGCCGGCACTCGCTGTGAATGCTACGCCGGATATCGTTGATCAGACGAACGTCAGTCAGCCCGTGACCTTTTCATGGACGGGCACCGACCTGCCGCTGAATGCGACCTATACCATCAGCGCCGACAATCCGGTATCCTTTCCGGAAGGGGGAAGCAGCGGAACCATCCTGACCGAGGGCGTGACGAGCAATTCCGTGGCCGTGCTTGTTAACGGCACGCTGGGCAACACCATCCTTACGATGGAGGTTTTCACGAACGGCGTTTCCGCGCTCAGTGCAAAGACCGTACTGGCACGTGCGCGGCCGAACATTATCTTCATTCTTGTAGATGACCTCGGCTACAGCGATCTGGGCTGCTATGGCTCGGAAATCAGCACACCGGTGATTGATGGTCTTGCGGAGACCGGCCTTCGTTTTACCCACTGCTACAATGCCGCGCGCTGCAGTCCGACGCGGGCCAGTCTGATGACCGGACAATATCCTCAGGCGGTTTTTACCGACCCCGCAGCGAGTCTTTCGCCCATGCGGACGGATAACAATGTTACGGTCGCCGAGGTGCTTGGAAGCAACGGGTATAAAACCTACTGCGTCGGCAAGTGGAATATGGGAACCTCTACGGGCCAGAAACCCGAAGAGCGCGGCTTCGATAATTTCTGGGGTTTCAAGGATAATGACCACTCGAAGGATAACTGGGACGAATCGCTTTACCGGTATTATACCAGCGACGGAATACCGGCCATTCACTATGCCGCCGGCGAGTTCTACCAGACCGACGCGATCGGCGACTATGCTACCAACTTTATCGAGCATGCCGTCAGCAGTGATGAGCCGTTCTTTATGTATATCGCTTTCGGTGCCCCGCATTTCCCGATCCAGGCGCCGATCGCCAAGATTGATGAATATGTGCCGACCTATGCGGCCGGCTGGGAACAGATCCGTACCAACCGGTATGAACAGATGCAGGCGATCGGTCTGATTTCCGCCGCGACCCATCCCTTGAGCCCCGCCAGCGATTCGCCCCCGTGGCAGAATTATTCCGGCGTGGACCCCATCCCGGCTTGGGGCCTGCTCTCAACAGAGCGCAAGGCGCACTCGACCCGTGCGATGGCAACCTATGCCGCGATGATCGATATTCTGGATGCCAACGTCGGTAAGGTGACGAGCAAGCTTGAAGCGCTTGGCCAACTCGATAACACGCTGATTGTCTTTCTGTCCGACAACGGCGCCGATCACGAAGGCGGCGTATTCGGTTCGCTTAACGAAGGCGCCAACACGCCGCCGCTCACCGGTGATGCGCTGCTGACCTACGGGCAACCCGGTTATCCTGAACCTTATATCGGTGCGGCCTGGGCCAATGCGTCGGTCACGCCGTATACCTACTACAAGCGCAACTGCCATGAAGGCGGTATTGCAAGCCCGCTGGTGGTGCATTGGCCGAATGGTATTTCCCGTCCGGTTGGTGGGTTCGTGCGGAGCCCGGTTCATATCATCGACTTCATGTCGACGGTTCTCGATATCACCGGTTTTGAATATCCTTCTCGCTATAACAGCCACGACGTGATCGAAATCGAGCCGCAGAGCGCCAGCATGCTTCCGCTCTTCACGTCCACCGATACCGTGCAGCGTGAACTGGGGTATGAGCACGAAACCAATCGCGGATACCGGAAGGGGGACTGGATGCTGGTCACCAAGAATTTCACGGATTCCCGCAACGCAGCAAATGCGATCGAACTCTATAATCTGGCATCCGATCCGGTTGAGCTGAATAATCTGGCGTCGATTGATACCGACAAAGTGACGGAGCTGGTGGAGGACTGGAACATCTGGGCTGCGCGCGTGAATGTGGCGGCGGGGAGAACGCTCTCCTATGTTGCGCCGGCGCCGCAGGCCAATCCGCCCGTATTGGCTATTGATCTGTTTGTTGACCGTTTCAATCGGAATAACAGCACGGATCACGATGCCGAAACCGGTGGTATGACCGGGTCATTGACTTCGCTGATTGCCCCCGGTTCTGCATATTATGATTCATGGGAAGAGGGGTCCACCGAGGTTTCAGACCTGGCGCTGAACATGGCGGTCGGATCCGGCATGACGGAGACCGCACTGCAGCACAATTTTGTTGATCAGGCGATTCTTGCGGCCGGCGGCTTTACGGTTCAGCTGCGCGTGAATGAAATCAACAGCGCAACGACCGATCTTGAAAACCGGTATGCCGGCTTTGGCGTCGGTCTGAGCCGAGCCGAGGCGCAGGCGAGTAATGATATCAGTGGAAATATCTCGCCTTATTCATTCCGCGGAAACGGGGCCACGCCCGGCACAGCAGACTTTTTCATTGAACTGGATCTTGGCGGAAACGTGAAGGTGTGGTCGAACGGCCTGCTGCTTGAAACGATTCCGGTTGGAAAGATCAGCGGCACCCTGACGGCGGCATTCGAATTCGATTCATTTGCATCCGGAAGTATCGTCACCGTTACGGCTTTTATGGATGAACAGCTGATTGATCTTAATTCGTCCGGCGCCGGAGTTACGCGGACATTTGTATGGGAAAATTCCAGCACGAATTTTATCGGTCTCTCGGCCCGTGCATCCAACTATGTGGCCATGGACAACTTTGCCGTCCGGCTGCTCCCTTTCAGTGAATCGCTGGCGTCGGAATATCTGCTGGATGCCGGACTGAGCGGTTCTGAGGCGGCGCTCGACGCTGATCCGGATGAGGACGGCACCGCAAATCTGGTCGAATTTGCCATCGGCAGTGATCCATCCGTGGCGGATTCCGGAACCAAAGGAATCCGCTCCGTCGCGCTGGGTGAAAATAACTGGGAGATTGAGCTGCGCCGTCATGTTAACTATGCTGCAATTGGGCTGAGTTACATCACGCAGTGTTGCACGAATCTGACGGATGCGGTTTGGTCCGACGTTGCCGGAAGCGAACTCTCGTCGGAGATCGTGCCCGACAATTCCGGTTATGAAACGGTCCGGATTGCATTGCCCGAAGCCCTCGTGATGAACAATACCAACCTGTTTGTTCGCGCTGTCTATGAATAGATCTTTGAGAGTCGTTAAATGAAAGGTGGATCGATGAATCATTGTGTTCTGAATTGGGTTGCCGCTCTTGTGTTGGGAACTGCCGGGCTGGTGTCCGCCGCGCAGAAACCAAACTTTTTGCTGATTCTCGCCGATGACTGCACATTCCGCGACCTTCCGCTCTATGGTGGCGAAAATGCGCGTACCCCGAATATAGATCAGCTTGCGAGTGAAGGGCTTGTGTTTAATCGGGCCTATGTCAGTCAGGCGATCTGTCAGCCGAGCCGTTCCGCGCTCTATACAGGATTGTATCCGTGGCGCAACGGCGCGGCCTACAACCACTCCGCGAGTAAAAAGGGATTGCAGAGCATGCCGCATCGGTTGCGCCCGCTGGGCTATCGGGTCGGGATTGCCGGCAAGGTGCATGTCACGCCGAAATCGGTTTTCCCGTTCGAGGATGTGCCGGGATTTGATGATAACTGTGTCCGGAATCCAACCCTTCCACATGATGTGGACGGCATCAAGGCATTCATGGCGAAACAGGATCAGCCGTTCTGTCTTGTGGTCTGTCTGACCGAACCGCATGTGCCGTGGGTGATGGGCGATGCATCGGCCTATCCGGTCGATCAGCTCAAACTTCCGGCGAATATGGCGGACACGCCGCTGACCCGCCGTGATTTTGCATCGTACCTTGCAGAGATTACCTACATGGACAGTCAGGTCGGCGATATCCTGAAGGTTCTCGACGATAGCGGCCATGCGGATAATACCGTGGTCATGTTTTCATCGGAGCAGGGTGCGCAGTTTCCCGGCTGTAAATGGACGCTTTGGGATACGGGGCTGCATACGGCGCTAATTGCCCGTTGGCCGGGCCGGATCGCGGCCGGCCGCCGTACCGATGCGATGGTTCAGTATGTCGATGTTGTCCCTACATTCATTGAGCTTGCAGGCGGCAAGGTGGACGACGGCGCGTTTGACGGATCGAGCTTTGTCGACGTTTTGGCCGGGAGAACCGAAGAGCACCGGGAGTTTGCGTACGGCATTCACAATAATATTCCCGAAGGAATGGCTTATCCGAGCCGTACGGTGTTTGACGGAACCTATCGATACATCCGCAACCTGACGCCCGATGAACTCTATATTCAGAAATACCTGATGGGATACGATGGCGTTGCGCAGCTGCGTAATCAATATTGGGCGCAGTGGATCTTTGGTGCGTGGGAGAATGAGAAGACCGGTTTGCTGGTCAAACGCTACATGAAACGCCCGGCAGAGGAGCTCTATCGAACGGATCTTGATCCGTTCGAGCTGAATAACCTGGTCGGTGATCCGGCGTATGCCGGCGAGCTTGCCCGCTTGTCCGGGGTGCTGGATGCGTGGATGCAGTCGCAGGACGATCCCGGCGCCGCGACGGATACCATGGAGGCCTATCGCGTCAGCAGGGCCAACGCCAGATAGCCGGCGGTTTTACTGTCACCCGTTCAGGTGACATGACGCTCCGTCAGGAATTCATCTACCATTGTGAGCTGACTGAATTTTTAAGATATCTCACACAATGGGGCGAAGCATAATGATCGGACATACGGGAACCTGCCGGCTCGCGCTGTTCAGCGGCCTGTTTGCGGCTGTTTTGCTTTTGGCGATGCACTCCGGCGCGAAAGAGCACCTGATGCTGGGTGCCAATGTGAACGAAACCGGTATCGCTCTTGAACCGGAACTGCTGGAGCAGAGCCGGACAACGCTGTGTCGCGCCTTTTTTCCTTCCACGCATTTTGTCGAGGGGCGCCGTGATTTAAAGACGGATGCCGACCTGTTGGCGGTTAAGCGGGCCGGTGAAAGCGGCCAGAAAATTATCCTGTGTCTGAAGTGGAATTTTGAACAGGCAAAGTGGCGTGTTCCGGACCCCGGGAGTGAGCGGGAGCAGAAATGCTTTGAGTGGGCGGATGCGCTGATCGGGGAACTCGACGGTTACCTGGTTGCGCTGGAAACCGTCAATGAGGTGACGGTGGATACGCTGAAAGAAGACATGGTCCCGAACGAAGACGGTGTGATTCCGATGGTCCGGTTTCTTCAGCGACTTGTAGAACATCTCGATGCTCAGGATCACAAAGGAATGGATGGCAAGGCGCTTCCGCTGTATTCCGGCGGCTTTATCCGTCTTGAGCTGAAAGGAGTCCGGAATAATCCCGGCGTGCAGGCGCTGCTCGACTGGATTCAGCAGGATGATCGGGTGGCCGGTGCAAACTTTCATATTCATATGCCGGCGTTCGCAGGTTTTGAAACCTACCTGAAATATATCCGCACTCGGGTGACGGAAAAACCCTATGTCGTGACGGAGTTTTCCCTCGTTCATGAATACCAGAAAAGCCTGAACGAACCCGTCGCGGCATCCTCTGCCGGGAAACGTTTTCTCAAGAAGTATGACTATGGCAGCGCCATGTCGGTACGGGAATATGTGAATGCCTGTCTCGCTGATCCGGTTCCCGAGAAGGAGTGGAATGAATTCCTTGATTCCCAGACGTGGTATGACGGCGGATTCCTGAAATCGGCGTGCAGGGTGATGGAGGAATATGGCGTGGTTATGGCGACTTTTGCTTTCCAGCAGAAGAGTTCCGGCGGCCGTCCGTTGAAGGAAGATGCAACGCCCTGGATTCTCAATCCGATATTCGCCAATAAGGTGGCCGTCGGGCGATCCGGTCGATCGGCCATCGCAGAAAATTTTATGAAGGATTATCTGAACTGGCAGAAGCGCTGAAAAATGAGCCGGACCAGAAAGATGAATGGTTAATGAACGTGGGCTTGAGGATGCTTCAGATGCATCCAATGAGTTGAATTAATATCGAGGATAGAACGATGAATAAAAGGACATTTGCATCGATAGGCCTGATGGGGTTGGCGGCGGCGCTGAGCGGGTGCCAGTTGATGAAACAGGAGCCGCTGGTATACAGCAATCCGTTGTGGGACGGCTATCTGGCCGATCCGGCGGTTCTGCAGTATGATGGCGAATGGTATGCCTACGGCACCGGAAAGAATGAGGCGACCGGTTATCATTTTCCGGTACTGCACTCCACGGATTTTGTCCATTGGGTGCCGGAGGGGTACATCATGCCGCCGCTGGATAATCCGGCGATGACGGAATACTGGGCGCCGGAGGTGGTGGAGAAGGACGGAACGTTCTATCTCTATTATGCCGGCGACCTGAAGATGCGGGTGGCGAAAAGTAACAGCCCGCTGGGGCCGTTTGAAGATTGCGGCGAGCTGCTCTTCCCGCAGTGGGAGTTTTCGATTGATGCCCATCCCTTTAAAGATCCCGACAGCGGCGAAAGGTATCTCTTCTTCGCGCGCGACTTTCTGGATGTGGATCGCGTCGGCACCGGGATTTCCGTGGTCAAGCTGGGGGATGACATGATTTCCGTGACGGGCCCGATCGAAACGGTTGCCACGGCCATCGATGATTGGCAGATCTATGAGCGCAACCGCTCCATGTATGGCGGCGTGTATGACTGGCATACGGTGGAAGGTCCGTGGGTGGTGAAGAAGGACGGCCTTTATTACTGTTTCTGGTCCGGCTCAAACTGGCAGAGCCCGGATTACGGCGTCGGCTTTTCGGTGGCGGAAACCCCGATGGGACCGTGGCGTGACGGAGGCAACAAAGCCGGCGCCAGTGTGCTCAACGGCAAGGATAACAACCTGATCGGTCCGGGTCATTGTTCCGTGACATTGGCACCCGACGGCAAAACCCATTTCATGGTCTATCATTCCTGGAATCCGGAACACACGCGTCGCGTGATGTGCATGGATCCGATTGAATGGACCGGCAAAGGCCCTAAAGTAAAAAATCCGGCATTCGGAGTTAAGGCGGAGAAGTAAGCATGAAGACAACAGCAATGATTTTTACGGCGGCGGCGCTCGCTTTTTCAGCACATGCGACTGAGACGGGCGCGATGGATACCTTTGTGAATCCGGTTTATGAGGGGGCGGACCCGTTTGTCTACAAGCATACCGATGGATTCTACTATTTCTGCCAGTCGGAAGGGGACCGCGGCATTGCCATCTGGAAGTCGGACAAACTGACGGATAAAGGTATCAAACGGTTGGTGTGGAAGGCGCCGGACAGCGGATGGAACTCGAAGGAGGTCTGGGCGCCGGAGCTGCATTTCCTCGATGGAAAATGGTATG
>JAFGVP010000159.1 GCA_016937945.1 Pontiellaceae bacterium | reverse complement strand
TGAAATGGTCAAATATGCCAACTCCAAGAATGTGGATGTGCTGCTTTGGTACAACTCGAACGGATATTGGAATGATGCGCCGCAGTCACCCCGCAACTGTCTCGACAGCGCACCGGCCCGTCAGAAAGAGATGGCGTGGATGCAGTCCATCGGAGTGAAGGGCATGAAGGTCGACTTTTTTGGCGGCGATAAGCAGGTAACCATGCAGTTGTATGAAGACATCCTGACCGATGCCAATAACTATGGACTCTGCTTAAACTTTCATGGAGCCACGTTGCCACGCGGCTGGGAGCGGATGTATCCGAACCACATGACGAGCGAAGCGGTAACGGCTTCGGAAAATCTGGTCTTCTCGCAGGGTTTTGCGGATGGCGAAGCGAATAACAGCACCATCTTTCCTTTCGTCCGCAACCCGGTTTCTTCCATGGACTATGGTCCTGTATTTCTCAACAATCGGTTTAATCGTCGGTCGGATCGCGGAAATGTTCGTCGCACAACCGATGCCTTCCAGTTGGCGACGGCGATTACGTTCCAATCCGCTATCCAGCATTTTGGTCTGACGCCGAATAACTTGGAGGAGCAACCCGATCATGTGATCGATTTCCTGAAACAGGTGCCAGCGGTTTGGGATGAAACGCGCTATGTGGACGGTTATCCTGGTAAGTTTGTGGTACTGGCCCGTCGTTCCGGCGATACATGGTATGTGGGCGCAACGCACTCCGGCAAAGAAAAGCGCGAAATCACTATTTCGTTGCCCGAACTTAAAGGCCAATCGGCGCAGTTGCTGTTTGACAAGGAAGACCGCACGGCGGGAACCAAGACGGTTCGCGTGGGTGATGACGGAAAGATTACGCTGGAGCTGGAAGGTGCTGGCGGCGCAGTGCTGGTTTTTTAATCCGGTGACGTGAGCAATATAGAGGAGTTTTTATTTATGAATAAGCATAGTGAACAGAAATCGTTGTCTCGGCAGCTCTGTCGCTTGGGGAGTGCGTTGGGGGTTGTATGTCTGACGGCTTCATCAATCCAGGCAGCTGAGGTGACGGTGATGGCGTATGAAGAGGGCGAGCCGATCAGTTCCGATCTGGTCGGGGTTTTCTTTGAGGACCTGAACTATGCGGCGGACGGTGGTATCTATGCCGAGTTGGTGCAGAACCGCTCGTTCCAATACAGCCCGACCGAGCAGCCGGACTGGCATCCGCTCAAGTTTTGGGATGTGGAGCAGCGCGGCGGCGGACGCGGGTCGGTGAACGTGGCTGACATGCGACCTATTCATGATAATAACTCCTTTTATACTCTGCTGACAGTAGATGCGCCGGGTGATGGTGTAGGGCTGGCCAACGGCGGATTTGACGGGATTCCACTTAAGGCCGGCGAAAACTACAATGCATCGTTCTGGGCCTATCAGGCGTTCATGGGGGTCATGTGGGGCAGGGGCGATAACCGCCAGCCGATGCCCGTTACGCTACGCCTTGAAACCAAAGACGGCGAGGTTCTTGCCGAGGCCTCGTTTGAGGTGAAGGGGCGCGACTGGACACAGCACAGCGCAAAACTGACGCCGACCAAAACCGTGAACGATGCTCGGCTGGTTTTATTGGCGCATGCGCAGGGTGGTATCTGTCTGGACATGATTTCGCTCTTCCCCGAGAGGACCTTTAAGAATCGGCCGAACGGACTGCGCGCTGATATTGCGCAGGCGATTGCGGATATTAAACCCCGCTTTGTGCGCTTCCCTGGCGGTTGTCTGGTTCATGGCCAGGGCATCCATAAATATTATGACTGGAAGGATTCGGTTGGTCCGGTGGAGCAGCGCAAGTCGGCTCGTAACTCGTGGGGGTATGACCAGACCATGGGCTTCGGCTATTTTGAGTTTTTCCAGTACTGTGAAGATATTGGAGCGCTGCCGCTTCCGGTCGTTGCGGCTGGGGTATCCTGTCAGCATTCGGGCAGCTCGCCGAATCGCGGCCAGGAAGGGCTTCCGATGGATGAAATGGACGACTACATTCAAGATGTGCTCGATCTGATTGAGTGGGCCAACGGCCCTGCGGATTCCGAGTGGGGTGCCGTGCGTGCAGCTGCCGGACATCCGGAACCTTTTGGACTAAAATACCTAGGTGTGGGAAATGAGGATGCGATCACGCCGGTCTTTAAAGAGCGTTTTAAAATGATCAGCGATGCGCTGAAGGAAAAGCATCCGGAAATCACCGTGATTGGTACGGTCGGGCCCTTTGCCGACGGTGCGGATTATGACAACGGCTGGGAATTTTCGAATGAGCTGGAGCTCGAAATGGTGGACGAGCATTATTATGTAAGCCCGCAGTGGTTCTGGGACAATCTGGATCGCTACGATAACTATGACCGCAGCAAAGCTAAGGTCTATGTGGGCGAGTATGCCGCGCACGATCAGGGCAAGCGCAATACGCTCCGCGCCGCAATTGCCGAAGCCGCCGGCTTGACCAGTTATGAGCGGAATGGTGACATCGTTCACTTTGCTTCCTATGCCCCGCTGCTGGCGCGCCGCGGCCATACGCAGTGGACGCCGGACATGATCTATTTTTCAGCGACGGAAGTATTCCTTTCACCGAACTATTATGTGCAGCAGCTGTTTGGTCAGAATGCCGGCGATACGGTCTTGAATGCCTCTGTGAATGTGGAAGAAGGCAAGAAGCTAACGGCTTCGGCCGTACGGGATACGGAGTCAGGGAATCTTATTCTTAAACTCGTCAATGGCGAGGATTCCGCCATGAAGGTGGACGTCAGTCTGGCCGGTATTCCGGGCGTGTCGATGAAAACGGTGCGTACGGTGCTGACGGGTCCGAGCGCCGATGCTGAAAACGAAGACGGCAAAACACCGGCAGTTCAACCGAAGAGCGAAACGGTTACGCTGGAGACCTCCTTCTCCTACGATGCTCCGGCCAACTCGCTTACCGTGTTCAGGTTTCAACTTTAAGAGGATCTGATGGAAATGATAAAAGTGCATAGATTAGCGGCGACGTTGGCGGTATGTATTGGCGTGAGTGCGTGTACATCGGTCGAGAAAGCGCAGAATCCGATTATCTGGGCGGACGTTCCGGATGTGTCGAGCATTCGCGTGGGCGATACCTATTACATGAGCAGCACGACCATGCACATGAGTCCGGGCGTTCCGATCATGAAGTCGAAGGACTTGGTCAACTGGGAAATGGCCGGCTATGCCTATGACCGTTTGGTTGAAAACGATAAAATGAATCTCGAAAACGGAGAGGACGCCTATGGTAAGGGAACCTGGGCCAGCAGTCTCCGTTATCATAATGGGATGTATTACATCGCAACCTATGCTCAAACAACCGACAAAACCTATATTTTC
>JAFGVP010000024.1 GCA_016937945.1 Pontiellaceae bacterium | reverse complement strand
TCCACGCATCGCTCGCAGCTGCAACACCGGCGTCCTCCCACGTTCCGGAATGCGGAAGCAGGGCATAGCGGATCCGGGTCGGACCGTGAATTCGATAATCGCGCGCCCACAGCCCTTTGCCGACATACTGAACCGTCAACCCCAGAGGAAGCCCGTCGGTCTGCAGATAGCTGGTCGTATGATCGATGAAGAGCGCCACTCCGGCCTGCTCCGCTTCGTTCTGCACATCCACCCAGTTGAGAATGACATTATGCTTTATCTCATCCCATCCGGAATAAAGCGTGTCCTCCAGTCGGCTTGCACAAACCTCAAACGGCGCATTTTTAAACAGCGTTCCATCCATGCCGTTCAGCGGAAAGCAGAGGTGCAGCTTATATTCATCGTTGTAGAACGCCTTCTTCAGATCCTCGGCCCGATAAGTATCGCGCTGATCATATTCGCCGATACCGGGCTGGCCCTCCCACTCAATCTGAAGCGAAAAATCGATACGCGGTTGCGTTTTCGGAATATCGACCACCTGCCGCACGCGATGTTTATCCAGCCGGCCGCTGATCTGCACCCGCACCAACAGCGGGCCGTCCTCCAGCACGGCAAGCTCGGCTCGGGAATCCGACAGCTGAATAAACCGGCCCTCGTCATAGAAGAAGCCGCGCAGGTCATTCAACAGCTTCCCGCTTCCAACCAGAGATCGGCCGCCCTGCTTTTTGGCGGACAACGCACGAATCGTTCCGCCGTGTTCTGAATCAAACGTCACCGAATAAAAATCGGTTTCCACCTGCAGGTCTCCGTTTGGAAGCACGGTGGTGGACGGCTGCCGTGCCGGAGCCTTTTCCCTCTTCAGTAAAAAGGAGGCAAAGCCCACTCCGGGCACCGTTGCCTCAAAACAGAGTTTCGGGGAGTCGCCACCGGAAGCAATCCATTGCGATTCAAGGCGCTCACCATCCAGCGTATACACGCCGACCGCACCAACACTCTCTTCCGGCAGAGCAAGCGTTACCCGATCCGTGCGCGAACAGCCCAACGTATTGAACACCCGCACACCGCGCGTGCCCGATCCGCTGGAAAAATCGAGAAAGAGCTTTTCGACTTCCCGTTCAGCAAACCCGTTCGAGGCCTCCGTCCAGCGCGTGACCTTATCGGCCCACGTATCGCCCTGCGCTCCGTTATACGGGACAATCCAACAGTCATGATGCTGCGCCAGCATCAGGGTGCGCCACGCCTCGGAAAATCCGGCATCCGGCCATTCTGAACCGTTGAAGACAGCGTTGAAGGCCGCCGCTTTTTCCGCCATGATCATGCGGTTTTCAGCAACACGAACCTCTTGGGCCAGCTTCTGGAGCACCTGCGCTCCCCAGACCAGCCCCGGCTTGATATCCTCCTGCGAAAGCTCCCAGTCTGTCGCCGCAACCCGGTCCTTGATGTGCTCAATATAATCAGTCCAGACCACGTATTCCGTCGGCTGATAGAAGTTCCGGACCGCGCCGCCCAGCCAGGGGCCGCCGTTCCATCCAGCATCCTGCAGGCACATGCCCACCGGAAATTTTATACCATCATCCAGGCAGCCCCGGATAAACGCCTCGGAATTTGCCCACGACGCCGTCTGCCAGGTGGAGCCCTCCTCCAGCTGTTCACAGGCATAGCGCGGCACGGTCAGAAGGGCGGTTCCATCCGGACCGATCCAGTTGACCAGATCCTTTCCAAAGCCGGCGGTATAGCCGCCCCAGCAGGTATCCGGGTTGCGCAGCACCGCATATCGGAATCCGAATCCTTTAAGAATCTGCGGCAGACCGGCGGTAAAACAGGGCTCTTCCGAGGAATAGGTCAGGAAAGCGGCCGACGGAAAATGCGCACGGGTTTTCGCGATCCCGTAGCTGAACTGCCGAATAATACTCTCGCCGGAAATATTATAGCAGTAGGGCTGGGCGTAGGCCGGATTTACGAACTCAATCCGCCCGTGCCGTCCGGTTTGCTCATAATAGTCGCGAAAATATTCGTAATTGGCGCGATCCCGCTCTTTCACCACATCCCAGGTTTCCGGTTCAATTTCCAGATTGATCTTCCACCCGGGATTTTCCTGAAGCGTATCCACCATGAACCGGGCCTGCCACATCGGGTAGTGGCCATAGATTCCTCCATGGTAGCCATCAACAAAATAGGCGGTCCGCTCCGCCCGGCCAACCCCGGCCAGAAACAGCATGGACACCACGACCGGAATCATCCGATTCCGGCAAGGCAGGAACGAGACCGCCATTACTCAGTCAACCTTAACCAGTTCAATCTGGTGGTTCACCGGCTGATTGATTTCATAAATCGTGTCCACCAACAGATCCATCTGATCCTGCCAGGCCTGGCGAACAGACGGAAAACGCGCTTTGAAATAATTCTCGTAGTTTCCGCTGATGAACGCATTCTTTTCCAGCTCGGCCTGAATGGCATCCATGGCCTCCTGATTATCGGCAAACAGTAATCCTTTACCCTGCAGGAAAGAAAATTCCATCCAGGCATAATCACGCAGGTGCTGCTCAATCCCGAACCGCTCTTCATTCAGGAGCATCACCTGAAGCGCCTGCTGATATTGCGGGGTATTGGTCAGCTCCGCCAGGTTGATTCCCTCCTGCAGGGCCGCAGCCGTAACGGTGGTAATAATCGCGCCATCAATTTTAAGCTGATAGTTCCCGTCGGGCAGATGTTTCACGCTCAGCCGCTCCTGATTGAACTCATCGATAAACGGAACCAGTTTCAGCCCGTCCGCCTGCGGCTTTTTGCTACCCCATCCGCGGGTAAAAGTATCGACCGGATATGGAAGCGCCCTGGCGAGATAGCTGAATGACACCCCATTCGCCGTTTTCTTCAGATTCTTAATTGAGCAGTTTGCGGCGGTTTCAACCTTAACCGTTTTGGCATCAATCGCAATGTCAGCAACTTTTTCACCGGCCAGCCCCTGCGCCTTCAGAAAGAGATAAGCCATCACCATATGACCGTCGTTGTCTGGATGAATCCGATCACCGCCGCAGAGCGCGAATGCTGGATCATTCTGCTGCTCACGCAAGCTGATATCACGCATCGGCTGATGGAAATCAACAAAGCCCCAACCATTTTTTTGGGCCGATTCAACCTGAAAATCGATAATTTTCTGCAGCGCGGCATCCTTGGTCGGGAATACGTTGTTTTCGATCTTCGCGGTCTCATCATACGGCGATCCACCGAGCATCACTTTGGTCACGCCTTTGGCCGCTTTCATTTTCTGTTCGATATCCTGATAGCAGTCGAATGAACGTTGGATCTGTCGTGCGGCAATCTCCTGCGCATCTTCCTTGAAGAAGTCGTAGTAACCGCTGTCGTTCATGCCGAAGGTCATGGTCATATAGGTCGGATTTTTACAAAGCACATCCTCATCCATCCGTTCCTGAATATCCCAAGCACAATCCCCTCCGATACCGGCATTCATCACCGTGATCGGCATAGTCGGATAGCGGGTCATATAATAGAGCCAGATATAGGAGTGATAGCGACCGCCATGCGTAATGCTGTCACCGACGAACACCACCCGCTCCCCCGTCTTGAACTTAGGAATCGTGTCGCCGGCCAGCGCAGTGCCGACAGAACAACATGCCAGCATCACAGGAATCAGTTTATTCATGTTCATAATTCCTCCTTTACAATCAGAATCTCATTCTGCTCTCTACGAACTAGTGCGTCTGAATCCGATAAAACCGCTGGGGCTGATCCGGTACAATGATGACCGGCGACGGCAGCGTGTTGGTAGACCACGGTCCGAGGAGGCTGTCCGCCTCCAACAGCAACCCGTTCCCCGGCCAGCTCAGCACCATGCTGCCGTCCTCCCATTCCCAATCCAGCGGCACATCGTAAAACAGTCCGCTGGCCGCACGGTACAGCGTGGCGACCTGTTCCGGGGTCAGCACCTGATCATACATCGCCACATCCGACATGCTGCCGGACAGGAAATTGATCCCGGTCTGCATGGCCCCGATGCGCAGGTTCGCGGGCGTGGTACGCGATCCCGTCGGTCCTGTTCCGCTCTTATCCAGCGCGCCGTCGATGTAGATGCGCATGGCTCCGCTGCCGGCGTTGCGCGTAACCACAACCTGATGCCAGACATTGTTATTGATTGACTTCACGGATGTCAGCGTGGTGTCCGGATTGCCGATCCCGAAGCCGACTCTGGCCCCGACCAGCGAAACACCGAAATCATTCTGCACTCCGCCGACCTCGCCATCCACAAGCCCCTTGCCGTTATACCAGTTCGGCGTTCCGCCATAGCTGGAGGTCTTCACCCAGAACACAATGGAAAAGTCCGTTGCGCCGATGACCCGTGGAATCGTCGTGCTGCCGGAGGAACCGTTATAGGTTATCGCCCGATGCGGTACATCAAATCCATCGCCGACCACGCCGCCGGTGGAGAACGTGTACCCGCCCGAATGTGCCCCGTCATTCCCGTCAATCAGATCATGCGCCACCGAACCACTCGACTCATTCATCGGCCAGTACGCCACCGGAGCCGCATCGAAAGCCCAGCTGAGATAGGACCCCGGCATGGCACTGACTTCGTCCGAATCCGGACTCTCGCTCAGCGTGCCGAAGGCCGACACCACAAAATAATAGGTCGTACCGTTGGTCAGCCCGAGGAGCTCAACCGTCGGCTCGGTCACCTGGGCGATGTTGGTGTATGCCCCGCCGCGCTCCAGAGACAGCTTCACGTTATACTCCGTTGCACCGGCCACCGCATCCCAGAACAACTGCACCGTTCCGTTCGTTCCGGGAAGGGCTTCCAGATTGCCGGGCACCTGCAACGGAATGCTGGCAGGCATGCCGCTGAGTGCAAAGACAGCGGTATTCTGATTCGCGCCGGCATCGGCCGGATTGTAGAAAGTGATCGATTCAATCGGCTTCGTTATTCCCAGAGCCGCCAGGTTCAGCGACGTCTGGTACATATTGGGATTGGTGTCTCCATTGTCTTCCGTAGCCAGCGTTCCATCCAGCCGCAGCCGACCGAATCCCTGAACCGCCACATTGGAGACCGTGTAAAACCAATCCTGCGCATTGAATGCAAACGCCGGACTCTGTGAGCCGTCGCTGAAATTCAGAACCAAGGTCCCCTGTCCGCCGCCGTTGGCGGAGGACGCAAGAATCGCCAGCGAGTTGTAGGCCTGAGGCGTATCGAACGTCAGCGTGCCGGACGACGCATAGGTATATCCCAGCATCAGCGAATCCGGATCACTGCCGTAGGGGCCCAACTGGAAGGCCGTCGACGGGTCGCATTGGCTCGAAAAGGCGCCGGACAGCGGCAGTCCGCGCGTACTGGAATCGAGACCTTCCTGATAGAAGCACCAGTTGTTCCTGACATCAAATGCCGTAGCCCCCGGAGCGCCCGCAGTGGCCGTGTTGGCCGCTAACAGCGATGCGTTGCAGCCGGAAAATTCAATGGGCCAGTTGGCAACGGCTGTATTGAGCGCAAACGTACGCGACACGGTGATGCCGCTGGTTCGGTTGCTGAAAATGACATCGGCTGAGTAATCGCCCCGCGTGAGATTGGTCGCAACGCCGATATCCAGACTGGCTGTCACCGTGGTGGAGGCCCCGCCCGCAAGCGTCCCGGAGGAACTGGATACATTCAGCCAGCTCGAAGTATTAATCACGCTCCACGAGAATGAATCGTCGCCGCGATTGGAAATCTCAAAGGCCGTTTCGGACGACAGCGCAAATTGATTAAAGGCCGCCGCTCCCGAAAAGCCGGCATCCGGCGAAACGATCAGCGGATCAACCGCCTTGTTAATGATCGCTCCAAAACGCGCAAGATCAGCGGCGCTGATGAATTCAAACTGCCAGATAAAGCCGCCATTGATGTCCGGCGACCATTCCGTAAACTTGGACTCCACTGTGGCCAGGCCATCGTTGCTCCAGTCACCGGGCGCCACCTTGAACCCGCCGAAATAGCTGTTCCATGTAGCCGGATTATTGTAGGCACCGCCGTCATAGCACTGCAGGTAAACGGCATCGATCTCGCTGTTATTAAAGATACTCTGCCAGTAGGACGAATAATTGTAAGGACATAGCGTGTTTTCCATGCCCATGGATGTGATCATCCGGTTAAACGTTGCAGCAGACTCGGCGTCATACGCCACTTCGTCATCATTGCAGATGGCATCCATATCCAATACGTCTTTCAGCGCCATAAAGTTTCGATAGAGAATGCTGTCGGGGCCGGTTCCCTCGGCCGCAATGAGATCCTTGATATTTGCCCAGCTCCGGGCTCCGGCGCCGCCGGTACAGACTTCAATCCGCGTGATGGACGTCGGCGGCACCTTCAAGGCCGCCAGACGATTGCCCCACGACTTATCGCCGACATACACGCCGTCCTGCACCAGCAGGTGGTTGCCATTATAGTTCAGATCGCCGTTGGCCTCGACATCCACCACAAACAGAATGGCGGTGTTGAATCCGGAATTCTTCAGCTTGGAGCTCTGGCTGGCATTCAGCGTGTAAAAGTCTTCCCTCCCGAATACCGCAATAGGCGCTTCGGCCATTACTTCAAGAGACATCCCCAGCAGGAAAAACATTCCCAACGCTGCCAGTCCGGCAGCTCCCCGTCGTCTTACCATTTCCATCATTGTCATATTACTCATTTCAATTTATCGCGTTTATCAGAGAGTTTAATAGTGCAGCCGATAAAATCCGGCGGAATTCGTCATGGGCAGCGTGATAACCTGATTTCCATCCTCAACGGTCGGCAAAACAGTCACCGGCGTCCATTCGGCTTCCGCACCAAGAACCGGCGAGGTTTCCAGCTGTAGCCCGGAATAAGATTCCGGCCAGGAGAGGATTGCGCCGGACCCGAAGGTACTCAGTCCAAGCGCCGGCATCGGCAACGTATCCTGACCGAGCGTATAGTGCTCGGCAATCTGATCCGATGTCAGCGGACCATCCCAGATGCGGACTTCATTGATCGAGCCGTTCAGGTTGTTATCGCCCCAATAGACCGCCGCTCCGAACCACGCTTCGGTGGCCTGCAACTGGGTAACATTGCCGCCGTTCATGGAGGCGGAATCGACCAACGAACCGTCGATGTAGAAATACATCGTATCATCCCCCGCGTTATACACGGCGGCTACATAGTATTCCGTGCCGGCGGAAAGAATCGCCGGATTACTTCCACCCGAGGTATTCACTTCAGTTGCTGATACCGTATCAAGCGAAATACTGGGCACGTTGGAGCCATCGCCGCGGCGCGGCGTGAAGTCAACATACGACAGCCCCGGCTCCGATCCGCCGTTCGGTGTTCCGAACATCCATACCTTGGACCAGCCCTGAAGCGAATTCATCGTGAACCAGCCTTCGATGGTGATGCTCGGATTGGCCGCCAGCGTATTCGCAATATCAACCGCCGCCGCATTTGCGCGTGCCGCC
>JAFGVP010000158.1 GCA_016937945.1 Pontiellaceae bacterium | reverse complement strand
CGGGGTGGCAGGAGCGGCTTCCGCATAACAGTGCCCCATATACGTCGACGATCGTTTTTCTGGTCCGAAAGGGTAACCCGAAAGGGATCAGGGATTGGGGCGATCTGGTTAAACCGGGCATGGCCGTAATCACCCCGAATCCGAAGACATCCGGCGGAGCGCGCTGGAATTATCTGGCGGCATGGTCGTGGGCGGCCGATGCATACGCCGGCGATGAGGTTCGCATAACGGATTACATGGTCCGGCTGTTCAGAAATGTGCCTGTACTTGATTCCGGTGCGCGCGGCTCAACAACGACGTTTGTTCAGCGCGGTATCGGCGATGTGCTTCTCGCCTGGGAAAACGAAGCCTTTCTTGCGCTCAATGAACTGGGTCCTGATAAGTTTGAAATCGTTGTGCCCTCGCTCAGCATCTTAGCCGAACCACCGGTTGCATTGGTCGATGGCAATGCCGGCCGGCACGGCAGTCTCGAAGCAGCCAAGGCCTATCTGGAGTATCTTTATTCTCCGGTCGGTCAGCGCCTGGCGGCCAGGCATTATTACAGGCCGGTCCTTCCCGATCTTGCCGATCCGAAGGATCTTGCCCGCTTTCCTGAGATCCGGCTCGTTACGGTTGATATCGCCTTTGGCGGTTGGCAGGCCGCTCAGAAAAAGCATTTCAGTGATGGCGGAATCTTTGACCGGATTTACCTGAGGTAGCATGTTTCGGTTTCCTTCATGTCGACGGAAGGTTATTCCGGGATTCGGGTTGTCACTGGGATTTACCCTGTTCTATCTCGGGCTGATCGTAATTATTCCGCTGGCGGCCACGTTCCTGAAGTCCGCGGAACTCGACTGGTCGGAGTTTCGGGCAACCGTAGGCTCTCCCCGCGTGATGGCTTCATACCGGCTCAGTTTCGGAGCTTCACTGGCGGCGGCGCTGGTAAACGGCGTTTTCGGCTTCCTGACGGCATGGGTATTGGTGCGCTATTCATTCCCTGGGCGCCGGATTGTCGATGCACTGGTTGATCTTCCGTTTGCCCTGCCGACTGCCGTTGCCGGTATCGCATTGACCACCATTTATGCTGAAACCGGATGGATGGGACAGTGGATGAAAGAGGTCGGAATCAAAGCGGCCTTTTCGCCGCTGGGAATCATGATTGCGCTGATCTTTGTCGGCCTTCCGTTTGTGGTCCGAACGATTCAGCCGGTGTTGGAAGATCTGGATGCGGAACTGGAAGAGGTGGCCGCCAGTTTAGGCGCATCGCGCTTTAAAACGATTACGAAGGTGGTGTTTCCGTCGGTTTTTCCCGCGCTGATAACCGGAATTGCGTTGGCATTTGCCCGTGGGGTCGGGGAATACGGTTCCGTTGTATTTATTTCCGGAAACATGCCGATGAAAACGGAAATCACACCGCTTCTGATCATTACCAAGCTGGAGCAGTACGACACCGCCGGCGCAACAGCAATTGCGGTGGTCATGCTGGTGATATCATTTGTTTTGTTGCTGCTGATTAATCTGCTTCAGGCCGGGTATGCGGGGAGGCGGGCATGATTCGGAGTCATCCAGAATTGCGCCGCAGTGTGCAGGACCCGGCCTGGGTGCGCGGCGGCGCCATTGCGCTGGTTCTTCTCTTTCTCGGGCTGGTGTTGTTTATGCCTTTGATCGCGGTTTTCCGGGAGGCGTTGCGCAAGGGCGCGGATGCCTATTGGGCGGCGCTCAGGAATCCGGAGACATTGGACGCGGTGCGGCTGACGCTGCTGGCCGCGTTGCTTGCTGTGATTTTTAATGCGGTTTTCGGGCTGATGGCATCGTGGGCAATTGCCAAGTTCCGCTTTCCCGGACGGCATATCCTGATCTCGCTGATCGATCTTCCGTTTGCTGTTTCACCGGTGGTTTCCGGACTGGTTTATGTCCTGCTGTTCGGTGCTCAGGGCGTGCTGGGACCGTGGCTGCAGGCACACGGATTCCGGATAATTTTTGCGGTGCCCGGGATTGTGCTGGCGACGGTATTCGTCACGTTCCCTTTTATCGCGCGGGAGCTGATTCCGCTGATGGAAGCACAGGGGACGGATGAGGAGGAGTCCGCTGTCGTGCTGGGAGCAAACGGCTGGCAGACCTTTTGGCGGGTTACGCTGCCGAACATAAAATGGGGGCTGCTCTACGGAATCATCCTGTGCAATGCCCGGGCAATGGGCGAGTTCGGCGCCGTCTCCGTGGTGTCCGGTCATATTCGAGGCCAGACGACGACGGTGCCGCTGCAGGTTGAGATGCTTTATAACGAATATAATTTTGTCGCCGCATTTGCCGTCGCATCCATGTTGGCGATTCTCGCGCTGATCACACTGGTGCTGAAATCGGTGGTTGAATGGTGTGCGAAAAGAAAGGGGATGGTTGCCGGATGAATATTGAGGTAAGGAATATCGAAAAACGATATGGATCTTTTACGGCGCTGGGTGATGTGAGCCATGTGTTTGAATCCGGAAAGCTGTCTGCTCTGCTGGGGCCTTCCGGATCTGGAAAAACCACGCTGCTTCGCATTATCGCCGGACTGGAAAATGCGGATCAGGGTCAGGTGCTTTTTGGGTGTGAAGATGCGTCGCACCGTCATGCACGGTACCGCGGCGTCGGTTTTGTCTTTCAGCACTATGCGCTTTTCCGGCACATGACCGTCTTTGAGAATATCGCATTCGGTCTGCGCGTTAAGGCGCGTTCTCAGCGGCCTTCCCGCTCAGAGATTCGGAAAAAGGTAGAGCGGCTCTTGAAACTGGTTCAGCTCGATTGGCTCGGAGGACGGATGCCGTCCGAGCTGCCCGGCGGTCAGCGGCAGCGGGTGGCGTTGGCGCGGGCACTGGCGGTCGAGCCCCGGTTGCTGCTGCTGGACGAGCCGTTCGGCGCTCTGGATGCCAACGTCCGGTCGGAACTGAGACAATGGCTCCGGCGCCTCCATGACGAAATTCATGTGACCAGCATCTTTGTGACACACGATGTTGAGGAGGCGCTGGAGGTGTCCGATCAGGTGGTGGTGATGAATGCCGGAAAGATTGAGCAGTCCGGTTCTCCGGATGAGGTCTACGACCATCCGGCTTCTCCGTTTGTGTACCGTTTTCTGGGTCACGCTAATATTTTTCAGGTGGCCGGCGGTTCGTCGCTGTATGTGCGGCCCCACGACTTCGATGTTTTCGGTGAGCACTTTCCGGGAGCCATTGCCGCGCAGGTATTGGGATGTCGTTCAGTCGGGGCGATCGGTCGGATTGATCTTCAGCCCAATAACGGAGGCGATCCGCTGCAGGTTGAGACCGATAAAAACAGTATGCGCTCGATGCAGGTTGTGGAGGGGAAGACTCTTTATATCCGCCCTCGTGCTTCGAAGCAGTACACCGCCGCGGCGGAAATATAGACGGAGCGTTCCCTTCCGTTGAGCGCCTTCCTCAGGTCGCCAATGAAGCATGATGCTTCATCTATATTTTCGCGGTGCGGTCTCATGCCGCCGCCGGTTCACTGAAGAGCTCGGCCAGTCCGGCGCCGACGGATTCTTCATTCCGGCCTTCCACCTCGACGCGGACAAGGTGGCCATGCTCTGCGCCGAGCATCATCAGCGAAATGATGGAGTCGCCGTCCGCCGTCCGGTTTTCCCGATCGAAGAGTCGGACCCGTGCTCCGCTTCTCCGAACGAGTTCCACAATTTTTGCCGCCACCCGGATATGGAGCCCATGGGGAGCTGCGATCGTAAGATCATACGTCTTCATCGTTATTTCTCTTCCTCCATGGGCCCAAACATCAGGCCTGCCGGTTTAACTGTTTTCGTTTTCTTCATGATTTCAATCGTCCTGTTTTAATGCGGGTAATAAAAAACCCGCCTTCCGGGTCCGGAAGGCGGGTTGTCAAAAATTGTTGTTGGGATTAATCAACCAAATTGCAACGCGACTCCTTCCGGATAGGCACAATGCGACATGCACACCGATGTGGTGCGATGTTGCAGCGTATTCGATTTGGTCAGATAAATTTTCATTCTTAAAATCCTATAGATCCTACCTATGCCGAAACCTATAGGATCTTCCGGTGTGCGGTGTCAACGATTATTTTTTTAGAGCATTCTGAACCCTCAGGGACATTTTCTGATTACGCCCAAGTCGCCCAATACAAGCAGCTTCACTTTTATGTAAAAATCCCGTCCCTTCCGCTCTTATAGGCTGGATGAAACCGATCACCCCGGAATGGAAGAAGACGGACTCCGCAACAAGGAATGCCCGCATGAACATCGAAACCATGGTTGTGCACTCGGAGCGGAAAATGGGCGATTTGATGTGCTCATGGGCGATTTGCACTATCTCGGCCCGGTAAAGCCGACCGGGGATTTTCTTCGGCAGGCGGTGGTCTGCGATGGCGAATGGGTGGCGATCCTTGCCTGGGGGCCGGCCTGTTATGCACTTCGAGACCGCGACGATGAACTGGCAAGCCCGGCGACGCTTTGCCGGATGGAGAACGAAGTTCAACGTGATGCGGTTGTGGCGATCAACGCCCTGTTCGTTGAGCAGATCATCTGCATTGACAATGCGTAAGGTTTGCAGAAGGAGTGCAAAAAAGCTGCATCCGGTAAAACGCCGGAAAATCGGTTGACGGTTGGCAGTCTTTTTTCTTCACCGAGTATTTGTTACTTTTTCTGGCTGAAATGTCCAAGCGCGTCACGAAAGCATTGATTGGCGGGGCTTTGGTGTCCGTCGGGTTGACAGTGTGGCCGAATCTGCAAAAAGTAACATATTATCGAAACGGATAATTTGTTACTGGCAGATGTCAACGGCATTCGATGCGCGTTTCATGCCCGTTTTCAGGGTGTTTCAGGCTATTTCGGGGATCTTCAGGAAAAGTCACAACTTATCGACTAAGGCACAAAAGAGCCGAAAGGTGGTGGGCGAGGCGGGACTCGAACCCGCATGCTTGTGGCACCAGAACCTAAATCTGGCGTGTATACCAATTTCACCACTCGCCCTTGAAAAAAAGTGGCGCCGAATCTAGTGGTCGGTGCCGAGTTCCTCAAGTTCAAAAGCGGTGCTTTTTCCAAATCGCCTGCAGGGCCTGAATTGCTCCGGCTGGATCGGCGGATGCATTGACCGCGCTGATCACGCAGAAGTTGGTTGCGCCGGCCTGCAGGAGCTGTGGCAGGTTGTCCGGGTTGATTCCGCCGATGGCGACGGATGTCAGTGATGTTGCCTGGGCAATGCGGCCGGTTTCGGAGGGGCCGATGGCGGGGTCGGCATCGGTTTTGGTCAGCGTAGGATAGGCGGGGCCGATGCCGATATAATCCGGGGCCTGAAGTTCTGCTTCGCGGGCCTGTTCGAGGCTGTGCGTCGAGAGTCCGAACTGCTTGCCGGGAGCGGGCCAGCGGCGTCGGGCTTCTTCGATAGAAAGATCGCCCTGTCCCAGATGAATGCCGTCGGCATCAACCTCCATGGCGATTTCGAGGTCATCGTTTACAATAAGCCGCGTTTCAGTATCGAGCGTGATGGCCCTGAAGCGATATGCCATTTCGAGGACGGTTTCGCGGGGCGTGGTTTTCATGCGGAGCTGAAGGTAGCGTACGTTGCAATTGACAGCTGCCCGGGCGATGGCTTCGTAACCGGCGACGGGATTGGTGGCAATGAGGTAGAGTCCGAATTGTTCTTTCATGTGTACGAGCCTAATGAACCTTTGGTCGGGGTAAAATACCAATCCGCCCGAAATCCGCTTGTCGATGTTTTAAGTATGCGATAAAACTTAAACACATTGAAAATCAGTCGTGTAACATGTTGAGAGGGAGAGGGGTGTCGAATGTTCATGAAGAAGGGGATTTGTGGTTGCCGGCCGGCGGTTGTTTTTTTGATCGGGGCGCTGTTCGTTGCGAGTCATGTATATGCCGATATACGCATTTTTACCGCACCGGGAGGAAAGACGGTTGAAGCGGAGATTGTGGACTATGACGCACGCAGCGGGCTGGTGCAGTTGAAGCGTAAGGATGGTAAGGAGCTCAAGGTCAAACCCTGTATCTTTGTGGAGGCGGACCAGCGCTATATCAAAAACTGGATGAAGGCCCAGACGGTTCTTGCCGATCAGTCACTTCGGATCAACAGCAGCAAGAAGGTCATTAAGGAGTGGAAGGTTCCTGAATCCAAGGATCTCTCCTTCACGAGCGGCAACAAGGAGGAGGATATCGTTTTCAACACCATCGACTACCAGAGTGTCGCCTATGAATTTACCTTCAAGAATGCTGCTTCCAACCCGATCAAGGATGTCGAACTGGAATACTGTATCTACTATGAGCAGTCGCCGGCAACCAGTGGTAAGTCGCCGGAAGCTCAGGTAAAAACCCGGTATGAAAAAACAAAGATTATGATCATTACTACCGACGAACCATACGTTATTACCACGGAGCCGGTGACTATTTATGAAGATTTAATCAATGCGCTTCCGCTGGCCGGCGGTGATCCGCGCCGAGGGGGCGAGGGCAAAATCATCGGGGTGCTTGCGCGGGTCTCAACCAAGGTGGGGGAACTGACGGTCTCGCGCAGTTGGTCCTATCCCAAATCTCTGGATCCGGAAAAATATCCATGGGTGGAGACCACGTCATCCAATGAACATTCGCCGACGAATCCGTTTTTATAATGAAATGCGCTGATCAGGTTCCGAGCAGTGCTTTTACATCGGCAATGCTCTCGGTCTGCATCAATTGCGCCCGTAGCTCAGCGGCGCCCGGAAAGCCTTTGGAGTAGATCGAATAGTAGTGTCGCAGCAGGTGGAAGTTTTTGGTGTCGCCCCATGTGCGGTCAAAAAGTTCGGTATGCTTCCATAGGAGGTCGAGCTTTTCCCCGCGGGTCCGCTCGATCTGCTCTTCTGTGAATATCCAGGGATTTCCAAAAATTCCGCGGCCGATCATTGCTCCGTCGAGTCCGTAAGCGGTGCATTTTTCCCGCGCCTCGGTCAGGGATAGAACATCCCCGTTGCCGAGCACCGGCAGGTCGATTTCCATGGCATCACGCAGGCGGGCGGCCTTGGCAATCTCGCCCCAGTCGGCCAGACCTTCCGACATCTGCTTCTGCGTCCGGCCATGAATTGTCAGCGCCGCCGGCCGTGTTTCAAGCACCTGTCCGATCCACTCTTCCGTAGCGACATTTTTCAGTCCGATCCGCGTCTTGACGGAAACCGGTAGACTGGACGCTTCCTTGGCGGCAAGAATTATTTCTTTCGCAAGTGACGGATTGCCGATCAGTCCGGAGCAGCAGCCGCGCCGGACCACTTTGGGCACGGGACAACCCATGTTGATGTCGATGCCGTCAAACTCCATTGTCTCGGCCACCTCCCGGATCACCTTCTGATAGTTCTCCGGCGTGTTGCCCCAGATCTGCGCCACGATCCGGACATTCTTTTCTTTCAGCAGCCGGCGCTCGGAATCGGTCACGTGGAGCCGATGGACAATCCGTTTACGTCCCTTTTTATGCAGCAGTCCATCCGTGGAAACAAATTCCGTCATGACGACATGCAGGCATCCGGGATCGGCCAGACTGAGCAGCAGTTCGCGCAGCACGGTATCGGTTACATCCTCCATCGGAGCGAGTGCAATGATGGGGCGGTCAATGGTTTGCCAGAAATTCATGAATATTGAGAGGGTCGGGCATCGCCCTCAGGCTTCCGCAATTTCAATCTCAAAGCCGGCGTCTTCGATCATTTTTCGGTCGGTTTCAAACTCCTGTCCTCCCGTCGTCAGGTAGCCGGCGGTAAACATGGAGTTGGCCGGATAAAGGGCGAGGGCCTGAAGCGAGCGCAGCGTGGTTTCACGGCCGCCGGCAATGCGGACCTCCGCTTGGGGAATCACCATACGCATCATGCAGAGGGAGCGCAGCGCATCGTTTGGTTTCAACGGATTCGGCTTGCCGTAAAACGGCGTTCCCGGACGCGGATCAAGAAAGTTGACCGGCACGGAGTCGACATCCAGATCGGCCAGGGCAAAGGCCAGGTCAACCCGGTCCTGCAGGCTTTCGCCCATGCCGTACAGTCCGCCGCAGCAGAGGTCGAGCCCGACCTTCTTGGCGACGCGCGCCGTATTGATGCGCTCTTCGAAATCGTGCGTGGTGACGACTTCCGGAAAATAGTTCTGCGATGTTTCCAGGTTATGGTTAAAGCGGTTGACGCCGGCTTCCTTCAGCTGCAGGGCCTTTTCCTCGGTCAGCAGTCCAAGCGATGAGCAGATTTCCAGATGCGGATGCTTCTGTTTGATCCGGCGCGTTGCCTCGCAGACGGTTTCCAGCTCTTTCGGGCTGGGTGCGCGGGTGCTGGCCACCATGCAGTAGCGTTTGGCTTGGCGGTCGACGGCGGCCTGGGCGCCGGCGACGATGGTTTCAACCGTCTGCATGTCATAGCGCTTAACATCGTTCAGTGCCCGGGTGGACTGGGAGCAGAACGAACAATCCTCGGGGCATTTGCCGCTTTTGATATTCTGCAGCAGATGAATGGCAACGGCCTTACCAAAATATTTTTTACGCACGCGATACGCGGCCTGCAGGACCTCCAGCAGTTCGTCGTCCGGCGACTCCAGCATGGCCAGGGCTTCAGATTCGCTGATCTTTCCGCCATCCAGCACACGGTCGCTTATTGCTTTCCAATCCATGGGTCCCTCCACTTGTTGTTTAAAAGGCCGCGGATAGTAGCGGCGGCTCGGAATGCACTCAAACCTTAAAATCCGATAATTATAGTCATTATTAATTGACTCCCGTCCGGGGCGCGGTAGATTTCTTCCCATTATCGCTAGGGGTGCCTGCCGGCCGGCGGGCTGAGAAAAACCCTTCGAACCTGTCCGGATAATGCCGGCGTAGGGAAGCGAACCTTCCTGAACTCCTGCACCGGCCGTAACTAACAAGGAGCCTCCATGATTCAGGAAAAGCATCAGTATAATGACTACGGAACCGATTATCCCAATTCGCGCAAGGTGTACGTTACCGGCAGCCGGCCGGATCTTCGTGTGCCGATGCGCGAAATCCGGTTGTCCGACACCCGCCGGACAGATGGTTCGACCGCGGAAAACCCGCCGGTCATGGTATACGACACCAGCGGTCCGGTAACCGATCCCGGATTTGAGCTGGATCTGGAAAAGGGGCTGCCGAAGCTGCGCGAGGCGTGGATTGAGGAACGCGGCGATACAGAGGTGTATCCGGCGCGCGGCTATCGGCCGGGTGATGACGGACAGGGGCAGGATGACGGACGTATTCCATTCACCGGTGCGACCGGAAAGGCGCGTCGTGCGAAATCCGGCTCCAACGTTTCCCAGATGCATTATGCGCGTCGGGGCATCATCACGCCGGAGATGGAATACATTGCGATTCGCGAAAATCTGGGCCGGCAGCAAGCCTTCCGGAAAATCTACTGCCGGTCGGAGCATCAGTCCGGCCTGCTCACACAGGCGCAGACTGCGGCGATGCGCCATCCGGACCATCAGCATCCCGGGCAGGCGTGGGGGGCTCGTATTCCTGATTTTATCACGCCCGAATTCGTGCGTGATGAGGTCGCCTCCGGCCGCGCCATTATTCCGGCCAATGTCAACCATCCGGAGGCCGAACCGATGATTATCGGCCGCAGCTTTCTGGTGAAGATCAATGCCAACATCGGCAATTCCGCCGTCTCTTCCAGCATTGGCGAAGAGGTGGAAAAGGTGCAGTGGGCCACGCTTTGGGGCGCGGACACCATTATGGATCTTTCGACGGGGCAGAACATCCACGACACGCGCGAATGGAACATCCGCAACTGTCCGGTCCCGGTCGGTACGGTTCCGATCTATCAGGCGCTCCAGAAGGTGGGCGATCGACCGGAAGACCTGACGTGGGAGCTGTTTCGCGATACGCTGATTGAACAGGCGGAGCAGGGCGTTGACTATTTCACGATTCATGCCGGCGTACGCCTTCGTTATGTCCCGATGACCGCCCAGCGCGTCTGCGGTATTGTCAGCCGCGGCGGATCGATCATGGCCAAGTGGTGCGTGGCTCATCATCGGGAAAGCTTCCTCTATGAACGCTTCGAAGAGATCTGCGAAATCTGCAAACGCTACGATGTATCCCTTTCTCTGGGCGACGGCATGCGACCGGGTGCGATTGCCGATGCCAACGACGAGGCGCAGCTGGGTGAGCTGGAGACGCTGGGCGAGCTGACGAAGGTGGCGTGGGAGCATGATGTGCAGGTGATGATTGAAGGACCGGGCCATGTGCCGCTGCAAGGGGTGAGGGAAAACATGGAGTGGGAGCTCGATGTCTGTCACGAGGCGCCGTTCTATACGCTCGGGCCGCTGACCACCGATGTCGCGCCGGGCTATGATCATATTACCAGCGGCATCGGCGCCGCCAACATCGGCTGGCACGGTTGTGCGATGCTCTGCTACGTCACGCCGAAGGAGCATCTGGGACTGCCGGACAAAGAGGATGTGAAGCGCGGTGTGATCACCTATAAGATTGCGGCGCATGCCGCCGATCTTGCCAAGGGCTTTCCAGGGGCACAGGTTCGTGACAATGCGCTGAGCAAGGCGCGTTTTGAATTCCGCTGGGAGGATCAGTTTAACCTCGCACTTGATCCGGTGACAGCGCGCGCATACCACGATGCCACGCTACCGGAAGAGGAAGCGAAGACCTCGCATTTCTGCAGCATGTGCGGACCGAAGTTCTGCTCCATGCGGATCTCCGAAGACGTCCGCCGCTATGCCGCCGAACAGGGGCTTGCCGAGACCGATGTTATTGAACGGGGTATGAAGGAAAAGTCGCGCGAATTCTCGGAGCAGGGTGCGTCGCTGTACAGCTGATCGGTTTGCAGTTTATTTTGCAGTTTCAAAGGGTTCAATGGTATACGTGTCGTGTAGATAACGGGGTGTCTATCATGGATTCAGAATATATACCGTTTGATCAGTGGCATGAGGAGCATTGCGACATCCGCCTGTTGCTCTCCGCGGATGAGTCGAAATGCTGTCTTTCAATACTGCCGTCGCAGCCGCTCACGATGACCGATGCGGAACTGGGCGAACGGTTGAAGAAGCACGGAATCAACACCGGGCTGAAGACGGATGCGATTGAGAATGTGTGCTCCTTGATCAATCAGGGAAAGCCGGTTCGAGAACAGTTGGTGGCAGAAGGGCGCCCGTCGGAGCCGGCCGTTCCGGAGTCGATTCGGTTCTCCGTGGAGGTTTCAACCACGAAGCCCAGCTACGAGCAGATGGACCACGGCAAGATTGACTATCACCGAACCCATCTCTTTGAAAATGTCGAAGCCGGCCAATGCATCGGCACGATGGTCCCCGGAAAACCGGGAGTGCCCGGATGCACTGTTCGCGGTCAGATGATTCCCGTGCCGGTTTCAGCGGCCATGCCGCCGCTCAGGATTGGAAAAGGTGTTGCAAGGCAGGACGACGGATCCTGTGTCGCCACCATGGACGGCCGCGTGGTTTTTGAAGAAAACGTGGTCTCGATCAGCGATGAGCTGATTATTGACGGGGATGTCGACTATGAGGTCGGCGATATTGATTTTGTCGGTTTTGTTCATGTGACGCACAGTGTGCGCGAAGGTTATGTGGTCCGGGCCCGGCGGGGCCTGATCGTAGACCACGTCGTGGAAAATACGCATATCGAATCCGACGGCGACATTGAGCTCGGCGGCATGGCCGGCGATGGAACGCACGGAACAATTCGCTGCGGCGGGCGGCTGACTGCCCGTTACCTGCATGAAGTGCAGGTCGAATGTTGCGGTGATATCGGGGTGGCCGGCGAGGCCATGAACTGCCGGCTTCAATCCGGCGGCGCGATTACGGCGGCACTCATTGCCGGCGGTTCCGCCATTGCCCTCGCCGGAATAGAATCGAACCGGTTCGGGAGCGATGCCGGCGAACGGACCTATCTGCGGGCCGGTGTTGATTATCGTCATCTGGAGGATATTGAAAAACTCGACAGCGTAATGGGACCGCTGGTACGGGAGCAGAGCGAACTGGCGCATCGCCGGGTAAACGCCGATCCCGAAGATCTCGAAGAGGTTGATCGTCTTATTCAGGAGGTAACGCTGAAGATTGAACAGATCGACGTGCAGCGCCGCGAGATCCTGAAGCAGGGCGGACCCGTTCAGAATGCCAAGATCAACGTAAAGAAGGCGCTCTTTGACGGTGTGGTGATTCATCTGGGGCACACGCAGGAAGCTATTCAGGAATACCGGTCCGGCGCATGTTCCATTATCGAGCATCTGGGTCGTTCGCTGGCCTATCTTCCGCATACGTTGCTGGAAAGAAATGCTGATGAACTCGAGCGGGCGCTGATTCTTCAGGAGCAGCAGGAAAGATAAAAAATACAGCCGGCGCGATGGTTCGGCCGGCTGCGGTTTCTGGAATTACGGTCAGTTTCGATACTGCCACTGCGGATATTCGGAGCCGTCGCCTGATCGGTTTTCAAGTTCCTTCAGCTGCCGGATCAGGCCGATGAATTCGCTGCGGTATCCTTTGGAATCTTCGACGACGGCGCTCTGTGCCAGCTCCATGATCTCGTCGATTGAATAGCGGGAGACATAGGGCGACTCGCGCAGGTACTGGCCGAATGCGGCCACGGCGGCGGCCCAGCGGAACGATTCATCCATTGATTTCGATACTTCGCCAGCTTTCAGAGGGAAACTCAGCAGTTTGCTGGTGGATCCTTCCGGTTCCTTGTAGCGCAGTTTCAGGGTCAGCATTTCATCCTGCGCTGTATACTGACGGTCCGTGGCCGGCGCATACTTCAGCGGAACACCGTCCTGTGCGGCTGGAGCGTCGGTGGTGATCAGTTCATAGAGTGCGGTCACCTGATGTCCGGCGCCGATTTCGCCGGCATCCTTCTTGTCATCCGCAAAGTCCTGCGCGGCCATGACGCGGTTTTCATAGCCGATGAGGCGATACGAGCGGATGACCGCCGGATTAAATTCGATCTGTATTTTCACATCCTTCGCAATCGTTTCCATGTTGGCACTGAGCTGCTGGACGAGCACCTTATTCGCTTCGCGCTCGGAATCGATGTAGGAATAGTTGCCGTTGCCCTTGTCGGCCAGCAGTTCCATGGTGGAATCCTTCAGGTTGCCGGTGCCGAAGCCGAGTACGCTCAGGAAGACGCCGGTGTCGCGTTTGCGCTCAATCAGTTTCTGCAGGTCGTTCAGGTTGGAGATGCCTACATTGAAGTCGCCGTCGGTGGCGAGAATGACGCGGTTGATGCCGCCCTTGATGTAATGATCCGCCGCCACGCGGTAGGCCAGCTCGATGCCGGCGCCGCCGGCCGTGGAGCCGCCGGAGGAGAGGCGGTTCAGGGCATTCAGGATCGTATCCTTCCGGTCGGCCGGCGTGGAGTTCAGCACGAGGCCGGAGGCGCCGGCATAGGCGACGATGGCCACGCGGTCGTTCCGGTCCAGCTCCTTGATCATCATCTCAAATCCCTTCTTGAGCAGCGGCAGCTTGTCGGCGCTGCTCATCGAGCCGGAAACATCCAGCAGGAAGACCAGATTGGACGGTTTATCCTCGCCCTCATCGGGCCGGCGGCCCTGCAGTCCGACGCGCAGGAGTTGATGGGTCGGATCCCACGGGCAGGCGGTGGCGGCCATCGCGGTCGAGAACGGGGTACTGTCGGTCGGCGCGGCATAGCTGTATTCAAAATAATTGATCATCTCTTCGATGCGTACGGCATCGGCCGGCGGAAGCTGGCCACTGCTCAGGAAGCGTCGGACATTGGCGTACGACGCCGTATCCACATCAATCGAAAAGGTCGAGAGCGGCGTGTCGACCGTACTCTTCCATCCGTTCTCTTCGATTTCGGCATAGGCTTCGGAGCCCAATGTTGTCGCGGCTCCCATTCCGCCGCGTACTCCCACCACTTCCGGCATACTGATGTTTGCACGTGTAGCCGGCGCACTTCCCGAGCATCCAAACAGGTCCATTTCCCCCATATGGAAACCGAGTCCGCTGCTGGCGGTACTTGGATCGACTGCCGGTGAGGGTGCGGCAACAATGGATTGGTCCAATGTCTGGATGGCTTCTTCAACCTGGGCAGACGAATCGGCGGCGGTCTGTTGATGGACAACGATCTGCCTTCGGATTTTGGGCGCTGATGTTTTCTTAATGTCTGTCGGGACCTGAAGCTTTCTCAGATTCATTTTCGGCCGTTCAACCAAGACGGGGGAAGAGGAGTTAACCTGCTCAGAAGACGCTTTTTCTTCATTTTCTTTTTCGACCGGCGTGGAATATTTGAGTGCAAACCCAATGCCAAGAACGATGGTGAGTCCGGCGGCGGCGCGCAGGATAACCCGGTTCCAGTTGCGGGGCCGGATGATTTTGGCTTCCGACCGTTCCTGGATTTTTTTCAGTACGGTTTCGGCGATCGAGTCGGTCGCCTGTTTTTTCAGCAACTGTTCCATCTGGAGCTGGCTGCAGAACTGTTCCATCCGTTCGGAATCGTTCTGAAGAACGTCCAATAGCTGTTTTGCGGTTTCGGGCGGGATGGTGTCGTCGAGATATTGCTCGACCCATTCCATGAATTGTTCGTTGGAGATATTATTTTTCATCAGACGGCTCCTTGGTTTTCTTTTCGATGCAGGTGCGGAGCGCGCTGCGGACGCGGTGCAGCGTACTCGTTACCCAGGTTTCGGTGCGTCCTGTTTTCTCTGAGATCTGTTGAATGGAGAGGGAGGCTTCGTAGCGATCGTTGATCAGCGATTGATTCGTGTCGCTCAGGGTTTCCCGGCAGCTGTTCAAATGGGCCAGCAGGTCGGCGTCGGAATCGCGAAAGGCAGCGGATTCCGCAATGTGGCGTACGGCGAGGACGGCCAGCTGCTCTTTATAGTTGTCGTGCTTTGCTTTTTGCCGAGTGTACTTTTTAACCCGGGTGAGAATCATGAAGCGGCAGATGGAGCGAATCCAGGTGCCGAAATCGGACTCCGGGCGGAGCTCGGCGATCTGCTCGTAGGCGCGG
>JAFGVP010000157.1 GCA_016937945.1 Pontiellaceae bacterium | reverse complement strand
CACCCTTGTCCGCCTCCGGCTCCAGTCCCCCTGCAGTATTTCCTAAGAAAGAGGGACTGCATGGTTCTATTTCGTAAGGCTACGGGCGAGCCCAACCCTGCCCCCTCCGTCAAGATGGATTCCCAAATGTCCGGCCCGCCTCGAAAGACACTAGGTTAATGTCTTTCTCCCACCAATCTTCCGGTTTTTGTGCCAGTTAAAGGTCGGCATTGAAATCACATACGGCTTGAGCGGTTTATGGCAGATTGAGAAATGTTAGAGGGATAGACCGGATGATTATCCGGTTCATCTCCCCTGAAAAGAAGCGGAAAACAGGAGTGGGAAATAGTGGCAGAGACCAAGCAATGAAAAGTAATTTCCGGAGCTTCGGCTGTGATTGAACAGGATTCAATTCACACGCATCGTGTAAATTCAGTTTATCCCGTCAAAAAAACAGTTGCGCCGCGACCATGAAAATAATCGAAGATCCAGTTTTCAAAATACGCTCTAGAACAGGGGATACAGGAACGGGGCGAGGGCGGTGCCGCTCAGTAGAAGGATCAGCCCCATCAACAGCAGAATCAACAGGATGGGTAACAGCCACCATTTCTTGTTGTGGCGGAGAAAATCCAGGAATTCGCGCAGGATATTGCCGCGCTTTTGTCCGGCCTGCTCCATGAACTCTTTCTTCTTCGATTTCGACATGCGATTCTTCTCCCAAGGCTAGAACTGTCTAAAATAGCGTTCAACGCTGTCGCACGGCGGGTGCTCGGTCCAGTAGGTTTCGTTACGGTCCTCCCAGCGGCGATGGAGCTTATCGCGCCCGATCAGTCGAAAGACCAGCGCCACGGGCGTGATGATCCCAAAATAGAACAGGAACATGAGCAGATGACTGACGATCCAGCCGATGGGGAAGCCGACAAGCATCAAACCCACGTAGACGGGGCGGACAAGATTGGATTCAACCCGGCTCACAATGAAAACCAGGAGTCCGAACAGACCCATTGCACCGATGGCCGCAACCGGTAGATCCACGCGCCACCGAAGCACGAGCCCGAGGACCTGTAGCATGATCGGCGCAATCCATCCAAACTGTCGGAGTTTTCCCGTCGACGGATTCAAGTCTAGTTGTACCATTCCCATTCCATGTGCTCCATTAGTCCAATTCAAATCGGGAAAGATATTGCCCCGTTTCATAAGTTTCCATCCGAGGCTGTTCTGCTTTCAGCAACACGCAGTTTTCCAGCACCAACACATCCATGCCCGTAGCCATAAAGCAACGGTAGGCATTCTCCGGCATGCAAACAATCGGCTCGCCACGAATGTTGAAGCTGGTGTTGATGATCAGTGGGCACCCAGTTTTTTCCTCGAACCGCTTGATCAGTCTATAATAGCGGCCGTGCCGTTCCGGATCCACGGTTTGGACGCGCGCGGAATAGTCGACGTGGGTAATGCCGGGCACCGAGCTGCGCTTGACCTTCAATAGATCAATACCGGTCAGTTTTTCCTGCTCCTCCGTCAGCGACAGTCGTTGCCGTTCGTCGACCGGGGCGACAAGCAGCATATAGGGGCTGTTGCACTTCGCGCCCAAACCAAAATACTCGCCGGCTCGCTCTTCCAGCACGCTGGGCGCGAACGGGCGGAACGATTCGCGAAACTTGATCTTGAGGTTCATTCTGGACTGCATGTCGGTGCTACGGGCATCGCCAATAATGCTGCGCGAACCCAGTGCGCGGGGCCCGAACTCCATCTTGCCCTGGAACCAACCGACCACCTGTCCCTTCAGAATGGCGTCCGACACCACATCAACCAGTTCGTTTTCGTCGTTGTAGAATCGGTAGACCGCGTTGGTCGAATCGAGAAAGTTTCGGACTTCGTCGTTGGAATACGAAGGCCCAAGCAGGGAACCGTTTTGCAGATCTGCTGGGGCGACCTTGCGTGGATTTTCAAGGAGTTGGTGCCATACGAACAACGCCGCTCCCAGTGCACCGCCTGCATCGCCCGCGGCCGGTTGGATCCAGATATGCTCAAACGGCCCTTCGCGTCGTATCCGTCCATTGCCGACACAATTAAGTGCCACTCCGCCGGCCAGCACGAGGTTTTTCTTCCCCGTTAGCCGGTGCGCGTGGCGCACCATCCGAAGCATGATTTCCTCGGTGACCTTCTGGATGGACGCGGCGATATCCATATATTGCTGGGTCAGGGGGGACTCTGGCTTGCGGCGCGGCAGGCCAAAGAATCGTTCAAACTTCCTACTGGTCATCACATCCGAATAACAGTAGGCGAAGTAGTCCATGTTCAGCCGGAACGAGCCATCCTCCCTGAGGTCCAGCATGTTCGACATGATCTTGTCGTAATGGATCGGCCGGCCATAGGGTGCCAGCCCCATTAGCTTGTATTCGCCCGAGTTGACCCGGAAGCCGGAAAAATAGGTAAACGCCGAGTAGAGCAGTCCCAAGGAATGGGGGAACCGAAGCTCCTGCAGCATTTCGACCGTGTTGTCCTGGCCGACTCCAATGCTCGCGGTGGCCCACTCTCCTACGCCATCCATCGTCACGATGGCCGCCTCGGTGAAGGGCGACGGCAGGAACGCACTGGCCGCGTGCGATTCGTGATGGCCGCAAAACAGATACCGACCCTTGTACATATAGTTCAATGCCGCGTCCATTTCGCGCGGCAAATGCAGTTTCTGTTTCAGCCACAGCGGCATGCTCATCAGGAACTGCTTAAAGCCTCGCGGCGCATAGGTGACGTAGGTTTCGAGGAGACGCTCGAACCGCAGGAGCGGTTTTTCATAAAACACCACATGATCCAGCTGACTTTCATCGATTCCCGCCTCGTCAAGGCAATACCGGACCGCGTGGGTGGGGAAGGTATAGTCGTGCTTTTTGCGCGTGAAGCGTTCTTCCTGGGCAGCCGCCACAATCCGGCCATCCTTGAGCAACGCCGCCGCGCTGTCATGGTAGAATGCGGAGATCCCCAGTATATACGTCGGTTCTCCCATTGCATCAACCCCATGGCTCATGATTGCTCGCGAACAGTACTGCACTACTCATACCGGCTCATTTAACTTCAGGAGTAATGTGGAGTCAATACAACCCAGCATGTCATATCATGCCATTTTATCCTGCACCGGAGAGGGGACGTGCTGGTTTTGCGGCCGTGTGGTATTGCAGCACAGCACCGTATAACTCATCGCGAACGAAAGGCGTTCCAATATCATTGTTGTTTCACTTTTAAGGCCGGTCCGCTTTGGCGGTGCCGAACTATTTGTTGGTCGCTGGACCCTTGGGAAGATCAGCTCGCCGCCAGCGGTGATCATATCGTGGGTGATGAAGAATTTGGTGCAGGGCTTTACGTTGTAGGTGACGAACTGGATACATATATTATCCTCACTGTTATCCTTGGCGGACATAATGTACCAGTCCGACATCTCGCAGCAGTCGTCATTGCCGCAGATGCCATCTCGCTGATCGGTGTAGAGCGTGCTTAGCGTGTTTGTTTTAAAGCGGCATCAAGCTGCTGCACTCCAGACGTTGCATGAGCTTGTGCGCTATGGCGTGCACGGGCCTGCGGCGGCGAAAAATCCGAGCCCATTGTTCGTTTTAAGGGCGACCGAAAATTTCCACGTCGGCGATCCGCGTCCTTGCATCCTGTCCCGCGTCGAACACGGTAATCTTCAGATAGCGAGCGCTGACCATTGGAAACTCCACATCCGTTACGTTATCGCTGTTGCCCCGGAAGGCGGCGATGGTTTTCCACTTTCTCCGGTCTGTACTCACACTCACGGCAAAGTCCCGGGTGTTGCAGTCCGGCGCGCCGGCATGGCGGATCACGCAGCGGCTGAGCCGATACTCCGCGCCGAAATCAAACCCCAGCTGTGCATCCTTGTTGGCGGTTGTCCACAAGGTCGTGGGTGTTCCATCGATTACCGCGTCTGAGTCAGCATTTGGATCGCTCGAAAAGGCTAAGGTGTCCGGCGCCATGCTCAGGTTGTAAGGCAGGCGTTCCGCTGCTTGCTGTAGGTTGAAATAATGATCCGCGCGCACAAATTCGGCCTTGCCGGGAAATTGCTTGTCCAGCGCGCGGGCGAGATCAACAATCCGGTGCGGTTTCATTTCGCCCCAGATATCGATCTGGTAGGCCAGAAACAGTGGCGACCGCCCGTCCCACTGCTCAATTTCATGCAGTAGCGAACCGTGAATATGCTCGTAGGTAGACGCATAGGGGATGACCAGTTTTTCAAAACGCAGCCGCCGGTTTTCGACGCTGCTCTCCACTGACGGCACATCCCTGAAGTTCTGGACGGTGGCTCCATAGAGGTTGCGCCCATGCCGCTCATAGGATTTTCGCTGCATCGGCGAGGCATTGTCCCAGATGGTCATGACCCGCAGGCCGGTGCGCTGCAGGTAGGTTTCCGTCAGCCGCGCATAGCCGTCCATGTGATCGGGATTCTGGGTATATTCCGCAACCGGTGCGCCCGGCTCATCCAGCGTGTTGCACGGCATCATGTAGCCCATGCCGGACGGGCCCGTGGTAAAACAATCCATGTCTGAGGCCTGGTCGTAATAATAGTTCATGATGCAGGGGGCAATATCGGCCAGCCCGGGCGAGATGGTCCAGTTAAGCGCCACCTTACCCCGGCTGCGTTTGGCGTTGTCCCAGATTTTACGCATCGCATGCTGACAATACTGAATATTGTCGCCGTCGCTGATGAATACGGCGACGTACACCTTGTTTTCGAGTTTCGGCATTTTGGGGACTTTCGGAATCCGGAGGGTATGATCTGTTCCGGCATAGACACTCCCGCTCATGAAAAAGTCGGCCGGCAGGGTGCCTATGCCGAACTCCGAGGCGGTTGTAATACCGGAGCGTTCGGTGGTGTACCAGCCCAGCACGATCGCTTCGCCCGCCTTCATGTCGCCAAAGAATTTCCGCATCAGATCGCGTTCCGCGGGCTCCCGGTTGTCCAGCCATACCACGGCCGCACCCACGGCCGCGGCAATATCGCGTGTGTGATGAAAATCATGTCCCGGTCCCGCGCTCACGATCAGGCGTTTATCGCATTGGTCCCAATAGTTCTCGTAGAGATATTCATAGATTTCAAGGGAGCTATCGAGCTCCAGCCGGGTCAGATTGGTGGATACCGGCAACTCGATGCCCTGTTGCTTCATCTTTTCGTAGACATCGGATGTAACCGGCAGGGCCCGCTTAATGCCGGCGACCGTTCCCGCAAGGTTCCGGTAGTGGGGATTCTTCTCCGGGTCGTACAGCACGACGCCTTTAATCTCCCCCTCATATTTTTCGATCAGCTCATACGGGCTGTCCAGCTCATCCGCGTCGCGCAGTGCCAGTCCCGCCGTCTCCGGCCATGTCGTCATTCCTTCATCCGACCGCCGGTCCAGCAACAGGATGCGTGGCTGCTTCCGGTTTACCAGCCCCTGCAGTGCGGAAAAGGTAATCTGTTCGTCCTTGCTCAGGTCCTGAACCACGAGCATGTCGAGGGGAGAGGCCGGTTTGGCAAAGATCGGCAGCGCCTGCCCTTTGGGCCATGAAATTCCTTCGTCCATGCTTTCGACAGCAGGATAGGGGATATATGCGTTTTCCGGGAATGCAGCATGCGTTGCGATGCAGCTGCACCAGCCTGCAAGACCAATCACTAGTATGGATAGGCAGTGGCGTTCCTGTTTCATCGTTGTTTTACTTTTAAGGCCGGTCCGCTTTGGCGGTGCCAAACTGTTTGTTGGGCGCCGGACCCATTTTGAAGACCAGATCGCCGCCGGCGGTAATCATATTGTGGGTGATGTAGGATTTTGTGTAGGGCTTTCCGTTGTAGGTGACGGACTGAATGTAGATGTTTTCAGGACTGTTATTCTGCGCCGTCATGGTGAAGGTTTTTCCTCCGGGCTGCTGAATGACGGCCTGGTCGAGGCAGGGGCTGCCGATCACATACACGCCGTTGGCCGGGTGGACCGGGTAAAAGCCCATGGCGGACATGATGTACCAGGCCGACATCTGGCCGCAGTCTTCGTTACCGCAGATACCGTCGCGCTGATCGGTGTAGAGGGTGCTGAGCACCTGCCGAACGCGCTGTGCACTTTTCCACTGCTGACCGGCAAAGGCATACATGTAGATGGTGTGGTGGCTGGGTTCGTTGCCGTGGGCATACTGGCCGATGAGTCCTGAAATGTCGGAAGAGGCTTCTTCTCCGAGTTTTGAGCTCATGCTGAAGAGGGTATCGAGTTTGGCCAGATAGGCTTCGTCTGATCCGAAGAGGCTGATCAGTCCGTGCGGGTCGTGAGGCACCAACCAGATATACTGCCATGCGTTGCCCTCGCAATAATCGTTGGCCCGGTGTTTGGCCTGAATCGGGTCAAACGGCGTGCGCCAGGAACCATCGGCCATCTTGCCGCGCATGAACTGGGTTTCCTTGTCGAAGTACTGGGCATAGACTTTGGATCGGTTCAGGAAATATTCATAATCCTTGGTCTTGCACAGCGCTTTGGCCATCATCGCGATGCAGTGGTCGTCGATCGCGTATTCCATGCTTTTGGCGACGGCTTCGTTTTCCTTGTCGCCCGGAATGTAGCCCATCTCCTTGAGAAACTTTACGCCTTGCCGGTCGTTCATGGCGGTGTCAACCAACGCCTTGTAGGCCAGCTCAACATCGAACCCGTCGAATCCTTTAAAGTAGGCGTCGACGATCGGTGGCACGGAGTGATAGCCCACCATGCACTGGGTCTCGCATCCCATCAGATGCCAGATCGGAAGCATGCCCTGCTGCTGATAAATCGCCAGCATGGAATTGATCATGTCGTTGACGCGTTCCGGCTGATAGATCGTGAGCAATGGATGCTGGGTGCGATAGGTGTCCCATAGCGAGAAGGTGGTATAATTGTTGAAGCCGGGATTTTTATAGACCTTCTTGTCGGTGCCGCGGTAGTCGCCGTTGGCATCATTGAAAAGAACCGGCGCGATCATGGAATGGTACATGGCGGTGTAGAAGATCGTCTTGGTTTTGTCATCCGCCTTAATATTGATCTTGCTGAGTTCTTTGTCCCAGGCTGCCGCGGTCTGTTTAACCACCTTGTCGAACTTCCAGTGGTCGAGCTCTGCTTCAATATTAGCCAGCGCATTGTCGGTGCTGACGGGGGAAATCGCGATCTTGACCTGAACGGGCTTTGGGGCCGTATGAAAGTTCAGGATGGCGCGGAGTGCGGTGCTCTGCAGTTCATTACCGTCGGCCTGGTTATTCCCGTCAAACAGGTCGATGGAGTCGACCGAGCAATCCGTTTTGATGGCAAAGAAGAGTCGCTGATCATTGGCCCATCCGGAAGAGTTGCGATAGCCGATGACGGTGTGATCATCCACTTTCTGGATGAAGGAGTCTGTGACACGGTCGCCGTTGCTGTGAATCAGGTTGATATAGAGCCTTCCTTTTTCGTTTTTCGGATAGGTCAGGCGATAGAGCGCCACGCGCTCGGTTGCTGCGATTTCCAGCCGGGTGTCGAATCGATCCAGTTTGACGCTGTAATAATCCGGGCGGGCCGTCTGGTTGGCATGATCATAGGTCGAGCTGACCGGGTACCCCTTAACCGGATCTGCAATCGAAGTGTCTTCCATGCTGCATACCCCGGTAAACGGCATGATCAGGAGATCACCGAGATCAGCGCATCCGGTTCCGCTTAGGTGTGTCTGCGAGAACCCGATCAGCTCTCTGGTCGAATAGTGATAACCGGACGACCAGTCCCAGCCGCCGTAATAATTGTTGGGGCCGGGCTGGATGGCACCGAAAGGGCGGGTCGGGCCCAGAAACGTGTGGCCGTGGCCGCCGGTGCCGATGTAGGGATCGACATATTTGAGCGGGCCGGCCTGAGCGATGGTTCCCAATGCGATGAGTAACGATGCGACAGTACGTGTTTTCATTCAAATCCTTCCGTAATTCGACATAGATAACCGGAAGAAGGAGCCCCTGTCATGTAGCTGATTTAGGTGACAAACAGGAGCTCTCGACGCTTCTTTCGCATGATCAATTCTTCTTTGGTGTTGAAGACGTGGTGATGACCAGCTCTCCGCCATTAATGAAATCATTCCAGCTGATGTGGCAATCATCGATGGTCCGGTTGTTGTAACGCACGGATTGAATATAAGCTTCGTTTTCAGGGTCGCCGTTGACGCGGATGATGAATTCCGATCCGGGATAATACTCCGGGTCCAGCTGAACGCGAATGGATTGAAACTGCGGCGCACACAGTTGCAGCGCACAGTCTGTTCCGGTGCCCCCCTGGACATCAAACAGGCCCATTCCGGCCAGAACATACCAGGCGCCCAGCTGGCCCTGATCCTCATCCTGGCCATAGCCATAGCCATGGATGCCATCGAGTCCGTAAAACTCATTGCAGATTCGCCGGACCCACTTCTGGGTGAGTGAGGGTTCGCCGGCATAATTAAACAGCCAGGCAATATGCAGGCTCGGCTGGTTGCCGTGGTTGTAGACATTCTGCAGTCCGGCAAAGGCACCGATGGTTTTGCCGCTGCCGAATCCGAGTTCTTCAGATTGCTGAAAAATGGAGTCCAGCCGCTGGACAAAAGTTTCCCTGCCGATTGTTGAAATCAGCCCCTCCGGATCATGGGGAACATAGAACGTGTATTGATAGGCGTTACCCTCCTGGAAACCTCTCCATACTTCAAAAGGGTCAAAGGGCGTGATAAACGAACCGTCGGCCTGCTTCGGCCGCATAAATCCGGTTTCATAATCAAACAGATACTCCCATCCTTTTGCCAGCCGGGTAAACTGCTCGTAGTCATCGGTTTTGCCGAGGGCTTTGGCAAACTGAGAGGCGGCATAAGCGCTGAAGGCATATTCCAGTGTGTGCGAGGCCCCGAACCGGGCTCCTCTGGGATTTGATTCTGGATGACCTTCTTCATGGAGATAAGGCGAATAGCCCTTTTCAACAAACACGCGCGTGTCCGCCTTTCCCACGCCGAGTGGGCGGTTTTCCCAGCCCAATTCATTCTTCCGGACCGCCTGATAGGCTTTTTCTACATCATAATTCCGGATGCCGCGCAGATAAGCGGCGGAAACCACCAACCCCATATAATCCGTGCCGACCCCGGATACAAACTTCGAAGAGGCAACGCCATCGGGCAGCCAGCCGCAGTCATCATATTGCTGCAGCTGGCTCCGGATAAAGCCGCTGAGATAATCCGGATACGCCAACGACCACACCTGAGTCAGATTCCAAAAACCGCCCCAGATCGCATCGGTATTATACATCTCAAATTCGGGCACGCCGTCTGGTCCGCACGGAAGCTGGCCGATGGTTCCATTGTTCCGCACATACTGGCCATTACAGTCGCTGGCCACGCCGCGTCCCAGAAGGGCATGATAGAGTCCGGTATAGAACTTGATCCGGTCGGCCTCGGCTCCGCCCTCCACCTGAATGCGCCCCAGTTTTTCCGCCCATCGCTTTTCGGCTTCGTCCCGGGCCTGTTCAAAGGAGAGCGCTGTTGCTTCAACCTGCAGGTTGTGTCTTGCATTGGCGATACTCGTGTAGGACAGGCCGACTTTGATCGTTACGGATTCCCCGGCCTGCGTTTCGTAGTCCAGATAAACGCCCGCTCCCGGTCCCTCAATCACCTGCTGATTCGCAAATACCTGCTGCTTTCGGAACGTGCCGAACGACTGGGCATCTTTATCCAGCGTGGCGTAAAAGTACATTTTTACTTCCGCACCCGGCTGATACCGTTTTACGTATTCCGGCAAGGTGCAGACAAATCCTTCGATCTCTCGGGCATTGATAATACGGACATACGCATCGATAACCTCGCCGCTTTCGCCCAGCCGGTTGCCGATGTCAAAGAGAATGTGCGACTCTTTTGATTTCGGGAACGTATACCGATGCAATGCCACGCGCGTCGTCGAGGTCAGTTCCGCGGTGGCCTCATAGTCATCCAGCTTGACTTTATAGTAGCCCGGTTTTGCCACCTCATTGTCATGCGTAAATCGTGAACGGTATCCCGTTTCCGGCTGGGCCAGTTCTCCGGGGACGGTTTGGAGTTTTCCAACCGTTGGCATCATCATGATGCCTCCGATCTGGAATTCATGCAGGTTGGCAAATCCTTCAATAGAGGTGTGCCGATCATCATATCCAACCGCTTCCCATCCCTGATTGTTGCCCAGATGTCCATCCGTAGACGGGGCCGGCTTGGCGAGTCCGAACGGGCAGGCCGCCGGTGTGTAGAAAAACCAGCGAGAATGCGCGGTTCCGATGTTGGGATCAACGTAGTCCGCCGGCGATCGCTCCATTTCGGCAGAAACGCTATGCCCAAGGACGATAAGTGCAGTAATCAGATAGGTATATGTGTTCATAATCAGCCTTTGTTTTTAAATCGATAATCCGAACCCTTGCAATCAATCATGTGTTTCATCAACATTTCGCACCGGCGTTTTCATAGTGTTTGCTCCTGCTTATCCAGCTGATGAAGCGCGAAGGCATAGGCGCCTAATGCGATCGCTTTGCTGGTACCCAGTCGCGACACCATCACGCCGGTTTTCCGCTCCGGCTGATACACGATTTTTTCGTCGGTTCCGGGAATGGCGATCTGCACGGTTTCCCCTTCCGTAAACTGACGGAGCTGTGTTGGGTCAGTCAGGTCGTAGGTTTTTGCCGGCAGTCTCGGAAATACATACCCGTCGCATTCCAACGTACTGTTCATTTCCGCAACGATGGCCGGAAGGATATATTTTGACGCCCCCATAAGCCCTCCGCCTATCACCACCAGACCATCCACCGCCGTAAGTGCGTGACTGACAGCATCGCCGGCCATTTCTCCGAGTTCTGAAAATGCTGTGACCGCCGCTTTCGAATCGCCGCTGCGGTTTCCCTCGGCAATGTTGAAAATATCATGGGGCGTCAGTTCGGAGCGGTCTCCGGACAGCTCCCGGTAGACGCGTTTGACGGCGCGAATGCTGACGCTGGTTTCAATGATCTGGTCGGGATATTTCTTGTTGCGGTAGCACCAGATGTCGCCTCCGCAGCTGTTGTCGCCGATCAGCAGCTCGTCATTAATCACAATACCGCCACCGAACCCGGTGCCGAGGGTGATGCCGAGCAGGTGTCTGTATCGTTTCGGACTCCCGTTTTGTTCAAGGATGCCGTTGATTTCCGGCAGTGCCCCCGCGAGGGCTTCACCATAGGCAAACAGGCTGCCGTCATTGTTGATGAAGACCGGGAGTCCGAAGGCGGCTTCGAGCATGGGGCCCAATGCGACGCCTCCCCTGAATGCCGGCAGGTTCGGCAGGTCGCCGATGATTCCTTTTTCATAATCCGCCGGGCCCGGGAAGGCAAAACTGATCGCCACCGGGGGGACTTCCAGTTGAGAAATAACCGTGCGGAAGCCCTGTTTGATGGTATCCAGGCATCGTTCGAGATGATCCGCATTCGGGTCAAACCGAATGGGTTCAACGATCTCCTCCGATCCCTGAATTGCCGAAAAGACAAAGTTGGTTCCGCCGGCATCCAGTGTGATCACAATACGTTTATCGTTCGCGTATCTCATGCTGCTCCTTTGTTCAGACCGCTTTGCCGTCATCGGTGCTTCGTCCGGCAAACAGACCCAGGCCGGTCAGGTAAAGTATGCAGACGATGAGTACATAAATGAGACCGCTCGGGCCTACGGCGCTTTGCACGGCACCCATAATCGGAGGAATAATTGCGCCGCCGGAGATGGCCATCACCATCAGGCCGGAAATCGCATTGGCGTGTTCCGGATGCCGGTTCATGGCCAGCCCGAAAACCATGCCGAAAATATTCGCCAGCCCGAGGCTTGCAACAAAAACACAGGCCAGCACGAGGGCCGCCTCCTTGAAAAACAGCATGGCCACGGTCCCTGCCAATGCAATGAATGCACTGACCGGTAAACACTTTGATGGATTGAGTTTTGTGAGAATCAGCGCTCCGAGGAAGGAGCCGATGGTTTTGGCCACGAAATAGACCGTCGGTCCCATGGCGGCCTGGTTCAGTTCCAGCTGACAGACCCGCTGAAGGTAGGGCGGAATCGAAAAGCCCATTCCAACGTCCACGCCAACAACAAAAAGGATGCCTGTAAACATGGCCAGCGTATATGGGTTTTTCAGCAGGGCAAGACATCCTGTAAACGTGGTGTCAATGTGATCCTTCGCTTCGCGCTCGATCGGTGTCAGCATCAGCCAGAGTGCAGAAACGAGCGTCACGGCGCCGTAGAATGGGAAGATCAGCTTCCAGTTGCCCATTTTTAACGCCGCCGTTGCGGCAATGATCGGGCTCACCGCGGCGCAGAGCGCTTTAACGAATTGGCCCAGCGTCAAGGAGCTGGTCAGCCGCTTTGCGCTCACGACATTGCTCATCAGGGGAGGGAGGGCGGCCTGAATCACCGTATTGCCGATGCCCATCAGGGCAAACGCGATGAATACGACATACTTATTGTAGCTTACGAGGGGGAGAAACATGGCCACAACGGTAATGGACAGACTGAGCAGTACCGTATTCTTGCGGCCGATGCGGCTGGTCAGCATGCCCGTCGGAATGGAAATTACAAAAAACCAGAGAAAGATCATGGACGGCAGAAAGCCGGCGACTTTGTCCGACAGCTGGAAGTCGTTCTTCACATACGCCGATGCGGTCCCGACCACATCCACAAACCCCATCACAAAAAAGCCGAACAGAATCGGCAGAAACTTCAACCCCTTCATTCCTTATTCTCCTTGTATGCTTTTTGAGTCGATATTTTCATGCGTTATCCGCGCACGTAGGCCTTAATGGTTCCGATTTCCCTTCCTTCACTTTCGCCGCAGGGGCGTATGGTGTATTCGCCGACTGCCGCCGGAATGATAAAGGTTTCGGCATAGTGCACTACATACGGCTTAAACGCGCCGGTCGGGCTCTCGACGATGGCCTCGCGGCCTTCAATCAGGTTGAGGACATTGACGCTGCCGTTTGTGTGGTGCGTTACCGGTACGGAAAACCAATGCCGTCGTGTTTCGATAAATTCGCGTTCATGCAGGCCGGTGCGTTCCTCGCGCCATCCGTCGCCTTCGGCAATGGGTTCAACCCGGTTAATCAAGTGGTCCTTTACCCATCCGGTGGTGCGGTCCCACTGAATGTTTTTTGATCCGTGTTCGACATTGATCGGCCGCGGAAGACCATCGAGGCCCAGCCGGCCCCAGTCCCACATTTTAAAGGTAAAGATATAAGGCGTGGCACTGATTTCCAGCACCATGGCTCCGGCGCCGCTACAGTGGCAGGTGCCGGCCGGAATCAGGAAATGATCGTGCTTCCGGGCGGGGAAGCAATTAACGAATCTTTCGTCATCAAATGCCTTGTCGCCGCGCTCCGCCGCTTTGAGATCCGCAATCATTGCATCGGGATCAATATCCTCTTTCAATCCGAGATAGACGGAGGCGCCGGTTTCGGCATCGAGGATATAATAGGATTCATCCTGCGTATAATTCATGCCGAAGTGCTGCTGGATATATTCGGTCAACGGATGAACCTGAAAGGAGAGATGGCCGCCCTGAATGGTATCCAGGAAATCAAAGCGAATCGGAAACTCATCGCCGAATCGGGCATGGACCCGGTCGCCAAGTAAATTGCGCGGTTCATGGAACACCACATTGATGGAAGGCAGCTCCATAACGATTTCGCCGAACTGGAGCAGCAGACTGTTTTCCTCCGGTACGCAGTCAAAACACCAGCCATAGTTTTCCGGTTCAGGATCAAGCGCGCAAACCTTTTTCATCCACTGACCGCCCCACGGCGCCGGATCAAAAAACGGAACCACGCGGAACGGCCGTCGGGCGGCCTCGCTGAGTCCGGCACGAACAGCCGCGCCGTCCGCCAGTCGCGGTTCATCCGGCCGGTTGGTATCCAGCACAAAATCCCAGCGCGGCATCAGTTGCCGCTTCAGTTTGTCGCAGACGCGCCAGTCGATGAAATAGGCGCGTTTATACTGCAGGCTCCATTTCAGGGTTTTGTTATCAACCCCCAGGTTGGATATCTCGTTGCGGCGCATACGCAGCTGTGCCTCCCAACGTGCGAGGTCTGCATAAACAAGGAGATCTCCCGGATGAATCAGGCTGGCGCCTGTACCGATAATGATGACGATTCCCGACGGAGTGGCTTCAATTTCAGCGGCCAGCTGAGCCGCTTTTTCCTGATTGATAAACTCGGTCATGCGCTGATGACTCATCCATCCGAACAGGGGATCATCCCCTCCGTTGAACGGTGCGATCCTGCGGTCAATTTCATCCGCCGGACGGAATGCATCTGAGCTGAAAATCATGCGTGCCGGATTCAGCGATTGCAGTGCGTCACTGATTTCATTCTCGAAAACGCCGGTGTAGCACTCAACGGTAAGAACCGTGCGCTTCGCTTTGCGGGCCAAAATGGCCGCTTCAAGTTTTCTGCAGACCGCATCCCATCCGGCGACACATCGGTCTGCACCGCCCGGCACCGCTATTGCCGGTTGTTTATCATAGTTCGATTTTATCATTTATCGGTTCAAATCCATTAAAATACCACTCGTCCCGCGCATCAGGAATCAGTGCCCGAAGCGGACATAAGCACTCCACCCGGAAAAATATATATACTCGAAACGGTTGCCGCTGATCACCATAATATTTTTGCCTTATATGGTAAATACTGGTGGTATAAACTGATGTAAACTGGTAAAAAATAGCATATTGGTAAGTTAAAGGATTCCTGACTATGAGCGTGAATATATCAACCGACCGACTTCCGACCATTGACCGGGCGGGGCAATATCCCTTGTTAAATCCGGTGCATGATTTCACCTATCGCAATCCGACCAATGCCCTGCATCTGTACGACTATCATGCACGCATACGAATCGGATCCGGGGAGCATATGATTCACCCCGGAGATATCACCTGCATTCAGGCTGGAACCGTCTATAGTCTCGAATCGGAGCATCCCGGAAAACACTGGTGCATCCATTACTTTGACACTCCGGAGAGCCGTGACAGAACCATCGCACTGCCGACCCTTCTTCATCTGGGGTTAAACAGCCGCTTTTATCTGGAGCAGATGCGACATATCAGCCGCCTTTGGGGGAGTGTGCGGAATCGGGCTGAACATGATTCGCTGACGCTGGAGGCGTGTTTCCGTCTCAAGTCCTTGCTGTTATCCCTGCACAATCTGGGTCGAAGCGGAACCGCCGGTCAGCGCAGCCGGATGAATTTTGCGTGGGACGAGCTGCTGAACTGGATCGATGCCAATCTATGTCTGCCCCTGTCTGTTCCGCTGTTGGCGGAACGCGCAAACACTTCGCCCGCCACTCTGTCCCGGAAGTTCAGGCAGGAGTACCGGATGCCCCTGATTCAATACCTGCTGCAACGGCGCATCGGTCAGGCAAAATCCCTGCTGGCCACCACGTCGCTGACCATTTGCGAAGTCGGCGCCGCTGTCGGCATTCCGGACCCCCAGTATTTCAATAAACAGTTTCGCAAGGTAGCCGGCATGAGCCCCAGCCGATATCGGGATAACAACCGAGAATATCTCGCGCTCAAAAAATCGGATGAAGCGGTTAAAGATGGACTCTGGCAACCTTCCGGTTCCGCGAGTCCACCTGCTTAAATCGGATTCAGTACTTATGGCTGCACGCCCCACCGGCTTGGCTTCGGGCCCATTTCAAACGCCAGGCTGCCGCCTTTGCTCAGTTCCTTGAAGGGCAGGAGCGTGGAGTTCCATGTTTTTCCGTTCAGCTTTACGGACTGCACATACATGTTTTCCTCAGAGAGATTATGCGCCGTCATGGTAAAACGGTTTCCGTTCGACAGGTTCATGGCGATTTCCTTCATCTGCGGCGCGCCGATTACATAATAATCGGAGGCCGGCGCAACGGGATAGAACCCGAGGCAGGTAAATATATACCAAGCCGACATCTGGCCGCAGTCGTCGTTGCCTGTCAGCGATCCCGGCTTCGTGCCGTATTGGGTCTGGATAACCTGCCGCAGCAACCGCTGCGCCTTCCATGGTTGTCCGGCCAGGCTGTAGAGATAGATGATATGGTGGCTCGGTTCGTTGCCGTGCCAGTATTCGCCGATGCGTCCGTAGATATCGTCGACCTCCGGATCGCCGTTTTCTTCCGAGTTGAGCGTAAAGAGCTGGTCGAGCTTTTTACAGAACGCATCCTGGCCGCCGAAGAGTTCAATCAGTCCGGGCACATCGTGCGGAACATACCAGCTGTATTGCCAGCTCGTACCTTCCGTAAAATCACCCCCCTGAACGAAGCCTTGCGGATCAAACGGCGTACGCCAGTTTCCATCCGAGTCGCGTCCGCGCATGAATCCGGTTTCGGGATCGTAGATGTTCTTATATGAAGCAGCGCGCTTCATGAAATAGGCATAATCATCCATCTTGCCAAGCGCCTTGGCCATCTGGGCGATGGTGAAATCGTCGTAGGCATACTCGAGGGTCTTGGAGACCGCTTCGTTTTCCTGATCGAACGGCACCCAGCCGAGTTCCGTATATTCCGCGACGGCATCATAGTGCGGATTCATGGCCGTGGTTTTGATCGCTTCATAGGCGCGTTCCGGATCAAAGCCGGTGTTACCCTTCAGGTAGGCATCGGCAATCACCGGGACAGCGTGGTAGCCGATCATGCACCAGGTTTCGTTGGCCTGCAGTTCCCAGACCGGAAGCAGGTGGTCGACGCTCTGGTCATAATGGGCCAGCATGGAGTTGATCATGTCCGAGTTTCGCTCCGCCTGGACCAGGGCAAACAGCGGATGGGTGGCGCGGTAGGTATCCCACAGCGAAAAGATGGTATATTTATTGGCGCCTTCAACGGTATGAATGTTCTGGTCGAATCCCCGATACTGTCCGTTGACATCCTGATGGGTGTTGGGGGTAAGGAACGCGTGATACATGGCCGTGTAGAACGTTTCCTTTTCGGTCTGCGATCCGTCGATCCGGATGCAGGCCAGCTCCCTGTCCCATCGTTGGCGGGTTTCTTTCACGACCTGTTCAAAGTTCCAGTGGGGGAGTTCCGAGTCGAGGTTTTCAAGGGCGTTGGCCGCGCTGACGGTGGAAACTGCCACCTTGACCTGGATGGTTTCGTTTTCGGCGGTTTTATATTTTGCCAGAAAGCGCAGGTCGGTTCCTGCGGCTTCCTTGCAGCTGCGGAATCGGTAGTTTTTATGGCTGTCATACACAACCGGTTCGCCTTTGCTTATGATTACGCCTTCGTCGAACGGGCGGGAGTAACGGGCCGCAAAAAAAAGATGCCGTTCCTTCGCCCAGCCGTTGATGATGTGGAAGCCGGTTACGGTCGACTCGTCTTCAATGCGAACGTGCGACTGCGCCACTTTCCAACGCCCTCCGCTAAGGACGTGGGCTAGATCGGTCATGATCGACGCGTCATCAGACGCCGGGAAAGTAAATCGCAGCATGCCTGCGCGGAGGCCGGCCGTCAGCTCAACGGTTACCTCCGGTTTGTCGAGCGTGACCTTGTAGTAGCCGGCAGAGGCCGTTTCATTTTCGTGCGAGTAGGTCGATTGATACCCTTCCTCCGGTTTATCCTTTGTGCCCGATTCAAACGCCGGCGCGCCGACCTGCGGGATAAAAAGGAAATCGCCAAGATCCGGAATGCCGGTGCCGGAGAGATGCGTCAGGCTGAATCCCAGAATGGTCGGGTCTGAATATTCATAGCCCGAGGCCGTGGCCCATAGCTCTTTATCCGTGTCCGGGCTTATCTGCATCATGCCGAAGGGCGCGGACGGTCCCGGGTACACATTGCCTTCGCCCTGCGTTCCGATCATCGGTCGAATGTACTCCGATGGGGCGCCGGACCCTCCAGCGAACGACAGGGCAGGGGCGGCCGCGACGGCGGCGCCCAGCAGGAGGGTGGAAATCAACGGAGTGGTGCGGGTATCATTTTTTCTCATGGATAGACCTTTGGATATCGCTACTGGATTACATTTTCTGCGGAGGGACGCCTTCGAAAGTGATCTTGACCGGCTTAATTTTTCCGTCTTCTTCAAAGATCATCCGGTCAATGCAGGTGACCCGGTGGTTCGCGTCGGTTTCTCCGAGCGGCCGGCGATGATACACGATATACCAGTCATCAGTTCCGGGAACATGAAGAACGGAGTGGTGTCCGGCTCCGGTCGCCACGGAGGCGTCCTGCTGCAGAATTTTTCCGATGCGCTTGAACGGTCCGTAAATGCTGTCGGCAATGGCGTAGGCTACCGAATAATTCGGCCCGCCCCATCCGCCTTCCGACCACATAAAAAAATACTTGCCGTCTTTCTTGAATACGCAGGGTCCTTCCACATAACCCTCAGGCGTAACTTCCTTGTAGAGCGTACCGTCGTCGAATGGGACGATGCCTTTGAAATCATTCCGCAGTTTGACCAGGTTACAGTGTCCCCATCCGCCGTAATACATGTAGTATGAGCCGTCTTCGTCGCGGAAGACATACTGGTCGATCGGCTGGGCGCCGTTAACGATCTCGTTGATCAACGGCTTTTTGAGTAGATCGCGGTAGGGGCCTTCCGGCCGGTTGGCAACGGCCACGCCGATGCCTCCGACTTCGCCTTCATGCACATCGTTGGCGCCGAAAAATAGATAGTACTTTCCACCCTTTTCAATAACGCTCGGAGCCCACATAGCGCGGTTGGCCCACTTGACCCGTTCGGTATCCAGAATCTTTTCGTGTTTGGTCCATGTCACCAGATCGTCGGAGGAAAAGCAGTCGAAGAAGGTTTGTTGTTCATAGGGAGCGGAATAGGTCGGGAAAATCCAGTATTTGTTGCCGTAAACGATTACTTCCGGATCGGCATACCATCCTTCGAACAGCGGATTGCCGGACGTTTTCCGGGGCGTAGTGGATTGGGCCGCTGCAGTCATTGCCAGCAGCGCTCCGATCAGTGTTGCATATACAGTCAGTTTCATGGGCGATACCTTCCTCGTGGCTCGGGTTTTTGAGTCTAAACAGCAAGTTTATAGCGGATGCGGATCGATTCGGTCATGTCACTTAAACTAATTACGGCGCATCTCTGTCATCCATTTAGGTGACGTGACGGTGTTCAGAGCTCTGACCAATACTGCGATCATTTAAACGTGTCTTGTTCTGAGAATTGCGAGGGTTCGGTCGAGATCTCAGTGCTGAAAATGGAGTGAAAAATTCATTATGAATGCAGGGTGCCTATCTGAAAAACATTTCCTGAATACTGACTTATCCGTTGCTCATCGTGCAGGCCGAAAAGGCGGTTTTCCGAATCCCGTTCTTTATGTCGCGCTGCTGGCGCTTGTACACTCCACCACCTTTGCTAAAGAGGCCTGGCTAGACGATTTTACCGTCGGGGAAATCTCCTGTGGTTATTCCGGCGCGCACGCCGGCAAATCCATTTCCGACAAGCCGCTCTCCATCGGCGGCGTCGTTTTTACGCGGGGAGTCGGCGTTCACGCGGTAAGTTCGGGGGTATTTATGAACGAAGGAAATGCCTCGCTGCAATTTAAGGCTCGGGTTGGAGTCGATGATTCCACCGATGGTCCCGGGAGTGTGGTTTTCCAGATTTTTGGCGATGACTTGAAACTTTATGACAGTGGCCTGTTGCGCAAAGGCGATGCTGCTGTCGATGTGAATGTCGACCTGGCCGCATATAAGCAGATTGAGCTGCGCGTTACCGATGGAGGTGACGGGATTAATTTTGACCACGCCGATTGGTGCGATGCCCGATTTATCTATTCAGACACAATGCCTGTGCTGGCTCCGCGCTGGACCATAACCGTGCCGCATTATTCCGGAGAGGCGCCGGTCATTCCGTCCGAGGTTTCGACGTTGAAGAGTCCGGATGGAAAGATTGCCGCAAGCGTGGGGGTTTCGAATCGCCGTCTGGTTATTGGAATTCAACTGGATGGCAGAGACGTACTGAAACCGTCTCCGCTCGGTATCACGATTGACGGTGTGGACCTTGGCGAAGACGTTGAGCTTGGAGCTGCGGAAATCTATACCACGGATGTCACCTATCCGGATCCGAGCGGTTCAGGAACGTTGCGCGATCAATGCCGGGGCGCAAAATTCAAAGTGCAGTCGAAGGCGGGGCGTGCGAACTGGATTCTTGATGTCCGGACGTATGATGACGGTGTGGCATGGCGCTATATTGTTCCAGGCCGCGGGCCGCGCATGGTCGGAGGGGAAGCCACTTCGTTTGTTGTGCCGGATGGATCGATTTATTGGAGCAATACCAATACAAAAAACTATGAGGCCAATTATTTTCCGGTAAAGGCGACAGGTTCGGTAGCTTCGCAACCGGTAACCATGCCGCTGACCGTGGAACTGCCTGACGGCGGTTTTGCCTGCATCACCGAGGCCGATAATCTGGATTACAGCGGGATGACAATCGGTCCGCGCGGCCGTATTCTGGCGGGTCTGTTTGAAGACGACGCGCAGGGATGGGAACTCACGGGTGACATTACAACGCCGTGGCGTATCGTCATTGCGGCCAGTGATCTCAATGCGTTGGTAAACCAGAGCATTGTCTACAACGTTTCTCCGCCGCTCAATACCAAGCTGTTTCCCGAGGGGCGGAATGCCAAGTGGATCAAACCGGGTCGCGCCTTCTGGACGTGGATCGTCGGCCAGTGGGACACGGCCCAATGGGACCGAATTTTCGGTTATGTGGACGATGCGGCAGAACTAAACTGTCAATACTACGTCATCGATGATCCGTGGCGCGATCCGCGCATGGGCTGGCACCGGAACGGTCACGACGAATGGCCGAGCCTTAAGGAAGTGTGCGACTATGCCGCAAAGAAAAACGTAAAGATCATGGTGTGGGAACATTGGAGCCGGATCAGTGATCCCGCGGCCCGTGAGGAATTCTTCCGTAATGTTTCCGAGTCCGGCGCCGTCGGCGTAAAAATCGATTTCATGGACAGCGAGAGTCATGAGCGTTTAGCATTTTATAAATCCTGCCTCGAACTCGGCGCGCGTTATCATGTTTTGATTAATTTTCACGGTGCGAATAAGCCGGCAGGGGAAGAGCGTACCTGGCCGAACCTGATGACCCGTGAAGGAATCTACGGCATGGAAAACCTTGGCGGTATACAGCGCAGACATCTTGCCGCGCTGCCCTTTACCCGTTGCGTGACCGGTCCGGCGGATTTTACGCCTACAGTTTTCCAGCCTCGCCTGATGGGATCCACCACGGCCGGTTCGCAGCTCGCAACCTCCGTTCTGTACAGCTCGAAGATAAACCACTGGGGGGACAGTCTGGAGACCTATGCGGCGCAGCCTGCTCAGGTGTTGGATTTTATTCGCACGAAGCCGGTTATCTGGGATGAAACCGTTGTGCTGCCGGGAAGCCGCATCGGCGAAGCCGCGCTGATGGCCCGTCGTTCGGGCGATATCTGGTACGTAGCGGCAGTCAATGGAACCGATCAGGTCATGACACGCGAAATAGAGCCCGGATTCCTGAAGGGCGGAACGTGGAGCGCGGTTGCCTTCTCGGATGTCGCCGGCGATAAAACAAAGTTTGATGTGAAAAAATCCGTGCTGTCCCTCGACAAGTCCATCACGGTCCGCATGGAGCCGGGCGGTGGTTTTGTGATGGTGCTGACGCCGCGCCGTTGAGTGATTGATGGGGCCCCGGTTGAATGCCGATTTAATAGCTGGAAAAGGAATGATGAAGAAAACGATTTGTAGTGTCCTGCTGGCCGGGATCGGGTTTGCCGCCCATGCCGAAACCATGGTGACTTCCTATGTCAATCCGTTTATCGGAACGGCGCCGCTGACCGATGAGAAGGATGTCGGATATCCGCCTCCGTGGCGGGTTTGGGCCGGACTGACCTATCCCGGCGCCGCGCTGCCGAATGCGATGGTTCAGCTGAGTCCGATCACGCAGTTCAATACCGGCGCGGGTTATCAGTATGAAGATCAGTCCATTAAAGGGTTTGCGCATACGAACCAGGGGCACTGGAACCGCTGCCACCTGCCGGTGCTTCCTGTCTCCGGCGAGGTGAATCCGCGGGACTTTGCATCCGGCTTCAGTCATCGCAAGGAGTCTGCCGAACCGGGTTATTATCAGGTCTATCTGGATCGCTATAAAATCGATGTGGAGCTTACGACAACGCTGCATTGCGGATATCATCGCTATACCTACAAGAACAACGACGACAAACGCCTGATTGTGAATCTGGCCCAGTCGAATGAAAAGGTTCATGGCTGGGAGATTGAGCAGGATGGCGACAAGGCTTTTAAAGGATTTCAGCATGCATTTACCGGTAAGGTGTTTTTTTATGCGGAAGTAAACCATCGGATCGCCGGAATTGATAAAGACAACGACCTGTCGGTGGTCCGCTTTGAGGATGCGCGCCGTCCGCTGGAAATGAAGATCGGGATGTCGCTGGTCAGCGTGGAAAATGCCAGGAAAAACATGAAGGAGCTTGATGGCAAAAACTTTGATCAGGTCCGTCGGGATGCGCTGAAAACGTGGGAGGAACTGCTTTTAAAAATCAAGGTGGAAGGCGGGTCTGATAAGGAAAAAGAGATGTTCTATTCCTCGCTGTACCGGGCCTTTCTGTGGCCGGCGCTGCGGAGTGATATCAACGGAGAGTATCCCGGATATCAGGAGGGGGATAAAAAAGATTTCAGACTCTATACCCGCCCGGCGCTGTGGGATACCTATCGCAACAAGCTGGTGCTGCTGGGTATGCTGTCGCCCGATGTCGCGGCCGATGTGATTCAGTCTCTGGTTTATTACGGACGGAACGACGGATTCATGCCGACCTATTTTCATGGAGACCATGCGGCGGTTTTTGTGGCCGGATCCTATCTGCGCGGCATTCGGGATTTTGATGTAAAGAAGGCCTATGAGGAGTTGCTGAATAATGCCACCAAGCCGGGCGGGCCGCGGGAACACCTCATGGAGTATATCGAAAAGGGCTACATTGTGACGCCCGAGGTTAGCAATCCCCATGTTGAAACCAAGGCCAAGGCGGGGGTGACGAAAACGCTGGAATATGCCTATGACGATTATGCGCTGGCGCAACTGGCCCATGAGCTGGGTGATCTGGAAAATCATGACATGCTGATGGCGCGGTCGGCGAACTATAAGAACCTGTTTGATCCGTCGACCGGGCTGATGCGCGGGCGCCTTGAAAACGGCGAATGGGTTGATTCATTTGATGCGGAACATCCTTATTACGAGTACATGTATCGTGAAGCCAACGCCTGGCAGTCGTCGTTCTTTGTTCCGCACGATGTGGCTGGTCTGGTTGGACTTTATGAAGATAAAGAGGCGTTTGAAGATCAGCTCGATACCCTGTTTTCCAAACCATGGAACCCGAAACACGTGGCCCGCAATGTTTCCGGTTTCATTGGGCAGTACTGCCATGGAAATCAGCCGGATCATAATTATCCGTATCTCTATTACTGGGTGGGGGAACAGCCAAAGACGCAGAAGGTGCTGGATGAAATCATGGATACTTTATACGGCATGGGCGACGACGGTCTAGCGCTGTGCGGCATGGATGACTGCGGCGAAATGTCGGCGTGGTATGTCTTTAATGCCATCGGCCTTTATCCGTATTCGCCGGCGGATCCGGAATACATCATCACCGTACCGATCTTTGACCGCGTGGAGCTGCGCATGGCAAACACAGCCGCGCCGGCCGTGATCCGGAAGTATGGAAAGGGGCGACATATACGTGGCATTCGCTATGGAACCGAAATCCTCGATCGAATGTTTATTTCTCACGACGATCTGGCCCGGGGGCTGGAGCTGACCGTTTCCGTTAAATAGCCGGGATTCAACTGACGGCGATAGGATTCCAATTATATCGGGCGGAGCTGTGGTTCATGTAGCTATACCGATCTATGTTATATTGCCGTCCGTCCGTTCCCGGATTACCTCGCCATGTGTGCCCAAAGTGCTTTTAATGCAGCCATTCCAGATGCCGAAGCCGATGGCTCGAACAATTTTGCGGAGAGGGCGACGGGATCCGATATGGCCCTGTATAACACACTGATCGGACATGAAGCTTTTGGAATAAGCTGTCAGGCGCTCTGGTTGGCCATGCAGACCAACTGGGTGGATTTTGTTCCTTTGACTCTCGGTGGCAGAAACGTGGTTGAGTATACTCTTTTTGAAAGTGTCTAACTGGAGGTTGACGCATCGATAACGGCCGGGCGTAGTAACCCTGTATATTCGTGGGTCGGTTGCGCCTTAATCCGTCTGATTAGTCATGTGTCTGGCTTCGCATTTGTCACCGACATAAGTGACAAGACAGGCTCTGCGCGGTCGGATATTTTCTCGATACTTGGTAATGCGTCCGTCTGGAACCATCCGGGACGGATGTAGTGTTTTCTTGAACTTAAAACGAATAAACGGGAGCAGATGACAATGAAGAATAAATTTTGTCTGATTGCCTTCAGTGGTGCGGTGCTGGCCAATGCAGCCTTTGCTGTGAATTGGAAATATACGACTCAAAAACCTGGGGGCAACTGGACTTCTCCTGGATTTAGTACCTCCGGTTGGGAGCAGGGCGAAGCCGGATTTGGAGCAGCAAACCCGCCGGGATCATTCATTCAGACCGAATGGTCGAGCAGCGATATCTGGATGCGCCGTGATGTACAACTGACTTCTATTCCTGATAATCCGGCCTGGCTGGTGCATCATGATGAAGATCTGACTGTGTACCTCAATGGAAAAGAGGTTTTGAACATGCCCGGTTACTCCACGAGCTATCAGTTGATTCCGCTGACCGACAGTGCCAAAGCTTCTCTGAAGAAGGGGAGGAATCTTCTTGCGGCACATTGTCACCAGACCGACGGAGGACAATATGCCGATGTCCATCTGGTCGATGCAGACAACCTGCCGGCACTTGCCGAGCTGATGGACTTTACCCTGCCGCCCGGGAGAAAATTCCTCACGCAGTGGGGAGAGAGCCTGAATCCGGAAACGGTCTGGCAGGAATATCCCCGCCCGCAGATGAAGCGCAATGAATGGACGAATCTTAACGGAAAATGGCAGTATACGGTGACGGAAAAGTCGGCCGCTCGTCCAGATGAATGGGCGGGAGATATTCTCGTTCCGTTCTGTCTCGAATCACAGCTTTCCGGAGTTCAGCGTCTGCTTGAGCCCTATGAAGCGCTCTGGTATCGGCGAACCTTTCCGTTCAACGGAGACAAGTCCAAACGCCTGCTGCTCAATTTTGAAGCCGTCGACTATATCTCCACCTGCTGGGTAAACGGAAAGAAAGTAGGGTCACACAAGGGCGGTAACCTTCCGTTTTCTTTCGATATCACGGATGTCGTCAAGGAAGGGGAAAACGAAATCGTCCTTCAGGTAACAGATGCAACAGCCGATTACCAACTGCGAGGCAAGCAGGTTCTGAATGCCGGCGGTATTTTCTACACCCGCGTCAGCGGCATCTGGCAGACCGTCTGGCTTGAGCAGGTTCCTCAGGCCTATATCCAGGGAATTGCCGTTCACGCAGGCATGGACGGGGTGGTTAAGGTTGACGCCAGAACCGTAGGCGGAAAGGGTACCCTTGAACTTCAGGTGCTGGATGGAAGTCAGCAGGTTGCATTGGTCACGGGGGCCGCAGGATCTTCATCTGTAACAGCAACCGTTAACAATCCCATGCTTTGGTCTCCGGACAGTCCGCATCTTTACGTCCTGAAAGTTCGTCTGCTGGGCGCTGACGGCAGAGTCATTGATGAAGTTGATTCCTATACCGGTCTGCGGACCGTAGGTAAAAAGGTAGATAAAAACGGAGACCTTCGGTTTACGCTCAATGGAGAAGAGATTTTCCATTGGGGCCCGCTGGATCAGGGCTGGTGGCCGGACGGACTGCTGACGCCGCCTTCTTTGGATGCCGTTAAGTTTGAGATCGACTGGCTGAAAGACGCCGGATTCAACATGATCCGCAAGCATATCAAGGTCGAGCCGCGAACCTATTATTACCACTGCGATAAAGTCGGTATGATGGTCTGGCAGGATCAGGTCTCTGGTTCGCCGAGTCCGCGATGGACCCTCCTTGACCCCAACCCGGTGGATGCGGTTTGGCCGGATGAGCATCATGCGCAGTGGATGGAGGAGCTGGATGAAATGATCACGTTGCTCGACTCGTTTCCGAGCATTGTGGTCTGGACGCCGTTTAACGAAGCCTGGGGGCAGCATCGCACCATGGATGTCGGAAAATGGATCGTTGAGCGCGACCCCTCCCGCCTGATCAATATTGCCAGTGGCGGAAATTTCTGGCCGGTAGGTGATATCGCGGATCGACACGCCTATCCGAATCCGGATTTCCTGTTGCAGGATGTACGCTTTGATGATTACGTGAAAGTGGTCGGAGAGTTCGGCGGGCATGGATGGCCGGTGCAGGGACACCTGTGGGATCCTCAGAAAAATAACTGGGGGTACGGCGGGCTTCCGAAAACGATTGATGATTATCTGTCCCGTTACAAGGAGTCGATCCATGTGCTGGCGGAGCTGAAGCGCAGAGGCATTGCTGGCGGCGTTTACACGCAGACAACCGATGTCGAAGGCGAAATCAACGGCCTGATGACCTATGATCGAAAAGTCATCAAAATTCCGGCCGGGGAGCTGGCTGAAATCCACCGCGTTCTGACGCAGCCGTCGGAATAAAACAGCGTTTTGTGTATCATAGTGAGAAACAAATTGGAGAAAGGAATCATAGGATGAAAAATGTAGCTCTTCTCATACTCGCCGGCGCTGTGCTGGCGGGGTGTACTACCGGAAATGTTAAGGTCTCCGACTTTAGCTCGGTCAAAGGATATACTCTGACGAATAAAAACGGCATGGAGGTGAAGATCACCAATTATGGCGCCACGATCACTTCAATCATCGTGCCGGATCGCGAGGGCAATATGGCGGATGTTGCGCTGGGTTATGACAGTGCTGACCAATACGTCAATGCTCTGGTACGTGACTATTTCGGTGCTGTGGTCGGTCGTTACGGGAATCGGATTGCGGAAGGTAAATTCTCCATTGACGGCAAGGAATATACACTGGCTACCAACAATGGTGAAAACCACCTGCACGGCGGACTTATGGGTTTTGACAAGGTGGTATGGACGGCACAGACGGTCGAGAATGGCGTTAAGCTCAGCTATCTGGCCAAGGATGGTGAAGAAGGCTATCCCGGAAACCTGATGTTGAGTGTGACCTATACGCTGACCGATGATAACGAGATCGTAATGCACTATGAGGCCACAACCGACAAGGCAACCATCGTCAATGTGACAAACCACACCTATTTCAATCTTAAGGGCGAAGGGTCGGATACGGTTCTTGATCACGTTCTGCAGATTAATGGATCGAAGACCACTCCGGTCGATGCCGGCCTGATTCCGACCGGCGAGTTTGCTGATGTAACCGGAACGCCGTTTGATTTTCGTCAGCCGAAGGTGATCGGCAAGGACATCAATGCAAACGATCAGCAGATCAAGTATGGCCCCGGTTATGACCATAACTGGGTGCTGGATCGCAAAGGCGGCGGCCTGGAACTGGCGGCCACGCTGTATGAGCCGAAGAGCGGCCGCGTGTTGGAAGTGTTCACCGAAGAACCCTGCATTCAGTTTTACAGCGGCAACTTCCTGCAAGGCAATCTGACTGGAAAATCCGGGAGGGTTTGGAATCGTCGCAGCGCGCTGTGTCTGGAAACCCAGCATGCGCCGGATAGCATTAATCATGAAGGCGAAGCCGGTTGGCCGAGCGTGATTCTGCGCCCCGGCGAAAAATACGATACGACGACGATCTATAAGTTCAGCGTGAAGTAAGGTTTTTCAACAGGTCCGCCTCCCTATGAAATTATTCACCGGCGGCGGGCTCTTTTTTTTGACGGTGTGATTTTCCTTTTATGCAAATCATGCATGAAGCGTTTCTACGCGGTATTTCACACCCATAGGTGCAAAGCTGTATGTGAAGGACCAAGTGGTTTTTAGACGTTCTTAATTTGGGGATTCAGTGTCGATATATTTACAGCGGGCCATATGAAGGAGAGGGATATGAAAAGTAATTGGACGAGCAATCAAACAGGCGCAACTGGAATTGGATTTCAGAAGAGGGGAGTTACATCTATAACTACAAAGGATCTGCATACTCCTGATTCTGCTCTGGGAATTGAAGCCGGAAAGATGCTTTACCGTGTTCTGAGTTTCCTTTGCCTCCTTGTTTTCGCGTTTCCTGTATCTTCATTTGCAGCGTGGACGCCGGTTGTTGGTAAAATGACCACGCCGTGGACGGATCAGGTCTCTCCCGAGCATGTCTGGGCGAAATATCCTCGACCCCAGCTCCAACGGTCGAATTGGACCAACTTGAACGGTCTCTGGAAATATTCCATAACCACGAAAGATGCGCAGAAACCGGGGCCTTGGAATGGCGAGATTCTTGTTCCGTTTGCTCCGGAATCCGCTCTTTCAGGGGTCGGTCGGCTTGTTGAGCCGGATGAAACCCTTTGGTATGAGAGGATTGTATCCGTTCCGGCGACGGAGGGGCGTACGTTGCTCCACTTCGAGGCGGTCGATTATGAGACGGATGTAACGGTCAATGGTCAACACGTCGGGCACCACATTGGAGGAAATACCCCTTTTTCATTCGATATTACCGATGCGGTTAAAGCCGGGAACAATGTTGTCCGTGTCCGTGTCTATGATGCAAACGGCGGCTACCAGCTGCATGGCAAGCAGTCGTTAAATCCGCGTGGCATCTGGTACACACGGGTAACGGGCATCTGGCAGACGGTTTGGCTCGAAACCGTACCTTTACGTTCCATCGAAGACCTCGATTTCTCCTGCGATATCACGACAGGGGAAGTGCTTGTGAAACCTAAGCTCTCTGGCAGGACGATCGGCGGGGAGAAATTCCGCATAACCGCTTCGCTGGATAACACGGAAGTCGCATCCACCAGCGGGCGCGGTCCTGTCACGATCATCATTCCCGATGCGAAGCTGTGGTCTCCGGAATCCCCGACTCTGTATGATCTAAAAGTAGAACTCCTTGATGGCAACGATAAGGTGGTCGACACGGTAACGTCGTATACGGCCCTGCGCGAAGTTGGAAAAGCGAAGGACGCCAATGGCAACTGGCGGTTTACCCTGAATGGCAAGCCGATCTTCCACTGGGGGCCGCTCGATCAGGGCTGGTGGCCTGATGGGCTGCTCACTCCTCCGTCCGAAGAAGCGATGCTCTCTGACATTGAATTCCTAAAGGCATGTGGATTCAACATGATTCGTAAACACATCAAAGTTGAACCACGCCGCTTTTATTATGACTGTGACCGTCTGGGTATGATGGTTTGGCAGGATCAGGTTAGTCAGGGCTATGGCCCGAAGACCATTCCCGAGGGCTCAAATCCTCCGTGGATCGGGTTACGGCCGAATCCGGTCGACGGTCAATGGCCAGCCGAACAACAGAAGCAATTTGTTCTGGAATATAAACGGATGGTGGACCATCTCCGGGATCACCCGAGCATTATGATCTGGACTCCGTTCAACGAAGCCTGGGGCCAGCATAACACTCTGGAAGTTGGAAAAATGGCCGTGGATTATGATACATCCCGTCTGATCAACATTGCCTCCGGCGGGAATTTCTGGCCCGTCGGCGACATTGCGGATAACCATCAATATCCCGATCCCGGTTATCCTTTCGGGCAAAAGAAGTATAACGACTATGTGAAGGTGGTCGGAGAGTTCGGCGGGCACGGGTTCCCATTGCCGGGGCATGTGTGGGATCCGGGCAGTCGCAACTGGGGCTATGGAGGACTGCCCAAGGATATCGACGAACTGAAGGATCGTTTCTCGCAGTCAATTAATGTGCTGTGCGCGCTCCGTAAGCGGGGGATTTCGGCGGGGGTGTACACCCAGACCACCGATGTCGAGGCAGAAGTCAATGGATTGATGACCTATGACCGCGTCCAGAAGCTGGACCCGACATGGGTGAAGTCCCAGTCCGATAAGTTGCTTAACACGCCGGACGTGGTCACTGTTACCACGATTCTTCCGACCGCGGAGGAAAAGGGTCAGGTCTGGAGTTATACGACAGAAACTCCCAATACAGATTGGATGAAACCGTCGTTCAACGATTCTTCATGGAAACGCAGTGATGGTGGTTTCGGGACCGCTGGCACACCGAATGCAAACGTGGGGACCAAATGGGATTCCTCCGATATCTGGCTCCGGCACAAATTTAACCTGAATACGCTTCCGGAAGGGCAGTTAGTCCTGCGGATCTATCATGACGAGGAGGCTGAAGTTTTCATCAACGGGAAGCAGGTTGCGGCTCTGACAGGGTACAGCACGGAGTATAAAGAAGTTCTGCTTGAGAGGAACTGTCTGAACAGAGATATTCAAACTATTGCTGTCCATTGCCATCAGACCGCGGGTGGCCAATATATTGATGCGGGCCTGCATGTGGAGAATCCTCGTTAAGCGGGTTGCGTTCATGGAGAAATAGTTCTTTGGTAATCCCGGAACATAATTGAACAAGATACGTTTCATAACAGGAGTCTTGCTGGTTGCATGTTGCGTATGATTTGACCGTGTGGATGGTTTTACGAACCCGGTCGGGTTTTGTGATGCGACGACGATCTATACGTTCAGCGTAAAGTAATTATTCCTGTGTGAAATTCAGGCGTTACGGGTTGAAGTCACATCAAATGATTTTAATCCGGATCTCCTGCCTGCTCAGATCAATCGCGGTTGAATTTCTAGTGTCATAGCAACTCATAAGAGTGAAGCGATCTCTATGAATCACATATAGTATTAAAGGGTGAAGCGGTTTGGTGCCGCATCTCGCATTATTCTCCAAGGAGGATCGGAAGTAATGAGTTTATATAGATTTTTGAGGAAAACAGTTTTGGTGGCCGCCGGTTCGGCGGCATGTGCGGCCATTGCAGGGAATGACTTTTATCTGTCGAATCGCGCCCCGCTGATTGATACGCCATTCGTGGCGCTGCCTTTGGGGAGCGTTAAGGCGGACGGCTGGCTGCTGAAACAGCTTGAATTGCAGAAAAAGGGACTGACAGGCCACGCCGAAGAGCTTTATCCCGCCTGCAAGGCCGACAGCGGCTGGCTGGGAGGAAACGGCGAAAGCTGGGAAAAGGGACCGTATTATGTGAAGGGGCTGATTGCTTTGGCCTACACCCTCGATGATGCCGAGTTGAAGCAGCGTGCGGAAAAGTGGGTAGACTGGGCACTTGCCAGTCAACGTCCGAATGGTCAGTTCGGGCCAACGGGCGGCGTTCAGGAAGGCGGTGCCGAGGACTGGTGGCCGCGCATGGTCGTTCTCTATTACCTGCGCGAATATGCCGACGCAACCGGCGATGAACGCGTGGTTCCGTTTTTCCTGAACTATTTCCGGTATCAGCTGAATTCGCTGAAGGATAATCCGCTTCACACGTGGGGCAAGGCGCGAGCCGGCGACAATATTGACGTGGTGTTGTGGACCTATAACCGGACCGGCGAAAAATATCTGCTGGATCTGGCGGAGCTGTTGCATAAGCAGGCATATGACTGGTCGAACATCTATGCGGATGGAACCTACTATGGCTTCGGCGACGATTTTCATCCGCACCATATCGTGAATGTCAGTCAGGCGCTTCGTATGCCGGCGCTGGTTTATCAGTTTACCCGGAACGGCAGTGACCGCGACGGATTCCGCAAGGGCGTGGAAACGCTGGAGGCCAAATACGGTCGCATCGACGGTCAGGTTTCCGGCGTGGAAATGCTATCGGACCGGAGCGCCACGACCGGCGTTGAACTGTGTGCCGACGCGGAGCGCATGCTGTCGAATGAAATCGCCCTGCGGATTCTCGGCGACCCGGTTCTCGGTGATCAGCTTGAAGAGGTGGCCTATAACTCGCTGCCCGCGCACACCAGCAAGAACCTGAAGCAGATTACCTACTACCAGTTTCCCAATCAGGTTTCTGCGACGCACCACGGTCACGGCTTTCCGCAGGATTATCCGAACGCGAATATGCCCGGACCGCATTCCGGCTATCCCTGCTGCTGCTATAACTGGCATATGGCGTGGCCGATGCTCGTTCAGAATATGTGGGCGGCAACGGCAGACAACGGTCTTGCGGCGGTGGCTTATGGACCAAGCGCCGTGACAGCGAAGGTCGGCGGCGGTTCGGATGTAACGATCACGGAGCAGACGGCCTATCCGTTTGAAGAGCAGATCGAATTGAAGATTGGTCTGTCCGGCGCCGCAGAATTCCCGCTGAAGCTACGGATTCCCGCATGGTGCGACGCGCCGTCTATTTCGGTCAACGGAATCCCGGTCGCCGGCGTGAAGCCGGAAACCTTCCATACGATTGATCGCGTATGGGCGGACGGCGATAAGGTGATCCTTCGTTTTCCGATGAAAATTGTTTCCTCCAGCTGGGTGAATAATTCCATCGGAATCAAGCGGGGGCCGCTTGCATACAGCCTGATGATCAAAGAGGACTGGCGCAAGGTGAACGATTATCAGAACGGATTCGACGAGTTTGAAATCTATCCCGCCAGTTCGTGGAACTATGGCCTGGTTATGGATCGCGGAAATCCCGGTAAGTCCATCAAGGTCGAGCGTCGGGCCATGACGGATACGCCGTATGTCCAGAGCCTCACGCCGGTGCGCCTGAAGGTTAAGGCCCGGAAAATCCCGGAATGGACGGTACGGGCCTCCATGGGAACCGCGGTTTTGGGCCGTTCCGACGGTGGCTGGCACGAACTGTCCAAGAATCAGCTCATTGTTCCGCCGCGTGAAAAGAACCACGTCAAGGTGGTGGCCAGGGGGCGCCGGATCCAGGTGTTCGTGAACGATATGAAAACGCCTGTAATCGACCGCGAGGATGATGCCTGCTCGCACGGATCGATCGGCTTGCGGACCTGGCAGACCGATGCCCGCTTTGACAACATCCGGGTTAATGGAACGCTCAAAGAAGATTTCAGTCGGAGCGTCGGCAGTCGATGGGACGTCTTCGGCGGTGAATGGTCTGTTGAAGACGGCCAGTATCGCGTCAAGCCGGGGGACGGCAGCAAGGCGATTCTCAAGGATCTCGATCTGGGGGATTTTACGCTGGAAGCCGATGTTACTCTGGAAGAGGGCCAGAATGCCGGACTGATCTTCCGTGCAACGGATGCCGGAGTCGGGGCGGATGCGTATAAAGGCTACTATGTCGGCCTGAATGCGGTTTCAAATGATGCGCAGGATGCCGACGAGCCGCCGCAAAGCCCGGTCATCTCAACAGAACCCGTTGAGGAGATCGTTCTCGTTCCGTTCGGAGCCAACAACATTCGCGTTTCCTATTTCCCTGAAATCGAAACGAAGTGATCAGTCGGATCGGTTTATGTCCTAACATAATTTGAATGAAGCGTTTTCATGCGTCATCTCGCATTATTTTTCGAGGGGCGCATGAACGGGTCCCTTCGTCGGGAATCGCTCCCGGTCGTAGATTGTTTCAGATGATAACGATCCCTTTCCGTGAGAAGGGGGCCTCTGCCTTGTGAAAGGAATGCTGTTTATGACAATGCTGATGACGTATTCGAAATGGTTCCGATCCGGAATCCTTGGCCTTGCGGCCGGAATGGCCTTCACCGGCAGTTCCCATGCGTGGAATCCCAAAACGGCGCCGCTGATGACGGATTGGTCGTATCTGGTGGATGCCGATCATCCGCTGCCGGAATACCCGCGTCCGCAGCTGGTCAGGGACGAATGGCTGAACCTGAACGGTATCTGGGAATTTCAGGCCGGTTCCGCGGGGGATTCCGTTCCGTCCAACCAAGCCCTTTCGGACGAGATTCTTGTTCCTTATCCGATGGAGTCGGCGTTGTCCGGCGTGATGGAACATCATGAGCGGGCGTGGTATCGGCGAACCTTTACCGTTCCGGAAGGGTGGGCCGGTCAGCGCATTCTGCTTCATCTTGACGCGGTGGATTGGGAATCCGAGGTTTTCGTCAATGGTCAGAGCGTCGGAAGTCATCAGGGAGGGTATGATCCGGCCACCTATGACATAACGGATTATCTGAGCGGATCCGGCGCCCAGGAACTGATTGTCCGTGTTTATGATCCGACCGATGCGATGGGATATCCGCGCGGCAAGCAGACGCTCTCTCCCGGTGGAATCATGTATGTCTGTTCCAGCGGGATCTGGCAGCCGGCCTGGCTTGAGCCGGTTCCTGTAACGCATGTTGAAAGTCTGCATCTGGTTCCGGATATCGACAATGACCGGCTCAGCATTACGGCGAATGTGTCCGGCTCGACCGCCGGCATCACGGTAACGGCCGTTGCCCGCGATGGAGACCATGTAATTGCGACCGCGTCCGGCCAGCCCGGAACGCCGTTTGAACTTTCCATTCCTGATCCCAACCTCTGGAGTCCGGACCATCCGTTTCTCTATGACCTGACCGTTACCCTGTCGGGTGGCGGGGGTGAGGTGGAATCCGTAGCCAGCTATTTCGGGATGCGGAAAATCAGCCTCGGTGTTGTGGACGGCTATCAGAAAATGCTTCTGAACAATGAATTTGTCTTTGAATTCGGCCCGCTGGACCAGGGATTCTGGCCGGATGGACTCTATACCGCGCCGACCGATGATGCGCTGAAAAGCGATATCGAAGAGATCAAGACGCTGGGCTACAACATGGTCCGCAAGCATATCAAAGTGGAGCGTTCGCGCTGGTATTACTGGGCGGACACGCTCGGTATTCTGGTGTGGCAGGACATGCCGAGTGTCAACTCCTACACGGGCAACCCGCAACCGATCGATACCGCTCAGTTTAAGACGGAACTCACGGCCATGGTGTTGAATCTGTGGAGCCATCCGTCCATTATCAGCTGGGTCGTTTTCAACGAATCACAGGGGCAGCATGATACGACGACGCTGGTTCCGTACGTTCAGGGGCTCGATCCATCGCGGCTGGTGAATGAAGCCAGCGGCGGATCGGATTACGGCACCGGCGATATTCTCGACTGGCACAGCTATCCGAATCCGAGCTGTCCGTCCAGTTCAACGAGGGCCGTGGTCTGCGGCGAGTTCGGCGGCGTAGGGCTTACCGTGACCAATCATATCTGGGAACCCGGCTGGGGCTACGTCACCGTGGAAGACGGCGATGCACTGGCCGCGCAATATGAGGGCTTCTGTGCGCAGTTGGCCGGTTATGTTCTTGATGGAGGACTCAGCGCCGGCGTTTATACGGAGATCACGGATGTGGAGATCGAGCTGAACGGTACGCTGACCTATGACAGGAAGGTCCGGAAAGTGGATGCAGATCGCATCCGGACGGCCATTGCATCCATTCAGGCCGATGTAACCACTGTCGTGCCGACTTCTCAGTCAACCGGTCAGTCCTGGAAATACACCTTCGATACGCCGGCGGCTAACTGGTATGCGTCCGGCTTTAATGATGCTGCATGGGATGCCGGATATGCCGGCTTTGGTGCCGGTAATCCGCCGAATACCGCCGGATTGGTTCGGACGGACTGGAATTCGAGCGATATCTGGATGCGCCGCACCTTCACGATGGGCACGCTCACGGCCCAGGAGCTGAACAACCTGTGCTTTAGTATTTATCACGATGAAGATGTTGAAATCTATATCAACGGCGTGCTGGCGGGCAGTGCATCCGGTTACATTGCGTCCTATGGATTCCTGACGATGAACGAGGCCGGCAAAGCGGCGCTGGTTCCGGGAGGATCCAATGTTATTGCGGTTCATTGCCATCAGGCCAGCGGCGGCCAGTATATCGATGTCGGACTTTCCATTCGCGATATCACGGTAACGCCGCGCGCTGTTCCGCCGGTGCCGGGCAATCTGCAGGCGGTGGCCGGAGCGCAGGGGATTACGCTGGGCTGGGATTCGGTATCGGATGCCACGGGGTATCGGATTGGACGGGCGACCGTCAGCGGCGGTCCCTATACCGATCTGGTTCTGGATGCTCCCCTGAATGCGGTGACCGATTCGTCCGCCATTGCCGGTGAAACCTATTACTATGTTGTAACGGCCACGAATGCCTCCGGCGCAAGCGCCGCCTCTTCCGAAATCGAGATGATCGGATATGTTGCGCCGCCGCCGTCGCTCGCCGCCTGGTTCAAGGCGGACGCGCTTGAAGGACTCTCAGACGGGGACTTGGTGGAAACCTGGGCTGATTCCAGCGGGAACGGGGCGGATGCCGTGCAGGGGACGCTCGATAACCGTCCGTCATACACGGAAAACATGATTAACGGGATGCCTGCCGTGCATTTTTCGGGAAGCAACTATCTGTCGTTCGCCCGCCCTGTGGAGGATGATTTTACAATTATCTGCATGTATCGCAGCTCACAGGGCGTTGGCACCGGATCCTCTTTTTATCAAGGCGCCGGACTGGTCAGCGGTGAGGTCCCGATGGTTGTTAATGATTTCGGACTGAGTCTGAATGCAAATGGAACCTTGTTGGCCGGTACGGGGAATCCGGATGTTACGATTGCTTCGACCGATTCCGGGTTTAACGATGGAGACGTGCATGTTGTCACGTTTGTCCGGGAAGGTTCTTCCGGTTCTCTTTCCCTGTTTGTGGACGGCGTGGCACAGGGGACCGCTTCGGGCGGGACGCAGTCGCTGAATGCGCCGGATCAACTGGTAATTGGAGCTCAGGGCACATTGAATAACTATCTGGATGGCGATATTGCTGAAATCCGGATCTATGATTCGGCGCTTTCCGAATCAGAACGTTCCGACGCAGAGCTGGCCCTGGATTATAAGTATGGATTCCTGGTGCTCGGCGCGCCGGACCAGCTGACTGCTGTGGCCGATGGAAAGTCCGTGTTGCTGGACTGGTCCGTCGTAAGTGGTGCAACCGGCTATTCCGTGAGCCGATCGCTGGATCTCGATGGTCCGTTTGCCGAGCTGGCCGGCGCTGTGGAAGGATCGGAGTATGTGGATGCCGGCGCGGTTTACAATCAGACCAATTATTACCGGGTAACCGCCTATAATAATGAAACCGCCAGCCCGGACTTCGCATCGGTCGCCGCTTGGCTGGAGCTGCCTTCTCTGGCGCTGGAAATGAATGGCATGCTGTCGGTGAACTGGCCGGAATGGGCCGCCGGTTGGGATTTATATGCGGCCACCAACCTGAATCCGCCGATTATCTGGTCTCCCGTGGCGGAGCCGGTTGTTTTCTCCAACGGATTAAAATCAGTACATCTTCCGTTTGACTCAAAAACCATGTTTTTCCGGCTGACGGCTCCTTAAAACCGCCGCCGGAGGTATTCTTCAAGGGATCTGTACACGATACGGCCGGATATCTTTTCCGGTTCCGTGGGCAGATCCCTGATTTTTTTCATAATTAGTGTGAAGCGATTAAACGCGGATACTCGCAGTATTTTATGGTAGAAGAAATCTGCGGTGTTCGACGCACGTGTTTCTTCGGGGGCATGTGTGTGTTTCCGAGGAAATTCCTGTGTTGATGGTAAAAACATAATAGAGGAGAAGAAAATGAAGAATAATGTGAAGGTTGCATTGATCGCTGGTTCGCTCTGTGCAGCGGGTCTGTCCCAAGCGGCTCTCGTGCATCGGTATGACTTTGAAACCGATGCCTCTGACAGCGTGGGAACGGCTGATGCAATCATTTATGGAGTTGCGGCTGTTACCAATGGAGGACTGGAATCCGGTTCGACTGATGCTAACCGCATCAGCGGAACTCTGGTTAATGGCGTTCCCAGCAATGGAGCAATGGTTCCTTCATCGGCAACCGCATCTATTACGAACGAATTCACGATTGAGATGTGGTATACAGTGGGTTACGGCGGCCCCTATAACACAGCCTTCTCGTTCAGTGACGGTACGACCGATAACTATGTGATCGGTTGTCCTGCCCGGGGAGACAACAACGCTGCGTCTTCTGTTGATGCAAAAGGCGGCGGTTCGACTCCCTCTGGCAAATTGGCCCTTGGGCAGTATGGGGATAATACTACGTTGCAACACATGATTGCTACATTTGATGGAACGACGCTGACCTATTATCAGAATAGTTCGGTGGATTATAATGGTTTTAATACCTTGCATGGTTATTCGGCCAGCATTGATGCCACCGGGCTGAACCTTTCCACGTTGCCACTAATCGGAATCAATGGTGGTTCGCCGTGGGGCGACAACAGCATGGCTGGTTCCGTTTGGGACTTCCGTATTTATGATAATGCAATATCCGCCGGACAGGCCGTTGCTCTGTTTGAGCTGGGTCAGGATGCGACCGTTGAAGATATCGCTGCCGCGCTCCTTGTTCCAGATCCGCTCGGGAAAATTACGAGTTCACCGACTGGCACGTCCGTAGTCGACGGATCAGTTACTGTGCAGTCTGTCATCAAGCATGGTTCGTCCGTGGTTGATACAGCGCTGACCAAGCTCTATATCGACGGCGGCGATCCGGTGGATGCCACGTTTGATGTGGGTGTTGACGAGACCACGGTCAGTTACATTTCCGCGCTGCCGCACGGCGTTCATACCGGTAAGGTTGTCGTTGTCGGTACTCCTGTCGGTGCTGCAACCAACACATGGACGTTCACTGTTGTGCGGGAGGTATCCAATCCGATCAGCCTGATTCACCATTGGGACTTCAATGAAAACACTGGCACGATCGTAAACGACAGCGTTGGCACGGCCGATGGCACGATTATGGGTGAAAACTATACCTGGGTTGATGGTGCTCTGGAGCTTCCTGGGGATGGAAATTCCGGTGACTGGAACGGCGCTACCAACACCACGGTAGGAAGTTATGTCGACCTGCCGAACGGTATGATGTCTGAGCTGCCTAATGTGGTGACCTTTGAGGCAACCTATATTGATAACGAGTCCAGAGGTTGGGCCCGTTTGTGGGACTTCGGCTCCAACACCCTTGGAACGGAAGATGTATCCGACGCCGGCGGTCTGTATTGCTTCCTTTCACCCAACCGCAATGGTGAAAGTCGTATTCAGATTGGTATCAGTCCTGAAAGTCCGAATAGAGATCTGTTTGTTTTGATTTCGGATCAGGTTACATCGGGTGAACTCATTCATATAGTTTGGGTTTATGACTCAGACAATGACCTCATCAAGCTCTACAAGAACGGCGTGCTGTTTGAGGGGCAGGTCCTCAATGAGAAATTTGCATTCTCCGATATGTTCTACACCGACAACAACAACTGGTTCGGCCGTTCTCAGTTTGCTGGTGATGCCATGTTCAAGGGGCAGATTGATGACATCCGTATCTACAGCGGCATCATGACGGCAGCGGAAGTTGCGGCCCGCTATGCAGAAATTACCAATACCGGCGGTCCGACCGGTGCTCCGGTGATCAACTCAATTCAGGTTTCCGGATCCACCGTAACCCTGAACTGGACCGACGAAGGAACCGGTACCTATTCCGTTGAGCGCAAGTCGGCCCTGACGGAAGAAACATGGACCCCGGTTCTCAGTAACCTGTCCGCAGCAGGTGCCGAAGGGGCAACAACAAACTTCACCGATAGCAACGCTACCGGATTCTACCAGATCAAGGGCGAATAGTGGCTGTTTCCCCGCCGCCGGATGGGCCGGTGGCGGGGATTTAACAAAAGGAGAGACATATGAAAAAACTCGTAGCGTTAGGTGTTGTTTCAGCCTTGTCGTTGACGGTGAACGCAGAATTGCTTCACCGCTATGACTTTGAAACGGATGCCAACGATTCAGTCGGAACGGCAAACGGGACCATTTCCGGATCCGCATCCATCGTTGATGGCGGGCTGTATTCCGGTGGTAGCGGAATCAATGGAACCTTGGTGGGTGGAATTCCCAACAATGGTGTCTTGATTTCGGCAGATGCTGTTTCCGGAATCACCGGAGCATTCACGGTGGAAATGTGGTTTACGGCTCCGTATGGCGGTCCATGGAACACAGCTTTCTCGTTCAGTGACGGTACGACCGATAACTATGTGATCGGTTGTCCTGCCCGAGGGGATTCTCCTTACCCGTCCTCTATTGATGCAAAAGGCGGCGGTTCGACTCCCTCTGGCAAATTGGCCCTTGGGCAATATGCGGATAATGGTACGCTGCAGCATATGCTGGTTACCTTCGATGGAACGACGCTGACCTATTATCAGAATGCTTCCACTGATTATAATGGTTTCAATACCTTGCATGGTTATTCGGCCAGCATTGATGCGACCGGTCTGGATCTTTCCACGCTGCCCATTATCGGTGTTAACGGCGGTTCGCCGTGGAATGATAACAGTATGGCAGGCTCGGTATGGGATTTCCGTATTTATGATAATGCGGTATCTGCCGGCCAGGCCAGTGCGCTCTTTGCGCTGGGAGCTGATGCAAGCAATGTTGACGTCATTGCTGCGATTCCGGAACCGGCAACGTTCGGTCTGCTGGGTGTGGCCGGTATCAGTCTGGTCTTTGCCCGCCGTCGTTTCCGCCGGTAAATCATGACATCAGTCGGATAAGTTGATTCTCCGGCTCATTGTTCTGCAGCTCACTCCTACGGGTGTGAGCTGTTTTTTTTGGTGCGCCCGGCATTCCTCGTCTGCATACGAAGCACGCCCCGACACCTTGTTTTCATTCTCATCCATGCCGGACAAAGTATCAGGCTTTGCTTGAGTCGACTACGAGGTCGCCGAAAAGACGCATACATTACTCTTGGAGGTTTGCATGAGCTAATTGGTCGGGGATTTTTTGAATCATGCTTGTTGTTGCAGTCGTCTTTATTGCCGTCTTTGGTCGGGCTTCCGATTTATACATCGCTCCGGGCGGATCGGATGTCTCTGGTGCCGGAAAGATCACCAGTCCGTGTAAAACCATCACCAAGGCGCAGTCAACAGCAGCCTCCGGCGACACCGTCTATCTGTGCGGCGGCACGTATTATCTGGATAGCTCTGACATAACGTACACACAATCCGTGTGGCAGTGTGTGAGCCGCATCACCAAAGATGGAATACGCTACACAGCCTGTCGAGGAGAAACACCGATCCTTAATTTCCGGGTCCAGCCGGTAGGACATCGCGTGACGGCGTTTCTTGTGAAGGCAAATAACTGCTAGTTTGAAGGTTTTGAGGTGGTCAGGGAGCGCTGGTGCCATTTCGAAAGGCGAGATCGGTAATACGCAGGCGGAATGCTTTCGGGGGGGGGCGGGGAATGGTAACCGGTTTGAGCGTTTGGCAATGCATGACGGCATGGGAATCGGGTGGTGTCAGGCCAACGTCGGGAACAATCTGGTCCTTAACTGCGACGCCTATAAGGACAAGGGGCTGGATGTTCTGTCCGACGAAAACGTTGATGATTTCGGCTGTCATCCGCGTCGTGAATCAGATGCTGGAAACCGGATTGTTGGATGCCGCTGAGCTCATCGTCAATACACCCGTCTCCGGTAATGTTCCGTCTGATTCGTTCTGATGTGGCCTATGTTTCTTCATCGTGAAGATCATTCGGCCTGAGAACTATGCTATGTTCGAATTTGTATGAATATAGTCTGATGTGCTTTATTGGTGTATCGGCTTTAAGTCGCTACATTAGCATACTTTAGTCGAATCCCGTCATTTCGGGCCGGCATTTATGCGGTGTAAAATCAATGGAGTGGGGATGAATATGTCATCGAAATTGTTTGAGCATGGGTTATGGATTGTGGCGGCCTATTTGTTTCTGACTGCAGGAATTTCCAAAGGAGAAACCTCTACTCAGGAATTCTTCGAATTCAATATGCTTTCTGCGGTTCCTTCGGTTGAGCCTTCGGCCTCTGTTGAACTGGGCGGCATGGTCTATTCCATCGAGTCCGGTAAACTGGTTTGTGTTGCATCAGAAGACGAAGCTGCAGAGCCTGTGGTGTGCGGAGACTCCCCGGAGTTGGATGAAAGCGCCATACTTGCGGTGCTAGGCAAGAAAGTCTATGTGGCCGGCGTTGGGCCGGAAGGCATTGATACCTTTTCTTTCTATCCGAAGGATGCCAGCTGGAGCGCCTTGTCCGTCTCGGGTTTTGATATGCGTGGATTTGTCGGGGCCGCCTGCGGAAAGAGTCACTCCCATATTCTCTTCCTGAATGCCTCGGAAGCGGACCGTCGTATTATTGCGTATCACTCCATCTACGACCGCTGGATCGAGATCGGTCAACTGCCGGAAGCGGTGCAGGTTGTTTCTGTCAAGGCGGATTCCAAGGATGAAAACAAGCTGACAGCCTATACCGGGGCCGGTGCAATTGAAATCACGGCAAAGCTGCTTCCCACGAAATATCATTGGGTCAACCATCTGGTCGTTGCAGCATTGCTGATCGCCATTCTCAGTATCGGCGCAGTCATGGCGCGTCGCGAAAAGTCCGCCGGCGACTATTTCCGTGCCGGAAGCCGCATTCCGTGGTGGGCCGCCGGACTGAGTATGTTTGCCGCCATGGCCAGTGCCATCAGTCTGATGGCGATGCCCAGCAACGGTTTTTCCGAAAACTGGATCTATTTTTCGATCTCCATTTTTACCGTGCTCATTCAGCTTCCGATCCTGCTGGTCTACTACGTTCCGCTCGCCCGTCGCTTGAAGGTTTCCACGGCGAATGAATATCTGGAGCGCCGCTACGGATTGCCGGCCCGCATGCTGGGTTTTGTCTTCTTTACTCTGACTCAGGTACTGATCCGCGTGGGTTCAATTCTCCTGCTGCCTTCGCTGGCGCTGAACTCCATTTTCGGTCTTCCGCTGCAGACCTGCATCCTGATCATGGGCGGAGTGACCATGCTGTTTGTAACGCTTGGCGGCCTGGAAGCGGTGGTCTGGGCTGATGTGCTTCAGGCGGTTGTGATGGTTTCTGCGATTGTGATCTGTGCGCTGTGGGCGCTCTTTTCGCTGGATATGGTCCCTTCCGAAGCGATGGCGATTCTCGATCAGTTCGACAAGCTTCAGCTATTTGATTGGCGAATGGACTTGTCGCAGCCGGTGGTGATCGTGCTGGCTGCCAATATTCTGGCTTTTGCTCTGGGCCTGATCGGTGATCAGAACTTCATTCAGCGCGTCCAGTGCACGCAGAATGAAAAGGAGTCGCGCAAGGCAATGATCACGCAGCTGGCGATTGCAGTTCCGCTCAACCTGATTCTCTTCACGCTGGGAACCCTCTTGTTTCTTTACTATTTCAACAAGCCGCAGATTCTTAGTCCGGCCATGGATTCTCAGGGCGTATTTCCGTTCTTTGCTGCGCAGAACCTGCCCCCTGGACTGCCCGGCGTGGTGGTTGCCGCATTGCTGGCAGCAACGATGTCAACGGTTGCCGGCGCGCTTAACAGTGTGGCAAATCTGGGCGTGGAAGACGTCTATCGTCGTTTTAACAAGAACGCCTCGGATCACAGCGCCCTGATGCTCGGTCGCATCCTGACGATCAGCTTCGGCCTGATCGGGACGGGTTTTGCCCTGTGGTGCTCGTATAAACCCATGGGATCTGTGTGGAATCTTACCTTTAAGCTGATGGGTGCGGTAACGGCGCCGCTGACGGGCATGTATGTGCTCGGTATCTTTTCCAAGCGGGCAAACTATATCGGCATCTGGGTCGGTGCTTTGGTTTCGGTAGGCGCTTATTTTTATGCGAAGGATCACATGGATCTGAATGCATTGGCCTATCTCCCGTTCTGCATGCTGGTCAGCATTGTGGTCGGCTATGTGGCCAGCCTGATTATTCCGGCCAAGCAGAAGGATCTGACCGGGCTGACCGCTTATACGCTGCTCGACAAAGAAGCCGATGGCTGATTTTTTTGCTGCTTTGTGGAGGTGCTCGATGGTTAAGAAATCGGAATGGTTTTTCGGTGTCCTGACCGTCGTTGCCGGAATGGGACTCTGCGGATGTTCGGCGCCTGTTGCCGAAGGAGATCGGGTGAACACTGATCAGGAACGGTTCGATGCCCTCTGCGATGCGGGCTGGCAGACGGTATTCTATGATTCCGGCACGAATGACTGGCGGATGTTCTGGGCGCTGGACGGCCTGAAAGCCACGGTAGAGAATACGCCCGATGGCATGGTGCTTGCAGCCGGGCCTGTACAGGGTGACGATTCCTGCCACGCGGTGCTCTGGACGAAACAGACGTTTTCGGGTGATGTTCGCATAGATTATGAGTTCACCAAGCTGGATGACATGATTCATAATGTGAACATCCTGTATGTACTCGCCAGCGGTAGCGGAGCCGGAGCGTTCGATCGGGATATTTTTGCGTGGAGCAAGCTGCGCGAAGTTCCGTCCATGCGTCTCTATTTCAACCACATGAACACTTATCACATCAGCTATGCGGCGTTTACACAGGATAATGATAATCCGCAGGGCGACTATATCCGCGGCCGCCGTTATATGCCGGAGACGGGGCAGGGGCTTAAGGATACCGAGCTGAGGCCCGATCAGTTGGGGACCGGTCTCTTTGAACAGGGTGTTCCGCATCAGATCACCGTCATAAAAATAGGCGATGATCTTTTCATGCATGTTCGTAATCCGGAGACGCAGTTGCTCTGTCACTGGAAGACGGATATGTTTCCTCCGGTTGATTCCGGACGAATCGGCTTGCGCCACATGTACACCCGAAGTGCCCGTTATCGCGACTTTCGGGTTTCCTGTCATAATTTCAATCCATGAGTCCGGCGCGGTTTGGGCCGGATGACAGATGTCGTGCTTTGCCGTTGCGGCAGCGGCGCCTTTTTGGTTTAGTCCGGCGGTTTTTTGGGATACCGTCTTCCGATGCTTTGGTTTTTATACAATCTGTTGTTCCCGGTGGTGTTTGTCTGCATGCTGCCGAAATTTATTTCGCGCATGCTGAAACGCGGGGGCTATGGCCAGCATTTTGAACAGCGCATCGGCCATTTCGGACACAATACCAAGGCGCATTTGCGGGAACATCGGCGTGTGTGGGTTCATGCCGTCAGCGTTGGTGAAATCTATGTGGCTCTCCGCTTTATCAAGGCCTATCGCGAGCATCATCCGGAAACTTTTTTTGCTCTGAGCACCACGACCTCCACCGGCCACGCCATTGCGCGCAGGGAGCTGGATGAGCGTGATGTGCTGTTCTATTTTCCGGTCGATCTGCCGATCATTATCCGCAAGGTGCTCCGCATCGTGAATCCGGTCCGGCTCGTTCTGGTCGAAGGGGAGTTCTGGCCCAATCTGATCCGGTTGGCCGACAAGGCCGGTATTCCGATTTCGCTGATCAATGGTCGTATGTCGGAATCCTCCTATAAGGGATACAGAAAGCTCAGGTCACTGACGGCGGATGTCCTGCGCCGGATTAACCCGATCTGTGTTCAGGGCCGTGTTGATGCCGAACGGTTGATCGGAATCGGGGCGCCTCCGGATCATGTTCACATCATGGGAACGGTCAAGTTTGATGTGGCCGAACGCGATCCCGCCGGCGAAGTGACGGCCCGGGAGTTGTTAACGAACCTCCGGGTGGATGAATCTACGACCATCCTGCTTGGCGGCTCAACCTGGCCGGGCGAAGAAGAGGCGCTCTGTTCCTTGTATCAATCCCTGCGCGCAACGCATCCGGATCTGTTCCTTGTTCTCGTTCCGAGGCATGTCGAACGGGCCGATGAAGTGGTGCAGACCTTGGAGCAACATAATCTCTCCTGTGCACGCCGCAGTCGCCCGGAATCCTGCTCGCCGGATTCCCGTCCCGATGTGCTGTTTGTCGATACGACCGGAGAGCTTCGGAATTTTTATTCCGTTGCAGATATTATTTTTGTCGGAAAGAGCCTGAATCAGCATGGCGGCCAGAACCCGATCGAACCGGCCATGTATGGAAAAGCCGTGGTTGTGGGGCCGAATATGGAGAATTTTACTTCGGTAATGGATGTTTTTCGCGAAGGTAATGGCATCTGTCAGGTGGCTTCGGACGCGGAATTGCGCGGTGCCGTTGAGCATTTGCTGGCGCATCCGGATGAGCGTGCGGGTCTCGGACGGCGCGCCGGCGCGTTGGTGGATGCAAACCGGGGCGTAATGGATCGGACGGTTGCGCGATTGGACGGGGAATAGGATTGTGCAGGCGGCGGGGTTTCGCTAACTTGGACCATCTTTAGCAACCCGGAATGATTATGTCTGATACTGATATCTATAAAAAACGCGAGCCGATGCCGATTGGAACTCGCCGCCCTAAACACTCCGGCCGCCGTCGCCGTTCTAATCGCGAAAAACGGCCCTTTGATGATCAGAACCGTAAGCGCCGCAGCCGTAACTCAGGATTCAGGCGACTGCTCCATCTTTACAGGAAGCGGGATAACGAAAAGATTTTCTGGTGGTCACTCTTTATTTCGACGCTGGTTCTTCTGGTTGGACTGGCAGTCTGGCAGTTCGTCATTCGCGAAGCGACGATCCGCCAGCAGGAAAAGGGCGATGATTATATCGAATACCAGCAGACGAAGGATGCTACATCAGTCGCGGAATAAATCCTTCAGCCGGTCCATCATGGTTCGATTCGTGCCGCCGCCGTTTGCATACGGTGGCGGACTGACCTCGACGCCCATCTGATTCTGTTGAAAGCCGCTGTAATGGCTGGCCTGATGTTCTTTCAGCACATAGCGGTATTCGGTCTGTCCGGCGAAGAAGATGTAAACACCGATAAATGCCAGAATGAAGTGCAGGCTCAGCAGCCCGATAATCACAAAGGCGATACAGAAATATTTTCCGACCGTGGCTGCGGTGCGCGTGGCCACCATTCGGCCTTTTTTCCGGGAGAGGGATGCGCGCAGGACGCGTCCGCCATCCATGGGAAATGCCGGCAGCATGTTGAAGAGAAAAAGACCCAGATTAACGATGCCCAGCTGGAAGCTGAGCGGGGCGGGGGTTCCCTCTGGCTGGTTGATAAAAATGAGGATTCCGGTGAACAGTCCGATGACGGCCAGGATCAGCGATACCGCCGGACCGGCCAGGGCGACGTGAATTTCATCTTTCGGCGTTTCAGGAATATTGGCGATTTTGGCGGCACCTCCGAAGGGATAGAGGACAATTTCCTGAATATAGCTTCCCTTTTTCTGTGCGACGATGGAGTGACCAAGTTCATGCAGGGCGACGCTGGCAAAAACGCCGACCGCACCGATCAGGCGCATGAAAAAATTGGGAGCCTCGAACCAGGTCATGACAAATGGCAGGGCAATCAGGAGGAGCAGGTGTGCCCGGATGGGAATGCCGGAAACCTTTCCCAGAAATATTGAATTTTTGCTCATGCGGTCCTTCTGTTTGCTGTCGTTGTTGCTTTCCGGTTCATCTTCATGAAGATAAACGACCTACAGCGAAACAGATTCGATGGGAGTTCGCACCTATAAATATGGCCGAAAATTGGAGTTGCCATGCGTATTCCGCGCTTGAGTGCCTTGCATGGGAGGGCCTTGTTGGGTATGTTCCGCGGAGATTTTTAACTATTGAGCGAGGAGAACGCGAATGAAGATTTTGGTGGTAGGTAACGGTGGCCGCGAGCATACGCTGGCCTGGAAGCTGGCAAACGATACGGTAAAGCCGGAGATTTTCTGCACCCCCGGCAATGCAGGAACAGCGACACTGGGTACCAATCTTTCCTATGGCGCAACCGATCTGGAAGGCATTCGGAGTTGGTGTGCTGATAACCGGCCGGACCTCGTGGTGATCGGTCCGGAAGCGCCTTTGTGCGCCGGACTGACGGATGTTCTGGAAGCAGATGGCATTCGTGTTTTCGGGCCGTGCAAGGCCGCCGCTGAGCTGGAAGGCAGCAAGCAGTTTGCCAAGGAGATTATGAAAGCGGGCGGGGTGCCGACGTCTGCTTATGAAACCTTTACCGATCCGGACGCCGCCTGTGCTTATGTTCGTGAACGCGGCGCCCCGATCGTGATCAAAGCCGACGGTTTGGCTGCGGGGAAAGGAGTCACTGTTGCCGAAACAATTGAGCAGGCCGAGGCGGCCATTCGTGATGCACTCGAAGACAGCGCCTTCGGCGATGCCGGCAGCCGCGTGGTGATCGAGGATTTTCTGGAAGGGGAGGAAGCATCCATTCTTGCACTGATCGATGGCGAACATGTGGTCATGCTGGCATCGTCGCAGGATCACAAGCGTATTTTTGAAAAGGACCAGGGACCGAATACCGGCGGAATGGGCGCCTATTCTCCGGCGTCGATTGTGAACGATGCGGTATGGGAAAAGGTTCGCGATGAGGTTTACGGTCGCACACTGGCCGAATTGAAAAGGCGGGGTATCACATATAAAGGGGTGCTCTACGCCGGTCTGATGATCAAAAATGACCAGCCGAGTGTGGTGGAGTTTAACTGTCGTTTCGGCGATCCGGAAACGCAGGCGGTGCTGGCCCGCTGGGATGGAGACATGCTTCCGGCCATCAACGGCGTGATTGACGGAAACCTTTCCGATGAGATGGTGCAGTGGAAGGATAATCACAGCGTGTGCGTGGTCATGGTGGCCGGCGGTTATCCCGGCGATTATGCCAAAGGCGATGAGATTGAGAACCTTGACACGGCCAACGCTGTGGACGACACGGTGGTTTTCCATGCCGGTACGGCGCTCGACGGAGACAAGGTGGTTACCGCCGGCGGCCGCGTTCTGGGTATCACATCGCTGGGCAGGGATCTGCCCGATGCTCTCTCAAAGGCGTATATTGCCGTTGAAAGCATCAGCTTTAACGGGGCATTTTACCGCAACGACATCGCCCATCGTGAGATGAAGCGGCTGGGCATGGATTTTAACAAAGAATAGGAGAGTACCCTCATGGCAGTAAAAAAGAAACCTACCGTGGCGATTGTAATGGGCAGTAAGTCTGACTGGCCCGTTCTGGAGTATACCTACAATACCCTGAAGGAGTTCGGGGTTGAGGCCACCGTTAAAATCATGTCCGCGCACCGTACGCCGCATGAGGCCGCTGACTTTGCGGAAAATGCATCGAAAAATGGATATAAGGTCATTATCGGTGCCGCCGGCGGCGCAGCTCATCTTTCCGGAGTTCTGGCGGGGCACACAACGCTTCCGGTCATCGGGATTCCGGTCAAGGGCTGGGCGCTGGACGGCATGGATTCCCTGCTTTCCACGGTTCAGATGCCGAAGGGCGTTCCGGTGGCCACGGTTGCAATCGGTAAGGCCGGCGCAATTAATGCCGCGATTCTGGCCGTGCAGATCATGGCGCTGTCCAGTGCGCCGCTGAAGCGCAAGCTGACCGCCTACAAAAAGAATATGGCGGCGGAAGTGCTGGCCGCCGATGCCGAACTTCAGGCCGAGCTGGGTGCATAAGCCTGGATTGATTCATCTCGATAAGCACCGGCTGAAAGGCCGGTGTTTTTTTGCAAAGGTCTGGTCAGGAATCAATGTCGAGGATCTTGCTGGATCCAGTGTCTTCACAGGTGATGTAGGGCTTGGTCCGATATCGGGAAACCAGCTGCAGCTTTCGAAGGATTGCTGCGATCTCATCGGATGCTTTCATGCAGGTTGAAATCATGTTCTGCATTTCGGTGTCATTCGATTGTTCCTGCATGAACTGAAGGTATCCGCTGATCACCGTTGCGGGCTGGCCGATGTGGTGGCAGGCAGCCCCCAGACTCTCAATCATGACCCGCTGCCGCTCTGCCGTCAGCAGTTTGTCCTGCAGGCTGCGTATGGTCGTTTTAAGCCGGACCTTGTCTACTGCATTGATGATGGCCCGTTCCACGTCGTGCGGTGTAATACTTCCCTTCACGAGATAGTCCGAGGCTCCTTGCTTCATGGCTTCCACTGCCAGCTGTTCAGAACCCTGTCCGGTTACCATGATGATGGCTAGATTCGGGTCTTTCGCCAGAAACTTTTTCAGCCAGTCAAGACCGCTTCCGCCGGGCATGTTATAATCCAGCAGCACACAGGATATCGCCCTGTTTTCGATAATGGCCATGGCCTCTTTTCCGCTTCCGGCCTGATGAATCTGTATCGGCTTTTCTTCCTTGATTATCAGCCTTCGCAGATTTCTTATCTGGGCGCTTCGAAACTGCCCGTCATCATCAACCAGCAGCACATCAATAGCATCCGGTGCATTCATTGTTTTATATCTTTTGAGATTCGTACACCCGGACTTTGTCCTGAAGGGTGTTTTGCTGGATAAAGTTGCGTAATCGCTCCTTCATGAGGGCGGTTACGATCTGGCCTTTTTTGATAATCATGATATTGCTTTGCGTGCGAATATCTTCCGCCAGAACCATGCCCACGCGCAGGTATTCCACGTCGATGTGCATGATGGTTGTATCAAGGATCAATGGCTCCACCTGTTCCATAACTTCCAGTATGTCTGAAGCGTTTGGCGTCGGTGTTTCCGATAGCTGGTTCATGACCTGACGATGAGACAGTCCGTTCGTCAGCAACTGGTCAAACTGTCCGCATACGGTCAGGAGCAATGCTCCCGTATGGACGCAGTCACGATCCGGCCCTGCGGGCACATCACTGTCAAGGAGTGCAATCATTTGCGTGATTTCCTCCAGCCGCGGAATACGTTCGATCATTTGGCATGTGCTTTTAGAACGATTCCGAAGCATCTCCTGCTCACGGGGGGTCAGGGTTTCCCCTGTGAGATCCTTCTCGAGAATTTCCGGCGGAATCGTGATGTAACCAATCTGGGAGAGCATTGCTGCAATTTCATATTTCCATCCGTCGGGCAGGTTCAGGCCCTGTACGCATTGCGTCACATAGTGCTTAATACGTTCTGCCCGATGGAATGCGCAGGGATTCGCCAGCGCAAGAATATCCATCAATGCCTGAATGCTGCCGGTCAGTGTTTTTTCCAGTAGTTCTTTTTCGGCGGTGACCAGCTCATATTGCTTAACTCCCGCCTGCAGGCTGCTGATCAGAGATTCTGTAGCGCACGGTTTATTCAGGAAACGAAATATCTGGCCGTGATTCACCGCATCAATGGCGGTTTGCTGGTCTGAGTTGCCGGTGAGCATCATGCGGACCGACAGCGGAGCAATTGCTTCTGCACGTTTTAGAAGATTTACACCATCCATACCCGGCATTCGCATGTCGGTCACAATCACTGCATATTCATTTTCGGCGAGGAGTTTGAGCGCGTCTTCTCCGCCGTTGGCGGTGTCGATATCGAAGTCCCGGCGCAACTGGCGCCGTATGCCGTCCAGTACGTTCTGTTCATCGTCTACAAACAGGATCTTTTTCGTCACGGTGATAACTCTCCGCATTCAGGGGTATTGAAACCCAGTTTTGTTCGGCATCGTTCGATAAGTTCATCTATTCTGTCCGCAATGCCGACTTGTTCGAGATATGGCATGTCAGGTGTTCTTCCGTCTGATGCGAGTCCGGTGTCGATAATGCTTTCAATGCATTCGGCGAGATGAATAGCGGTCAAAATGCTGAAGCTTTTGCTGTCCGGCGCGTTGATCGGCGTATGGTGGAACGCAATGGCGTCAATGATGTCATCGGGAAGACCCCATAGCCCAACCAAGTAGGCGCCCAACGCTCCATGCGTTGTTCCCAGACAGCTCATTTCCTGTTCGTGCAATGGGGACTTCATGTTGTCGCCCGGACGATAAAGATTCTTCCAAGTTTCGTTTTTGCTACTGATTGCGACAAGAATACCAATGTCATGCATCAGGCCGGCAACCATGGTTTCTTCCGCTTTTTTCTGATCTTTTGTAATTTCCAAGGTTAGAAATTTAGCGAGTCGGGCAACGTTCAGTGAGTGGTCATAGATCGCCCGGATATTGAATTCCCGTATGGATTTTTCATCGAACTGGTTAAAAATTTTGGTTGTCAGTACAATCATGCTGATGGTTTCCGCCCCGAGCAGGGTGACGGCCTGCGTGATGTTCACCACGCGCTGTGAAAGGCCGAAGAATGATGAATTCACCATTTGAAGTACTTTTGCGGAGACCGAGATGTCTCTGGAAATAATTTCAGCCATTCTGCCGGCCGTGCATTCTTCGGGAGATTGCAGGGTGTGAGCCAATTCCTCATAGAGTTCGGGCAGGGTAGGGAGCGATGCGCCATCCTTGATTATGTTCTGGAGTGAGCCGGAGTCGAAGATATCCTGCAGTCTGCAGGCCCTGGTAATGGCCTTTTCGATCTGGACGATGTCGCATGGCTTGGCCATGAACTGATGGGCGACGCCCACGGTCTGTATGATCAGGTCTTCGTTTCCGTGGCCGGAAAGGATAAAGCGCATCGTATGCGGAAAATGTTGCTGAACCCATTTAAGCAACTGCACGCCGTTCATAACCGGCATGCGCAGATCGGTTATGATCAGGTCGAACGAGAGCTTCTGCATGACTTGCTGGGCCTCTTCGCCTGAGTTGGCAAAGTGCAGATCCCATTCCTTCCGGTGTTTCCGCAATGACCGCTGTAATCCTTGCAGGATATTAGGTTCGTCATCCACAAACAGAATGGATTTCTGCCGGCTCGGTTGTGTCTGATCCATTGCGATTTAACCTTTTTGTTCGATAGGAAGCTGTATGATGAATGTTGTGCCATTGCCGGGGATGGTTTCAAAGTCGAATCGGCCATGGTGTTTCTGGACAATTACGCTGTGGGCGATACACAGTCCCTGACCGGATCCCTTGCCGACTTCCTTCGTGGTGAAGAACGGTTCGAAAATTCTTTTCTGGATATCTTTCGGAATACCGTCTCCGGTATCCATCACCCGGACTTCCACCATAGAATCGATCCGACGCGTAGAGATGGTAATTTTTCCAAGCTCGTTTCCGCTTCCGGATTTATCGGCAATCGCATCGCTTGCATTCATGATCAGATTGAGAATGACCTGATTGAATTCACTGTGCTGGCATTGTACCAACGGGAGTTCTTCATCGAAGCAGGTTTCCATTTCCGCCACATATTTCCATCGGTTCCGGGTGACTGTGATGGTTGTGCGGATGGCTTCGTTCAGGTCTGTCATTGTTTTCTCGACGGAACCGGGATGGGCAAAGTCCTTCATGGCCCGGACAATTGATGCAACACGTTCAGTTCCCTCCAGCGACTGCATGATGGCTGAGGGAATCTCCTGATGAATATAGTCAACGTCTACCTCTTTCATGACATCTTCAACTTCCTTGATCACGTCGGCCAGCACATTGACCTTCTTTGCCTCCTCGATAAGCCGTATCCGGGCTTGCTGCAGTTTATGGAGGTCGGGAATGGTATCCTGCATGAAGCGAAGGTTGTCGCTGACAAACTGGATCGGCGTGTTGATTTCATGCGCGATACCGGATGCCAGCTGTCCGACAGCCTCAAGTTTCTGACCATGGAACAATTCTGATTCCAGACGCAGGCGTTCTGCTTCGGCCAGCTTTCTTTCTGTCTGGTCAATGATGAGGAATACGAGTTTTTTTTTGTCATTGCCGGCTGACTGGATCGTGGAGCATTTAACCAGTACCGGGTACTCGCCCCCTTTGCCCCACAGGACCGCTTCCACGGAAGTCGGCGTATTATCGGTAACTTTTTTAACCTGCTGAATCACCATCAACGGATTCAGGAAAAAAGTGGTAATGTTGCGGTCGGTCAGGGGCGTATCGGCCGATTCTCCGGTCAGTTTGATAAACGCCCTGTTAAAGTATTGGATCGTGCCGGTCGGGCTGGAAATGACAACGGCATCCGGCACGCTGTCGATCGCCAGCTTATACACCATGAGTTCTGCATGGGATGCGAGAAGCTCATCATGCATGTGCCGGATTTCGCGGGCATCGCGACGCAACTGTATGAAGGTTTTCGCCTTGTTCAGCAGAAGCTGTCTATCGATCGGCTTTGCAATAACATCAACTGCGCCGCAGCTGAGGGCTTTGTCCATCATCCCGGGGAGAGTGCTGGTGGAGATAATCATTACCGGGATATCCCGAGTCTGGTCGATGATCTTAAGGGCTTTAAGAGCGTCAAATCCCGACATGTCGGGAAGATAGGTGTCCAGAAGAATAAGGTTCGGTTTGGTGCGCTGGGCAATCTGGCAGGCCTCTGAGCCTGAACCGCAGGTGATTACGTCACACCCGGTATCGCTCAGCATATTGGAAATGATACGGCAGGTTGCCGCATCTTCATCAACAACCAGAACAGAGTCCTGATACTGGTTTCTGTCTGGGTCATTTTCAGGCATGTAACTTCCTGCGTTGCTGTCGGTTCATCTAATGGCAAAATTACCGTTTATTTGATCGGCAATTGAGTCCGCGTACTTAAGCATTTTATCTAAGTTCCGAGCGAAAATTTTCCGCCTGTGAGCTGAAACCATCTCGTGGTTTGCTTTTTCTCGGGATGGTCTCCGGGTCTGACGGAGATAAAAACTTATTCCCCGGCAATGTGCTGCCAGAAATTGATGGGTTCCTGACTGATGCGCCAGAAGGCCACGCCCTGAATCGGGCTGGATGTGTAGAGCGCCATCTTGGCATCGAGCGATGCCATGTTTTCAAAGTGGACTTCCACGGTGACGTTTGTTGTGTAGGAGTAGGTGCCTCCCGTTTCCTCAGCTGAACTCAGTTTGGCCTGACGAATTCTCAGGTCGGTCCAGACTTCCGGATTGCGGAATGCCTGTGTCGTGGTTTCCTTTTGCCAACTGCGGCCATACAGCGGGATGCCCATGACAAGCTTGTTTGCATCAATCGTTTTCCGGGCATAGTCATATATGTTCCGGCACCATGCAAGGGATGCGATGGGACCAGGAGGGCCGGACCGGTAGTGCTCATCATAGGCCATCACGATCACCCGGTCCGCAACCAGATTAATAAACGGATAGTCAAACGCATCGTCGGGGTGCGATTGTTTATAATCCGCCCAGCGCGCCATTACCGCGACACTGAATTGTTTTTCGGGTGGCAGGGCTTTCTTTACGGCTGCCAGAAAGTTGAGGTAATGAATTCCATCCTCGGGGGCGATGCTTTCAAAGTCGATCTGAACACCGTCAAACGGCTTCGCACGCTCGACAATATTCTTAATTATGCGATTCCTGAGAGGCAGTTCAGGCGTGAGATAAAGATGAGCCAGTGTCTTATTCCACGGCATGGTGATAACCAGGTGGTAGCGGAGGTTTGAGGCCGGCAGTTTCGGAGGTGCGAGATGCCCGCCTGTAAGATTTCCGTCGCCATCAATAGCCGCGCTGAAACATCCGACATCGGTGATCGATGATGAGGCCGGAAAATATTTTTCCTCGCCCTTCATCAGATACGCCCATGTTTCGTTAAATTGATGGGCCGTTACGGAAGACACCGTGAAAAAAAGCAGAAGGGCATTTATTAAAGATCTCATAACAGCACGGTAGAAGCCTAGCGCCGAGCTGTCAAGAGTGTGCCGCTTACGCCGCGCCGGCTTCGGTTTCGTTGACTTCCTGTCCGCTTTCTCCGCAATCAATCTTCTTGAGGGGAAGCTTCAGTGTAATGGCTGTCATGCTGCCGTTTCGATATTCCAGATCCAGACTTCCATCAAGAAGGCTGATATAGCGGCGGGCAAGCGTCAGGCCATATTTTACGTCTACGGTTTCATCCTTTTCCTGATCGGGACCGAAGACGGCATTGAGCAGGGGATCGTCTGCCAGACGGCCGGTGTAGGCCAGTTCAAAGCAAACCGTTGTGGTACTATCCGATGTGGATTGACGGGTCGCGTGCAGGCCCAGCCGTCCTTTATCCGTCTGCTCCATGGCGTAACCCAACAGAATCGAGAGGATTTTCCGGAGCTTTTCTGCATCCGTTTCAACCTGCTTCGGGACATTGTTTTCCGCCTGATACTGCGAGAAACTCACTGCAAAGAACAGTTTCTTTGTGTCTGCCCGATGAGTGAACCGACGGTCAATTTCATTCATCATTTCATGCAAATCGCAGATTTCACGGCTGAGGGCATCGGAGCCGTCAGCGATGTGTGTCAGTTCAGAACGATAGTTCATCATATCGATCAATTTGCGGCAGTCCTGTCCGACCTTCGCAATGCTCTTTTTCTGGTCATCATACAGGTTCGGCGCATTTTCAATGTGCAACGTGCTCTTGATCACCGGGGTAAGGGTTTCCTGCAGGGCTTCATTCAGTTCATCAACAACCATATCATTCAGTTTGCTGATTTCCCGGGCTTCCGCGATTTCCTTGCGAAGCTCTGCCTGATGTTCTTCATGAATAGTGCTCAGCCGCTGTTCGATTTCCGTCATGCGGGCTACGGCGTCCCGGCGTTCCTGCTCTTTCTTTTCAAGAGCGGCATCCCTTTGCTCGACCTCACGTAATGCTTCATCTTTCTGTTCCTGAAGGTGACGGCGGATATCGTTCAGTTCGCGAACCTCATCCCCGAGTTTCCGGAGCTGATCCTGTACAACGGCCTCGGCCTCTTCCCGGCTGGCCGCGAGTGCGGTCTGCAGCTGCTGTAAATCGGCTTCGGCGGCTTCGCGTTTTCCGGTTTCTGTTTCGAGCTGTGCCGTCAGGGATTCCATGCGACGGCGATCTGTTTTAAGCTGGTTTCGAAGGGTGTTGCACTCCTCCCTAAGGGTGATATCGTTCTCTTTGAGCTGAACGAGTTCTGCATTCAGTTTTGAGGCCCGATCAGCAAGCTCCTGTTCGTGGCGGGATGAAAGCTGTTTCATTCTTGCCTGAGTGTCTTTATATGCATCCACGACTTTGCGGTATTCGCGTGCGGCTCGCGACAGCTCCATGGATCGGGTATCCAGCTGATCTTCAAGCGACTGTTTTGCGGCCGTCATCGTTTTCAGCTGCTCTTCCAGTGTTTCGCTCTCCTGTTTAAGGCGGGCCATTTGCCGATGGAGTTCGCGGGTCGATGATTCAATGCGTTTATCCTGTTCCTCCTCCTGTTTTTTCAGCCGGTTTTCCATTGCTGAAAGGGCCGCGCGAACCTTTTTGTATTCTTCTTCCGCCTGGTTAAAGTTTTCCTTCTGAGTGCTCAGGTTTTCCTCGGTTTTCGCTTTATTCTGCTGTAACTGATGAACCTCTTTCTGAAGAGCTTCGGCTCGGTTCTGCACCTCCTTCAGCTGTTCCTTCAGTGATCCGGTTTCTTCCGAAATGCGCTCTTCACCGACCGCCTTGATCTTTTGGATATTCTGACGGGCTTCATTCAGCTGTTCTTCCAACAGTTGTTTTTGCCGGATTGCTTTTTCAAGTGCTACACTGCGCTCTTCAAGCAGTTGTTCCATCGATTCCTTCTGTCTCTGCAGGCTGGCGGTTTCTTTGCGGAGCTTCACTTCGTTCAACCGGATTTCCGCAACCTGAAGCTGGAGGTTCTGGGTTTCGCGGGTAACGAGTTCCTGTTGCCGCCTGGAGAACTGTTCGAGCCGTTCTTCGGTCTTTTTCTTTTCGACTTCCACGCTCTCAACAAGCTGGATCTGCTCGGTAACCGCACGCGTTTTCTGTTTCAGATCTTGTTCCAGTTTGCGTATGCGGTCTTCCATATCCTTTTCGTGCTGGCGAATGGCCCGCTCACGAATCTGTTTTTCTGCCAGCTGCTGCTTGATCGACTTGGTTTCTTCTTCAATCCGGGCATGGAACTGCTGGCGAAGTTCATCGAGTTCCGCCATGTTGCGGACCAGTTTTTCTGCGGCTGTTTTTCGCTCGGCGATTTCCTCTTCCAGTTCCCGGGAATGACGTTCTGCCATTTCCTTCTTTTCATGCTGGGTCGTCTGCAGGAGGCTTTCCGTTTTTTCCAGCTGTTTCTCCGCTTTGATACGGGCCTTCTGTTCATCGGAAAATGCGGATTCATGTTTTGCGGTAAGCTCATCCAGCTGAGTCTTTGTTCGTTCATCGTTTTTATTGAGCTGGCTGTGTACTTCGGCCAGCTCTTTTTCGATCGCCTTCCGGGCGCCTTCGATACCTTCCATTTCCCGTGCGTGCTCGCCGGTCATATGGATCAGCTGCTCCTGTGTACTCTTCAGGAAATCCTCGGTCTCTTTCAGCTGCCGCTTGGTTTCCTTGGCAAGATCTTCAACGTTTCTAAGTTCCTCATCCCGGATCTGCAGCAGTTCTTCCCACTTGGCACGCTTGTTTGATTCCGACGCGAGCTGTTCCATGCGACGGGCCAGCTGTTCTTCGAGCTGTTGCTGGCGTTTAAGCAGATTGGCTTCGTTTTTTCGCAACGCTTCCTCAATACGTTTACGTTCCGTAAGGTGTTCATTATGCAGGTGCTCGCGGGTCTGTTTTTCAGCTTCAGCCATCTTGAGTTTATCCAGAGCGTCGGCAAGGGCCGTCGCAGCTTTGCCATAATCGCCTCGCGACTGTGTGAGCTCGTTTCTTGTCTGGTTAAGCACGCTTTCGAGGGCGGCATGCCGCTGCCGGATCTCTTCTTCGCGTTTCCGGCGCGCACTGATATCCAGCGACAGTCCGACAACGCCCTCAACCAATCCCTCTTCTGAAACCAGAGGAATCTGAATGCTTTCCATCCATCCGGATTTACCGCGAGCCTCAAAAGGACGTTCTATGCGGTTGATTCGATTATTTTTCATGGTCTCAATTGCATGACGGTCGTGGTCTCTGGAGGTTCCGGGGATCACCTCAAAAATGGTTTTTCCGATCCACTCTTCGCGGGTGATGCCGGTGCGTTCCGCCAATTTGCTGCTGGCATAGAGATAGCGGCAACGGGTGTCTTTTACATATACATCCGCCGGCAGTGCATCGAGAATGCGATGCATAAACTGCACTTGATTGCTGAGTTCAGTTTTTTCACGTTTTTCGCGGCTTATATTTCGCTGGGTGCCCCATATGCCGACAAGGCAGTCATTTTCGATGAGCCCGACGACATCGTTCATCAAATTCAGCAGATTGCCGTTGGAGTCCTGCCTTACGGATTCAAGTGCGTATGCGCGATAACCATTGGCAATAAAGTCGATGATGTCTTTCTTGTTTTTGAAGGGGCCGCATCCTCCCTGCATTTCGCTGATACTTTTCCCGTTCATTTCTGCCGTTGTTGAGCCGTACAGGGTTGCAAAGGTCGAGTTGCAGTTTGCGATTTTCAGTTGTGTCATGATGGTTTCCGCCATGCGCTCTGCGTTCGGAACCAGAGGAATAGGGGCCTCTGCCAGCAACTGGTAGTAGCCTTCGACGGTTTCGCTAATAAAATGGCGGTAGCGATTGGTTTCCGTTTCCTGCCTTCTATTCTTTTCCTGCAGGTGCGTAACGTCGGTAAACCAGAAGATGTAGCTTTCGGGAACCCTTTTGGCATTGAGAATCTTGCTGGCTTCGCCATGTACGCTAACCTCGGTCATGTAGCGGCCCTTTTTAAAACGGAAACGGAAGTCTAGATTAAACGGGGCGGTGCCCTGAATAAAATCATCCCACGCTTTGCGGTAGGCGTCCTGATCATCGGGATGGACCGCGCTGATGACACCCTCTTTGGCTGCCTTCTTGTGATAAAGGCCTGAAATCTCATACATGGTGCCGTTCACATATTCACAGCGCCCGATGGCATCCACCTGATAAATGCCGACGCGGGCCTCTACAAGCATCTTTTCATGCCGGGTGTTGGTCAATTTGAGTTCTTCTCTTGACAGCTCAAAGTTTCGGCTGGTTTCCGTAAGGCGCCTGCGGGTGATGTCGAGTTCGCTGGTGACGGTCCGCAACGTGCGGTTAATGCGGCTGAAGCGGCGTTGAATGGCAATCATCGCAATAATTGCAAAAATAAGAAGGCCGGCAATCATGATGTACGACTTCGCGTCGATTTCTAAGGCTCCCTCCGTTGCGGCGTGACTCGTGAGCGGGCAGGTTGTCAGCAATGCCATCAGGACGGCGTGGTGTGTGCAACCGATGTGCAGGAAGCTCGTACGCTTTTTTTTCATCTAAACCTCTCTATAAAAGACCAACTTCCGAGCACGCATCTAATATGCCAAAAAGTTTTGCAGGCGTTATTTGTAAACAAAAAAACGGCATGTACGTCACATGCCGTCTACATCGATAGATGCCCGAGAGGTTTACTCTTCCGTGGCGGATCGTCGCAGGGTTAGAAGAATACTTCCGAAAAAGACGATGTATCCGGCCAGATGCAGGGAAGATGATTCCGAGTCCTGCTGATCTTTCACCTCAGCTTGTTTCCCGCTTTCCCCGCTGACCTGTGAGTGCAGTGCCTTAACGAGATCGCCGAGATCGGAAGGTGCGCTCACCATTTGCGGTAAACTGTTAGAAATGGTATCGATAGACGCGAGCAGCGCATCGCGGTCCTGCAGAGTTGAATTGACGCTCGAGCTTTCCGCGCGGGCAATCATCATTTCGTCCTGAAGGATCGGGGTTGTGAGCTGGCAGCCGGAGGCCGGAATCAGCCGGTTGCTACTGATCATATCCTTAATCATCTGCTTTTTCTCTTCGATCGGAAGATCAGACTCGATTCGCAGAGTGCCGGTATCGCCGATGATAATCTTACGGCTGGAATCTTCCATGAAAGCGGCAAAGGGATCGCCGTCAACATCTATGCGGACCGTGCCGCCGAGAATATGAATTTCGGCCATGCCGCCTTTTTCTGCGAGTGTGTTGAGATTCAGATTGGTGATTCGGTAGATCGCGTTGTCCTGCACAAAAACCTGGCCGGTCCCTACGCCGGCTTCGCCGATCTCCAGGCCACCGGTCACGGTGGTACGGTTCTTCAGGGTGAGTGTTCCTTTGCAGGCGGAGGTCCCGAAGCCTTTCGCCGAAAGGGCAATCCGACCGTTGAGGGACAGATTATCGCACAGGGTCAGTGTGGCGTAACCATCTGCAGATGCCGGAATATTTACCGTCCGCTCATGTTCAACCAGGCTGCGCAGGTTGATATTGCCATTACCCTTGAGCAGAAGCGCCTGTCCGTACAGGTGCATGCCGTTATTCAGTTCCACCGTGCTGTTAATGGAAATAATGCTGTTTTCCCCTCTGAAATGCGCGGCTTCGCCGGTTGCCGGAGGATGATTCAGCTTCCATTTAAAGTTTTCATTCCAGTCCGACTCTACCGCATCGCCGCGCCATGTATTTACCGTCTGTGCCTGCAGCTCGGCGGTAGCCGCAACCATAAGTGCCATCAGTACCATTCGAATAATCTTTTTCTCAATCCTCATAACCTACCTCGTTTCTTTCCATCTGGTAGGACATAATTAGCAAATACCATGCCGAGTCTTTGAAAGCTCTTGTTTTCCTGAATTTCCGGAGAGTGTTTGGCAGTATGGCGTGGAAATTATTATAAGGATAAGAAAATTGTGCGCGGTGTTTTTTAAAAGTATCTTTGTTATATATGTTGATGTCGATTGGGGGCGAGTATGTGAAATGAGTCCGGCGCGCGCATTACGAGGGTGGCTTAGAGATTTTATGCACAAGGGAAGAGGAGGGGCGTGTCGCAGTTTTTATGAGTTGTATCAGTCTGTGGCACGATATTTGCATGAAAGTGATCCGTTGTTAGGATTTTATGACGTTAGGTTGGTATGAGTAATACATCACAGTTTTTAGTTTTGAAGGATCAAGGGATGTTGCAACTTCCGTACGGAGAGTATCTGAAGTTGTTGGAACGGAAAAAGCAGGCGGAACAGATTCTTCAGGCAAGGGATCAGGTTCTGGAAGAACTGCAACGCTTTCTGCTGGACGGGAAGAGCCTGTCCGCCGTTGCGCCGGCGGTTATTCCTGAAGCGGTCCCTGTGGAGTCACCACTTACGCCCGCCGTTATCGATATTCCTGAGCCGCTGACTGATAAAAAGGTCCGCCTCGAGTTTTCCGCTTCGGATTATGGAGATATCCGGAATGATGGAGCAACAGGCGGCCGTCTTGCAGGCCATGGAGTTGTTCCCTCGGTCAAGAAAGAGATTGCAGAACATTTTAACCTCCTTGATGAGTCCGGCCGGCTGTTTAACGTTTTTATGCAATACTACACCTGCCTCAACGAGTCCTGCGGAGGAATCGTGCGCGTTACCATGAAGGACGGCGTATGCAGCCTTTGGAACTACGATGCGTGGGAAGAGTTCGGTTTTGTAGATGTCATGGAGGGCGGCCTCCGCTTCTCGCTTGATCTGCGCTATGAGGATAACCTTTCCGAACTGGAGTACTGCGATGTGCCGCGCCTACTTTCTCTGCGGAGAAAGGTGACCAGCATTCGCATTGCCGATCTGAATAAAACGATGCTTAGCGTTTTGACCATGGCCTTTCACGAGGTCGGGCTGACGATGAGCTAGAAAGGGAGATAAACGATGAAGAATAACAGCAAATTAAACGTGGTCATGCTTGTTGTGGCGGCCGTTGTTCTGCTGGGTGCCGATGTTTCCGTCTGGATGGCTGCACAAAACGGAATCATTAAGTCTGCCGGAAACACCATGCTTTGGGGGGCTTTTCTGGCACTGAACTTGGTTTCCATCCTATGGGCCGTATCGATGCTGGGGCTGCAGCCGCTGGTTGTCGCGTTGTCCTATGTCGGCGGCGGTTTTCTTGCGTTCAAGGGCGTTCAGGGAGTCGCAGGCGTCAGCGTGGCTGAGATCACCACCGCCGGTGCAACTTATGGGGCCTTCGGCGCGCTTGCAGCGTCCAATGTAACGACCAAGGTCCGCTTTGCACTTTATCAAAAAGGGCAGGTTCCTTTTATTTTTATCATCATCGCCCTGTTGGTGATTGATGCCGGTCTAAACAGCGGCGTATCCGGCGCCGGCGGTAGTGTGTTGCTCAGCGCGGTTGTATTTCCCTTTATTCTGGCCGGGGTATCAACCGGTCTGGTATGGACCATCGCTGTTCGTTTTGGAATCGGTGCCCGTAATAAAAAGGCTGTCGTTGCGGTTGATCAGTCGGTTGATCAGTCGGTTGAAGAGGTTGTAGAAGAAATCATTTCCGAGCCTGAAGACACGCCGATGATCGTTCAGATGCCTGAGCCGCTTTTTCTGGACGATGAGAATGAGGACCTTCCGGCTATAGCCGCCGAGTTGGCTGAAGAGCTCAATGCGCCTGCCCTTCCGTTGGTCGAGAAGGCGCCGATGACTCCGGCGGACATGATTGACGAGGCTGTCGCCGATGATTTTATTCCGATCGAGATCGATAACAGTGCGGCCTATGAGCTTTCTGAACCCGCATTCGATTTGGACCGTGAAGAGGAGCAGGATGAAATCTTCTCCGTCTCCGGATTTGACTCCAGCCTGTATGCATCCGGAACCTCGAATAACGAGCATGTCGGAGTGATGGTTGACGAGCCGGTCACCACGGTTTCTGTTGAGCTTGATCAAGCCTCCGTGGCCGCGTTACAGGAAAAGGCGGAAGCCGTTGTTCAGCAGGCTGAACCGGTCAGGAAAAAGGCGAAAGAAGACGATTGGTTGAGCGGTCACCTGGATCTGCTCAGTAAATTAAAATAATCACGGAAGAAGTGAAGGAGAGTCATCATGGAGAAAGATAATGTACAGATCTTCTACGATGGGAACGGCAACGCAATCGCTGTCCAGATGCCCATCGCGGATTATGAAAAAATCATTAAAAGCGCAAAAGAAGCGGTAGAGGCGAAAGAAGCCATTGTTCAGGCCATCGAAACGCTGCAGGGCGCGATCTGACGAGAACCGTTTTTATTTTCCCCTCCTGGGTTTCCCGGTTTGAGTAAAAACTGACGGGGAACCCTTTTTTATTACCTGTTCCGGTCTGTCGACTAGGCAGGACGAGATGGTTTTATTTGTCTTAATGGCACTGCATGTGCTCTTTCGGTATTCAGCTGTTTACTATTGAAAATGGAGTTTCCTATGAAAAAACGTGAAGGCATGACCCTGATTGAAATCATGCTCGTTGTATTTATCATCGGTATATTGACATCGCTCTGTACGCTGGCGATCAGCAAGGCCCGGAAGACGGCCTTTCGGAAGCAGGCGGAAGTCGAACTCAGCTTTCTTTCAGCCTCTATCCTGCAGTTGGCGTCCGATACCGGAACCTGGCCCAATAAGGCCATCCTGACAGCGCCCGGCAGTACTGAAATCTGGTATCTGGATGGAACCGGCACAGGGTTACTGCAAAATGACGGAACCTATATCGGCTGGCGCGGACCCTATTATGAAGGAACTATGGAAGATCCTTGGGGCAATCCCTATTTCTTCGACCCTGACTATAACATCGGCGGTGCCACTCGGGTGGTGGTCGGATCTTTCGGGCCCAACGGAAAAGGACGCAACCTTTACGACAGCGACGATCTTTATATCCTGCTGGACGATTAGAATCTGTCTCCGTTCTATTGCTCCGGCAATTAAATATTGTGAATCGCAGGTGTAGAGGATGCCTAACCTCGAAGGGGAACGCATCAGAAACGGCAAGGAAACCGTCTCCCTGCGGGTAGACGGTCGTTGCTCAAGTGAATATGTCCCTCTCTTACCGATCTTGCCGGACATCGGGCCCGCCCTGCACCGACCTTTCGCGCAACCGGGGGTTATTATGCCCTGCTGACGCTTGCCCATAATCTGGCCCGCGGCGTGGATCTGATTGCCGGAGCACAAAAACGCAACGCTCTGCGGAAGGCGGGAAAACGTACTGCCCGGCGATTGCGTATCGCCACGCTTCGCCGCTATCTGTTCACCCTTTCCGAGCATGTTGCCGTACATGCGCACAAAGCAGCCGTCACCCTGACCGGCGGAGGTGCGGACAACCTGCGCTGGTTCAAAGAGTGCCGGGATACGCTTTCGATCTGCTGAAGTTCCGTTG
>JAFGVP010000023.1 GCA_016937945.1 Pontiellaceae bacterium | reverse complement strand
ATAGTCGGTCTCGAGCGTGGAGGAGTTGTTCACTGAAACGTATCCTTTGCCGGTGGTATCGCCGACATACACGCCGCCGGTGGTGACGTTGTTTGTATCCACCGCGCCGGCAAGAATAAGGCCCCCGCCGCTGACCTGCAGAAGGTTGTTGGTGGAGTAGGTGCTCTCTCCTACATAGACTTCGCGCACCGAGGCCACCCCGCCGTTGGTCACATACAGCGTGTTTCCGGCTTCATCAATGCCGACCTTTAGCCTGACGTCTGTGAGCGTGCTGCCCAGGTAGTTGGTGGAGTTCCCGTCGTTGTAGTTTACGGCTCCTGCAGGAAGGAGACTGGATGCCAGTCCAAGCACCATTCCGATGCCGGTCGTCAGATGCTTGTTGCGTGCGCAGATCTTCAATCTCATAGCGTTGTTTCCCTTAGTGTTGAGGCCTTTCCCCAAAAAGCCGATAAAAACGAATCTCCAATTTAGAGGCCGGACATAAAAAATTCAATCCTGTTCCCTGAGTTTTCAAGGGGCTGTCAGGGGGTGAGAACAGGTGGTTCGGCGCGGGATGTCGATAGTTGGATTTTTGGCTTGGGGCGGGTCGGGGGAAGGCGATAGCATCCCGCCCCGTACTTTTCAAACATCCAGCACTACAGGAATGAGGCGTTTTCATGGCTAAATATCTATTTATTACGGGCGGCGTGGTTTCCTCGCTGGGCAAAGGCATTACGGCTGCATCGGTCGGGCGCCTGCTGATCAACCGCGGACTGGATATCCGCATGCTGAAACTGGATCCCTATCTTAACGTGGATCCGGGAACCATGAGTCCCTATCAGCATGGGGAGGTGTATGTGACCGATGACGGCGCCGAGACCGACCTCGATCTGGGGCACTATGAGCGCTACACCGGAAAGCCGACCTCGCAGAAGAGTAATATTACGGCCGGCAGTGTCTACTGGAACGTGCTCCATAAAGAACGCCATGGCGACTATCTGGGCGGCACCATTCAGATGATTCCACATATCTCCAACGAGATCAAAGACCGGATCCGTGCGCTGGAGGAGGGGGATCCTGATATTATCGTGGTCGAGCTCGGCGGTACTGTTGGCGATATTGAGGGGCTGATTTTTCTGGAAGCCATCCGCCAGTTGGCTCTGGAAGTCGGTCGTGACAACTCCATGTTTATTCATCTCACCTATGTGCCGTTCATTGCGGCGGCCAAAGAGGTTAAAACCAAACCCACCCAGCAGAGCGTGGCCAAGCTTCGCGAGATCGGGATTATGCCCGACGTACTGGTTTGCCGGACCGAAGTGGACATGGAGCGCGAGCACCTCGATAAACTGTCCCTTTTCTGTAATGTGCCCAAGGACTGCGTCATCGTGGAGAAGGACGTGGAAACCTCGATTTATGAAATTCCGCTGGTTCTGTCGCGCGCCGGACTGGATGAAATCATTCTGAACCGTTTCCGTATTGCGAAGCCGGCCAATCCGCTGAAAGACTGGGAAGACCTGATCAGCGTTATCCGGAATCCCAAGGGCAAAGTCCGCATCGGTGTGGTGGGCAAATATTCCGAGCTGCAGGATGCGTATAAATCTATTTATGAAGCGCTTTATCATGGCGGTTATGCGGCCGGCTACAAGGTTGAGGCCCTCAAGATTGCGGCGGAGGACATCGAGGAGGATCCTTCCGTGCTCAATACCGTCGACGGCGTACTGATTCCTGGCGGCTTCGGATCGCGCGGCATGGAAGGCAAGATCCGCGCGGCGCAGTATGCCCGGGAAAATAAGATTCCGTTCCTCGGAATCTGTCTTGGTCTGCAGTGTGCCGTAATTGAGTTTGCCCGTAATGTCTGTGGATTACAGGGCGCTCATTCCACGGAATTCGACGAAGAGCGAGGCGCGAAGGCTGAACATCCGGTGGTCTGTTTGATGGATGAGCAGATGGATGTGGTTGAAAAGGGCGGTACCATGCGTCTTGGCGCCTGCCCCTGCGTGCTGGAAGAGGGGACCAAGTCGTTCAAAGCCTACGGCACGAAGGAAATTTCCGAGCGTCATCGCCATCGTTACGAAGTCAATAACAAGTATCGTGAGCAGTTTGAGGCCAACGGCCTGATTCTATCGGGGGTGAATCCGGATATCGGCGTGGTTGAGATGGTCGAGCTGAAGGATCATCCGTGGTACGTGGCCACTCAGGCACATCCGGAGCTCAAATCGCAGCCGGTCAAGCCGCATCCGCTGTTCAAGGATTTTGTTGCGGCGGCGATCAAGCGTACGAAGGCATAAAAATTAAAGCAGGTCCGGCGGCCTGCTTTCTCTTTGTAGCGGAGCAGGCCGAGGGCCTGCTCTTTTTTTAGAACGCGTAAATCACCTTGGCCGACAGGTTGTGCGAGTTGAATCCGTCGCCGAACAATTCGTCAAAGTCGATGCGGAGCATGACGTTTTTCTGTTTGAAATACTGGGTATTGAAAAAGGCGCTGCCGATACCGATCCGGTAATAGTCTTCATCGAGACCGGTACCGCTTATCGGGTAGACGGTGCCCCCGTTCTGCAGGGTGAAGTTCAGCGCCGAAGGATCGGCGTTGAATTCGTGCATCCAGTGCAGCCGGAGATCCAGTTTATAGGCAAATGTTTCCATGGCTTCCTGATTCAGCATGGAAATATTCAGGCCGATGGTTGTCAGCAGGGAGTCCGCATCAAATTCCTTGATATGCCGCGGAACGGCCGAAGAGCTCTGTTCGGTATACGCTTCCTGATTGTATGTGGCATACTGTACCGATGCTTCCGGCGTAAATATCGTGGTGCCGCGTCTATCTGTCAGATCATAGCCTGCGCCGAGGTAGGTACTTGTCATCTCTGAGTCAAAGTTTCCGTCCAGTCGGAATGGTGTCGTAGTGCGGGTGTCCGTGCTGCCGGTTCCGTAAGCCACACCGGCATCGATAAATCCTCGTTCGAATCCATAGGTGCTGTAGAGGTTGCCGTGGTAGGCATCGGTGTCTGACTGGGCATCGGTGTCCTGTGTAATTCTCGAATGACTGCTTCCTCCGCTGAAGCCGATCAGCAGGTTGCCGAAACTGGTGTCGATGCCGACTACGCCGCCATGCAGGATTGTGTCGTAACCGGGATTCATGCCTTCTTCATCGTGGGAGAGATACTGCCCGTAATACTTGGTCCAGCCGCGCATTCGATTATTCTGTTCAGGTCCTCTGGGGCCCGGAGGCGTCAGTCGCATCTGGTCTCGAAATTCCGAGCCGCGCGAGATTGATTGCCCCACGGCGGCGCGCATGCCCTGCAGGGCGGTCTGGTAGTGATTGAAGGAGGTAAAGTACGTTTGCTGAATCTGGCTTGCAGTGGCGGCTGATTCATAATTCCGGTCGATGGCCGTAAGCATTTCGCTGGATAAAAGCGGTTCCAGTTCATCCAGGAAGCTGCTGAATTCTCCGGTTGCTCCAAGATAATCGCTCAGTCGAAGCGTGCTGAACAGCAACGTCAGGTCGTTATTGACGATCATTCCTGTCAATGAGGTGCGGTCTCCGGTATCCGTAGCGAAGGTAATGTTGGTCTGGATGTTCGCGCTATTGGCCTGATTGGTATTTCCCGCGGCATCGATGATGAAGATGCCGGATGTTGTTGAGATGAGCCGGACGGTATTTGTTCCGGCAGTAAACCCGGACAGGGTGGTATCCACAAAGATCGTTGAATTCGTTTCCAATACCGCTGTGTCTGCGGACAGCAGGGGAGATGAGTTCGTTGTTACGATGTAGCCGATGTATCCGCCGGCGGTCAGATTAAAGTTGTCGGAAAAATTAATCTGCCCGCTACGAAGCAAGGTATTCTGGAAGGCGGACAGTGAATCGTCGGCCAGGACATTGAGCGTGTTTCCGTCCAGTACGATAAGTCCGTCGACCTGCAGGTTGGTGCCGGCAATCATCTGCTGGATTCCGTCACCCGTAAGGGCGATGGAATTGAAGGTTCCTTCATTTAGGGTCAGCGCATTGGTTGCGCCGGCCGAAGCAATACTGACGAGACTGTAGTAGTTGGTTGTTCCATCGTTTCCTCCGGTAAAGGTTCCTCCATCAACCTGCAGACTGCCGTTACGAACCAGTATCGCTGCCGCTCCGGTGCCTCCGGTGAACGTCGGGGTCCCGGAGATGGTCACGGTCGAGAAGTTGACAAACAGGGCCTGCCCTCCGGTCTCGGAGTCGGCTTCGCCTCCTGCATAGGTGCCGTTAGTGATCGTTATTCCGTCACTGCCGTACACTTGCAATGCGTCGTTTCCTTCCGATCCTGAAAAGGTCGATCCGGAAAGCGTGACATTTGACGCGTTGAAAATGATTCCGCCGACAGCCTCCGTCGTTCCAGTGCTGAACGGAAGGTCCAGTGGAGAGCCGGAAGTCTGGGTGGATGTAATGCCTGCGAAGGATCCGCCGTTAACGGTCAGGTTGGTAGCATTGAAGGCGGACAGTACGGCAAAGTGCGAGCCGGTGACCGTGCCGCTGGATGCATTCAGTGTAAATCCATTCACCCGGTTGGAGATGATGATGTAGCCCTGAACATTGTTGCTGATCAGCAGATCCGTTGTGTTGCTGGATCCGATGATGAGATCGCCGTCTCCATCGGTCATCGAGCTGATCCACGCTGCCGTTGAAAGATCGTTGGTCCCATAGGCGTCGCCATCGACCCAGTTAGTCTGGGCCTGCAGGATTCCGGAACATGCCATGAGCAAAAAAAAGGCGATCACCAAAATGCGATCGACCTTTTTCTTGCCGGTGGCCGTTGAGTGCGGTCTTGGGTGCACAGCAGTCATTGGGGCTCCCGGTCGGAGGTTGTTTTCAGCGGGCTTAGGCTTTTAGATTTTTTTCTTTTTCGGGACAAGAATAGCGCTGACAAAACGTCCCTGAAGACGAGGCGCCTGATCAACAGATGTAAACTCCACAGTGTCCTGAATAACGCGCTGAATCACCTCGAAGCCGAGTTCGCGGTGCGCATTTTCGCGTCCACGGAACATGAGGGAAACCTTTACGCGGTCGCCATGTTCGATGAACTTGATCAGGTTGCGCATCTTGGTGTCGTAGTCGTGCTGTTCAACGTTGACGTGGAACTTGACTTCCTTGAGCTTGGTCTGCACCTGCTTTTTCTTCGCTTCTTTCTGGCGCTTCTCCTGCTCGTACTTGTATTTCCCATAATCCATGATACGGCAAACCGGCGGTTTGGCCGTAGGGGATACCTCTACGAGGTCCAGTCCGTAATCTTGTGCACGGCGAAGTGCATCGCTGGTTTTCATAACCCCCAGCTGATCGCCGTTGTAATCGATTACGCGAATTTCGGGAATCCGAATTCTATGGTTGATCCGAGTCTGCGGCTCGCGCTGCTGCCTGCCCTTGAAGTTTTGCTTTCTAATCTGAGACCTCCATCTCTACTGTTCTTTTATCCAGCTCTTCCTCTTTGAGCTGGGCGATAAATTCCTGCAGGCTGCACGCACCTTTCATGCCACGAAGGCGATGGCGCACGGCAACCTGACCGTTTTCCTGTTCCTTGGCGCCGATAATAAGCATGTACGGCACTTTGTCCAGCTGAGCGTTCTTAACTTTTCCATTCAGCTTGCCCTGCTTTTTGTCCACCGTCGCCCGGATTTCAGCCTGTCGGAGCGCGGCAAGGACTTCATCAGCATATTCCAGCTGGTCATCCGAAAGCGGAAGAACGCGGACCTGTTCCGGTGCCAGCCAGACGGGGAAGCCGCCGGCATAGTGCTCGGTCAGGATGCCGAAGAATCGTTCCAGACTGCCGAAAAGGGCGCGGTGCACCATATAGGGGCGGTGCGCATTGCCGTCATCGCCGATATATTTCAGGTCAAAACGTTCCGGCAGGTTAAAGTCGAACTGGATGGTACTGGTCTGCCATTCGCGGCCGATCGCATCCTTAACCTTCAGGTCAATTTTCGGTCCGTAGAAGGCACCTCCGCCTTCATCCACTTCGTAAGGAAGTCCTTCGGCCTGAATGGCGGCTTCCAGCGATTTGGTGGCCTGATCCCAGCGGGCTTCTTCGCCGACCGCCTTTTCCGGGCGGGTGGAAAGGTAAGCTTTAACTTCCGTAAATCCGAAGGTTTTCCAGATAAAGTTGCAGAAACGGATGACTTCCTTTACCTCGTCTTCAATCTGTTCGACCGTACAGAAAATATGGGCGTCGTCCTGCGTGAAGCCGCGCACGCGGAAGAGTCCGTGCAGGGTGCCGGCTTTTTCGTAGCGGTACACCGTGCCGAGCTCGGCCCAGCGCAGCGGAAGTTCACGATAGGAGCGCAGTCCGGATTTGTATATTTCAACATGAAACGGGCAGTTCATGGGCTTGATGAAATATTCCAGCTCATCAATGTTCATGGCGGCGTACATGCCGTCGCGGTAAAAGTCGAGGTGGCCGGAAGTTTCCCACAGGTTGGATTTGCCGACATGCGGGGTGAAGACAATGTCATACCCGTTCTTGAAATGTTCCTTGCGCCAGAAGTCTTCGATAATGGTACGGATGCGGGCGCCCTTGGGATGCCAGTGTACAAGGCCTGGGCCGACATTTTCAGAAATCGAAAAGAGGTCAAGTTCCTTGGCTAGCCGGCGGTGGTCGCGTTTCTTGGCTTCCTCGATCTGCTGGAGATACATGCGCAGTTCTTTAGGGTTCGGGAATGCCGTGCCGTACAGACGCTGCAGCATCGGGTTGGTTTCAATGCCGTGGAAATAGGAGCCGGCCACATTCATCAGTTTGAAGGCTTTGACTTTACCGGTGCTCTCAACGTGCGGGCCCCGGCACAGATCCTGAAATTCGCCGCAGGAATAGAAGGTGATCTTTTCGCCTTCCGGAATTTCGGCAAGGCGCTCGAGTTTGTAGGTCTGTCCCTTGAGGATTTCCTGAGCCTCTGCGCGGGAAACTTCCTTCACTGCAAAGGAATGGTTTTCGTCGATGATCTTCTGCATTTCGGCTTCGATGCGTTCGAAATCGTCCGGTGTGATGCGGTCTTTGAGGTCAAAGTCATAGTAAAATCCGTCTTCGGTCGAGGGTCCGATGTCCAGTTGCACGTTGTCATACAGCCGGCATACCGCTGCCGCCATGATGTGGGCCGCACTGTGGCGCATGCATTCGAGTTCGTTATGTTCCGTTTTCATAAAGTGGCATTTCTCCTGTCGAAAGCTCTGAAATATACGAGGATCCATAATCCGTGTCAATTGGCTGAGACCGCTAATCCTTGGTCTTTTCTTTCGTTGGAGGAGGTGATGCGAGGATTTCACCGGTAGAATCAACCTGAACTTGGCAGAGAGGCATCCACCTCCGGTTTTACCTGTCCGGAAATCGGAAAAAACGGGCCAAAACCGAATCGATCCAAGACTATGGCATCGATCGAATCCGAAAGACCCATCGAGCCCGGGCTTCCTGATGTAGATTGGGGGCATGAACCCCGATTTTGCTCACGCAAATCTCAAGTCGTTACGATTCATGGATTATTGTTTAATTCGGGTTGCAACTTTTCCAATTAGTGATATCTCTTTATCATCTCAGCCGAAGGTGCATGATCCTGCACTTAGTGCGTTGCGCCTGAAGTGCATGCCTCGTAAAGGCTGGGGTTCCGGATGGATCAGTCGATCGGAAAGAATCGATGGGTAAAGTAGGGAATGGTCCGCTCCAGAGTTGATGGTTTTTGAGCTTAGTTGGCGATCCTTGCCAATAAGATCGCGTAAGCCCTGAACAGCCGATTTGCAGATAAAGAGTCGGGTTTCTGAGTGTGCGTGATGGAGGTAGAGAAAACATAATCGAGGAGATAACTATGAAGCATGGATTACGTGCTGCACTAATGGTTGGGTCGCTGTTTGCGGTCTCGCTTGCTCGGGGTGCTACCATCGCATACTGGGATTTTGAAACCCTGTCAGGCGCTTCGGCCACCAACGGACAGTCCATCACTCATGTCGGAGCGGCCACCGATTTTGATGGGGTGATTAATGATGTCGCCGGGAACGGCAATCCCTTGTCCTGTTACTTTGATGCTGGCTCGACCTTCAGTTCGGAAGTCGCCTGGAATACCCAGACCGGTTCGGAATTGAGCCTGCATCGTGGCAGTGCGAACAGCGCGGACGGTTTTTGGGTTGATGGCGACCTGAAAGAGGGAGGAACTCCGGTCGGAAATCTTCCTACCTGGACGGTAGAAGCCTCGGTTCGATTTACGTCGTTGTCTGGCTGGCAGACCTTTGTCGGAAAGGATGGGTATCGGGAGTCGGTCTCCACCAACGATGTCGCGTCCATCATGTATTTCCAGAAAATGGACAGCTCGCAGCATTTCCGCGTCTATTTTCTGGATGCCGGCGGGATTCAGGAGATTGCGGAGGGGACCACTGCGGCAGAGGTGGATAAATGGTATCATGTGGCTGCAACCAGCGATGGGACGGTTCTGCGCCTGTATGTGAACGGCATCCTGGAGGCGGAAACCTACATGGACTCCTCCCCGGATACCGCGCTGCTTGCCGTAGATCCGACGAAGCTTGAAGGCACTGATGGTCCCATCTATTCGTGGTCGGTCGGTCGCGGTATGTACAATGATGGTCACGGTGACAAAGTTGTCGGTTACATTGATGATGTACGCATCAGCGATGTCGCTCTGGGGGCCAATGATCTGCTGTATGTATATTCTTCAGCCGTCACACTTCCTCCGCCCGCACCGAGTGCCAGAAAACTTTGGGTGAATGGCACCACGAACAAACTGTACTGGGGGGCGTCAGACACCGCGACCGATTATATCGTTTACCGGGCAACAACCAGTGGCGGTCCCTATGCGGCAGTTGCGAATACATCTACCAATACGACCTACCTCGACGTGGGTCTGACCCCTGGAACCACCTATTATTATGTGATTTCAGCGCGGAACCAGATCGGGGAAGGCGATCCGTCGACGGAGCTCTCCGGAACGGCGCAAGCGTTCACTATTTTCGCGAATTCCGATTCCTCGTGGGGGGATAATCTCAACAACTACAAGGAAGCGGTATTTGACGGCGATACGGCGACGTTCTACGACTCACCGGATGCGACCGGGTATGTCGGCATCGATTTGGGCGCGGGAAATTCGTTGGTTCCCTCTCAGGTCGCTTACTGTCCGCGTGAAAGCTATACCGACCGCATGGTTGGCGGCATTTTCCAGGGATCAAATGACGGCTACACATGGGATGATCTATACACCGTCACGGTAACTCCGTCGGTCGGATGGAACTATGCCTATCCGGACACGTCAACGGCTTACCGGTATCTGCAGTTCTACACTGATTCCGCCTATGGGAATGTGGCGGAAATTGAGTTCAGCGAATATACGCCGCCGTTCCGGGATGTGGTCGTTGCTCCGAATGATGGCGCAGAGTTTCCTACGCCGACAGATATTACACTCAGTGCACAGGTTATAGAGTGGGGTGCGTCTTTTGATTTCGCCCGGATGTTCTTGAATGGATCACTTGTCGCGTCGAGTGAAACGCCTGCTGCAAACGGTACGAATACGCTGAGTTATGCGGCCGGTAGTCTGGCCTCTGGCTCCTATACCGGAATGGTAATCGCGGTAAGTACGGCTCCTATGGACACCGTTACCAATACCTGGACTTTTACGGTGTTTGATCCCTTCAATGGAAGCACGATGTATAACATAAACTTCCAAAATACCGGTGCTGCCGTATCGGACGGTACCGTGATCGTTGCCCCCTCAATGGGTGACAACCAGTGGAATAACATCGTGAATCCAAACGGTGGAACGGGTCTCTGGAATGGCGAAGTTCCGGTGGCCCTGACGGATGTCAGCGGTGTGCATCCGATTAATATCAATTGGTACGGGCCGGATGGTCGCGACTTCGGCTCTAACACCGGCCTGTCCGATCCGCTCTTCCAGGGATATTACGGCCGCGGAACCTTCGAGGATTCCGTGATGTTCACCGGTCTGAGTCCCACTGCAGTATACGATATTATCGTGTACTTTACCTGGGGCTGGAATGAAAACCTGACGACCTTCTACATCACGGAAGGTTCGGGGGCGGTCACCAATCTGGCTCTGATGCCTCAGCAGGCGAATTGCCAGGGCGGCGGAACCTATTCCAATATTGTTGAAGGAGTAAACTATGTCGTCTTTTCCGATATTACCGCCACCCCGCAGGGCCGCATCGACATTCAGGCCGTTTCGGCAGACGGCGGATTCAGCGGATTCCAGATTATCCAGAAGGGTGAGTCTGCGCCAACGGAAAGCCCGGTAATCCAGTATATCTCGGTTTCCGGAGATACGGTCACGCTGTCTTGGACTGCGCAGGAGCTGGGTACCTACACGATTCAGCGCAAGACCGGTCTTGGGGCTGGATCCTGGGATACCGTGCTGTCCGGCCTGCCGGCCGGAAACCAGATCACCAACGTATCCGCCAGCGGTTCCAGTCAGGAATTCTATCAGATCCGTGGTGAATAACGACCGTTGCGCCCCGTTGCCGGCTGGTCCGGCGGCGGGGATGTTTCCGATTCCTCCTCGGTTTTATGGATTGCTGCGGTGACGCGGAAAGGATTGATCGGTCCCGATGGATATGTCCAATGCCGATAAGAATGCTTTCATCTGAAGATCGATGACCGGTCTCATCTGGCAATGCGCCGGAATCTTTGAGACGCACTTCCGTGAATAACTGGAATTCCATCCCTCTGGTGAGGCTCGTATTGGTTAATGCATTAGCTTTTCAGCTTATAAGGAACAAGGTTGAAAAAGTAGATAAACTAAAGGTTGCAAAGCGTGAATTCTTGTAGTAACCATCTGAGTGCCACAAATGGAGCAGAGGTGCCTAAGTGGTGATAGTACCTATTCTGCATAATGACGCGTAGTTGGTTACGAGGTCTGTCAGAACAGTGTTAGGTGGAGAAAAAACAAGAGGAGATAACTATGAAGCATAATTTGTATGCGGCATTATTTGCCGGCACACTGTGCGTTGTTTCGGTATCCCGAGGCGATGCCGTCGCCTTCTGGGATTTTGAAAATTCGACTGAGACGGGAACGACTCCGACAAACAGCCAGCCGTTCTTTTCCGGGTCAACGGGCGGAACGCATGGCACCGCGGATGCCGTAAGCAATGTGGTTATGCACGGATGGTCGGCTTCTGCCGGCATGAGTTTCGTAGAAGGATTCAGTCCTTTTGGTGGATTCTGTGCCCGCTCTGTCTATCAGGATGGCTATGTATGGAATGACGGGAACAGTTTCGTGTCGTGGACAGCACCTAATTGGACGTTGGAAGCTCATGTCTATATCGATGAGACTTCTCCGGACTGGGAAACATTTGTCGCCAAGATGGGATCTTCATTCTCGGTTGCCGAGTCGGATTTTTACTTCCAGCGAAAGGGGGTGGACAGTAACGAATTGAGACTGAACTACCGTAATGCGGACGGCACGCAGATCATTGTTGACGGCACACAGACCTTAAGTCCCGGGAAATGGTATGGTCTTGCAGCCGTTGCAGACAGTGACGCCGGAACCATTACGCTTTATGTCGACGATGGTAGCGGCTGGGTACAGGATGGGCAGACAACCGGGCTAACTGGAAATCTCGGGGTATATTCATCAACGTTTGACTGGTCATTCATGCGCGATTATTACAATAGCGGCAAGGATCCTACGGTCGGCTATATTGAAAATGTCCGTTTCAGTGACACGGCTCTGAGTATGTCCGAACTGCTCACTGCTCCGTTTGCATTAAACCTGAGTCCAATCAGTCAGACATCGGACAATAATGCGACGATTAAGGCAACAATGATTAACAAGGATTCGGACTACGTTTCCTCAACGCTTTATCTGGATGATATTCAGGTCGCTACGGGGAGCACGGTTTCCGGAACCGGGACCAATACCATCAGCTTTTCGGCGTCAAATCTGAGCCTGACCAATCACACGGCCAAGGTGGTTGTGGTTGGCGCGAATCCGGCGGTGACAGTCACGAACATGTGGACGTTTGAAGTTACCCAGCCTCCTTTTGATTCGGTAACGGTAGTATCTCCGGCGGAAGGCAGCTGGACGCTTGATGATTATGTGGACTTTGAAGTTGTCGTTGTTGAAAACTTCGAAACTGTTGACAGTGCGTCTGTTTCGTTGGATGGCGGATCAACTACTCATGCATTGGCCAGCAGTTCGAGTGGAACGACCAATACCCTGACCTATAGTGCAACCGGTCTTTCGCACGGTGTTTATACCGGGCAGGTTGTTATCGTCGGTAGTGGAACTGAAGTCGTTACCAACGAAGTAATCTTCCAGGTGGTTCAGGAGCAGGTCGCTGCAACATCTCTAATCCATCATTGGGATTTCGAAACAGATGCCGGCGGAACAACCGTCATCGACCTCGCAGGTACTGCTGATGGAACCATTGTCGGAACCAATTATAACTGGGTTTCAGGCGGGCTTGATCTCTTTGGTGGTGGTGCTTCCGGTGATTGGAATACTGGAACTAACGCTACTGGCGGCAGTTATGTTGATCTTCCGAATGGATTGGCAACGGCTCTTCCGAATATCGTTACCTTTGAGGTTGTGTACAAGAGTGATGAACCGACTGCCTGGTGGCAGCGTCTTTGGGATTTCGGTGCCAGTGATGGTGGTGAAGACTCATCTGCTAGCGGTACGGTATACACCTTCGGTACTACCTATGCCGGAGTCGGTCCGCGTACAGATATCACTCCTGCCGCGGGCAGCACACTGTTCCAGTTGAATTCGACAGCAAGTTCCATTGCTGATGAGATGAATCATCTCGTCTGGGTGTATGACGCTAACAGCGGCATGAGCAAAATGTATCACAACGGTGTGCTGGTTGATGCGGCGGCAATGACCGGTGTTCCTTTCTCTGAATTTAATGGTGTTGATGTGAACAATTGGCTGGGACGTTCCCAGTGGACTGGAGACGGCATGTTTAACGGTCAGTTGTATGACTTCCGAATCTACAGCGGTATTATGACTGAGTCTCAGGTTGCCACTCGTTGGGGTGAAGTGACCGTAAGTGGCCCCACTGAAAGCCCTGTCATTACCTCGATCGCTGTATCCGGCTCAGATGTCACCATTTCCTGGACCGATGAGGGCGTGGGAACCTACACGATTCAGCGCAAGACCGATCTGAAGGCGACCTCTTGGGCCGATGTGGTTGGCGGTCTCTCCGCCGGTACCGGATCAACGACGGTCACGAATGCCGGTTCTGATCAGGAGTTTTATCAGGTAATCGGTGAATAATTGATGAGATTAACCCCCGCCGTCGGACGGTTCTGCGGCGGGGTCGTAAAAAAACAAGGAGAAAACATGAAGAAAGTGTGCTTATTTGTAGCCGTTTTGGTTGCGACTGCAGGTGTTCGAGCCGGCATCATCGATTCGTCATTTACGAATCTTGATTTCGATGAGTCAACTCAAAGCTATTTTGCGGGCGGGTTTGATAATGCGACCTACGATGTTCCCGGTTGGCAGACACTTGTCACGACCGACTCGGGAATTCAGACGGACGAAGCCTGGTGGGGCAATTATGACAACTATTCCGCTTTTCTTGCAGCAGATAACAGTTGTTATAACATCAGTGCGTATACGATTCAGAGCGGAGATGAATTTGCTGTGAGCGTTTATGCTAAGTCTTGGTCCCTTGCTGCTCAGGGTTGGGGATCGGACGCCGATGCTACCATGACGGTTACCCTGTTTTATGGCGGTGATACAGCTAATGTAATCGGATCATTCGATTCAGGTGTTATGGTTAACGGCAATGACTCTGTAGACTATGCCCTGTATCAGGCTACGATTCCTGCAACCGTGGCATCTGAGGGACAGACTCTCGGTGTTCTCGTGTCAAGTGCTGGATTCTTTACGAACTTTGACGAGGTTTCCATCAACGTTATTCCTGAACCGGCTACGTTCGGTTTGCTGGGTGTTGCCGGTCTGGGCCTCGTGTTTGCCCGCCGTCGTTTCCGCAGCTAGGAAACATGAATCGGTTGTCCTTGTGCAACCGATGGCTCAAAAGCTCATTGCCTTCAGGCAATGGGCTTTTTTGTGTTCTGTTTTTGTGGAAATACATAATTCTGTGCGTTCAGTTTGCGGGTAGACCGGATTAATTAATCGTAAGCGTTCCGTATAGCACCTCTTGTTGAAATCATCGTAGACGTCGTAGGCTTCGACCTATGACTTATCCAACATCTACGACT
>JAFGVP010000156.1 GCA_016937945.1 Pontiellaceae bacterium | reverse complement strand
ATGCGGCCGGCGCGGATGTTCATCCGATCGAGGACGTGAACCTGCATCAATCGACGAATGATGTTTATCCTACGGCAGTGAAGGTGGCGGCGATCTATGGTCTGCGCGCGTTGGCTGAAAAGGTCGAGGCGCTGCAGGGGGCTTTTCAGCGTCTGGAACACAAGTTTGCATCAATCCCGACCATCGGCCGCACTGAACTTGCCGATGCCGTGCCGCTGACGCTCGGTGCCGAATTCGGTGCATTTGCCGAAGCCTTTGCGCGAGACCGTTGGCGCACGTTCAAGAGTGAGGAACGCCTGCGCGTGATCAATCTCGGCGGCACCGCGGTCGGTACCGGACTGACGGCGCCGCGCAGCTATATTTTTCTGGCAACCGACAAGCTCCGCGAAGTGACCGGGCTGGGGTTGAGCCGTGCTGAAAACCTGGTTGATCAAACGGCCAATGCCGATGCGTTTGTTGAGGTTTCCGGCATCATGAAAGCGTGCGCCGCCAATCTGCAAAAGGTCTGCGGCGACCTCCGGTTGCTGCACATGCAGCGAAAAATCAAACTGCCCGCCGTGCAGGCCGGTTCATCAATCATGCCGGGCAAGGTGAATCCGGTGATTCTTGAGAGCGTAATGCAGATCGGAATCAAGGTGCAGGCGAACGACTTTATTGTTACGGAATGCGCGTCGCGCGGTTCGCTGCAGATTAACGAATTCATGCCGTTGCTCGCATCGGCATTGCTCGAATCAATGGAACTGCTCAGTGCCGCCGCCGGAATGCTTTGCTCGCATGCCGAAAAGATTGAGGCAAATGAGCCGGAATGCGAGCGGCAGTTCAATGCATCCGTTGAAATCGTGACCGCGTTTCTTCCGCTCATCGGCTATGACCGCGCCACGGAGCTTGTGAGTGCATTCCGGGACACCGGTCGCACGGATTTCCGGGCATACCTGACCGAAGAACTGGGAGACGATGTCGTGGCAAAAACGCTCTCGCCACAGAATTTGATGGCTTTGGGATATAGGAATTGAATGAAGACAACACCGAAAAGTTTACGACTGCACATTGCGCTGTTCGGTCGGACAAATGTGGGCAAATCCAGTTTCCTGAATCTGATTGCGGGGCAGGATGTGGCGATTGTTTCCGATCAGGCCGGGACGACGACGGATGTGGTGGAAAAGCCGATGGAGCTGCTTCCGATCGGTCCTGTTGTCTTTCTGGATACGGCGGGGATCGATGATACGACCGCGCTGGGCGAAAAGCGTATCGGCCGGACGGAAAAGGTATTTGATCGAGCGGATGTGATTCTTCTTCTGCACGAGAGCGATCGGGTGACTGAGTTCGAAACTTCGGTGGAGCATCGTGCTGAAGAGAAGAAGATTCCGGTAATCCGGATTGCGAACAAGGTGGATTTATTTGACCGCAACGACGCAACGGCGCAAAGCTGGATTAAGGTCAACTCAACCGATCTGGATTCTCGGGATAAAGTTTTGGCGGCATTGAAAGCCGAGCTGCTGGCCGTCTGTCCGGATGAGTTTGTTTCGCCTCCGCCGCTGATGGGCGATCTGGTAAGGCCGGGCGGCGTTGCGGTTCTGGTGGTGCCGATCGATCTGCAGGCTCCGAAAGGACGGTTGATTCTTCCGCAGGTTTCGACGATTCGCGACGCGCTCGACAATGATGCGGCGACATTAGTCTGCAAGGAGCGTGAATATGCGCATATGCTTTCGATCCTCGGTCAGAAACCGGATATTGCAATCTGCGATTCCCAGATGGTTCTGAAGATGGTGGCCGATACACCGGCCGATATTCCCTGTACGACTTTTTCGATCCTGTTTGCCCGCCTCAAGGGTGACCTTCGTAAATTTGCCATGGGTGCGGCGGCAATTGATCGGTTGCAGCCCGGAGACAAGGTGTTGATTGCTGAGTCGTGCAGTCACCACGCGCTGGAGGATGATATCGGGCGGGTGAAGATTCCCCGCTGGCTGCGTCAGTATGTCGGGATGGATCTGGAGATCGATGTCTATGCCGGGCGCGATTTCCCGGAAACCCTTTCGGAATACAAGCTGGCGGTTCAGTGCGGAGGGTGCATGCAGAATCGCCGCGAGGTGCTGTCGCGCATCGAAAAGTGCGAGGCCGCCGGCGTTCCGATCACGAATTACGGGCTCTGCATTTCGCAGACGCAAGGCGTTTTGAAACGCGTGCTTTCGCCGTTCCCGGCAGCGCTCATGGCATATGAAGACGCACTCGATGCGTGACAGTTTAATGTGGAGAATATGATGAGTATTGGATTACCGAAAGTTGATACCGAGGGGCTGAAAAGCTTTATCCCCGAAACCGAAATCTTTGAGTGGTTGGAAAAAACAAAAAATCCGGCGCCGGAGCGGGTACGGAAAATCATTCAGCGTTCGCTCGATAAAAACCGGCTTGATCCGGAGGAGATGGCCACGCTGATTAATGCCGAAGATCCGGAGCTGGTGGAGGAAATCTTTGAGGGAGCACGCACGCTGAAGGAGCGGATTTACGGGAATCGAATTGTACTTTTTGCGCCGCTCTATATCGGCAATGACTGTGTGAATAACTGCAAATACTGCGGCTTCCGGGCGAACAATAGAGAGGTGCATCGCAAGACGCTGACGATGCCGGAGCTGGATAATGAAATCGAGGCGCTGGTTAACAAGGGCCACAAACGGCTGATTCTTGTTTATGGCGAGCATCCGCAATATGACGCGCAGTTCATCCATGACACCGTGAAAGAGGTTTATGCGCAGAAACACGGAAACGGCGAAATACGGCGGGTGAACATTAATGCCGCGCCGATGGATGTAGAGGGCTTTAAGCTGATCAAGGAAGCCGGTATCGGCACATACCAGATTTTTCAGGAAACCTATCACGAGGCGACCTACCGAGATCAGCACCCTTCCGGGCCGAAGAGTAATTTCCTCTGGCGGCTGCACGGACTTGACCGGGCGCAGGAGGCGGGTATTGATGATGTAGGCATCGGAGCCCTGATGGGATTGTTTGACTGGCGGTTTGAAACGATGGCGCTGCTGTATCACACGATTCATCTCGAAGAGCGTTTCAAGGTCGGTCCGCACACGATTTCGTTCCCTCGTATTGAGCCGGCGATCGGGACTGATACCGCGAAATTCCCTGGAGTCAATGACTACGACTTTAAACGGCTCGTTGCGATTCTTCGTTTGGCCGTGCCGTACACGGGGCTGATCCTGACCTGCCGTGAGTCGGTGGAGCTGCGCAACGACATCATCAAATTCGGTGTGTCGCAGATTGATGCCGGATCGGATATCGGCGTGGGCGCCTATTCGACCCGGGATGAGGAATCCTACAAAAAGAGCCAGTTTGTGCTTAACGACGGCCGTTCCCTTGACCAGGTCATTCGCGAGCTGTGCGAGGCCGGCTTTATTCCTTCATTCTGTACCGGCTGCTATCGGCTGGGCCGCACGGGCGAGCACTTTATGGAGTTTGCGGTGCCTGGATTCGTGAAGCGTTTCTGCACGCCCAACGCGATACTGACGTTCCTTGAATATATCGAGGATTATGCATCGCCCGAAACAGCCGCTGCCGGACTGGTTCAGATTGAGCGCGAACTGGAAGCGATGCCGGAGAGCGATCAGAAGGCCAAGCTGATCGAGCGCATTGAGCAGGTTAAAAACGGCGATCGCGACCTCTATTTTTAATCCTCAGATGATGCAGATTTTCACAGATTTGAATCCCGGTAATCTGTGAAATCAGTGGAGAAACAATATGATTGATTCGATTTTGAATAAAGCGCGGGCAGGCGAAGAGTTGTCCGTGGAGGAAATTGCGGCGTTGCTGTCGATTGATAACGAGGCGGAGCAACAGGCGTTGTTTGATTGCGCGTATGCAATCAAAGAGGAGCAGGTCGGGAAGGTGGCCTATTTTCGCGGTCTGATCGAGTGCAGCAATATCTGCATGAAGGATTGCTATTATTGCGGAATCCGCCGCAGTAACGACAAAGTGGACCGGTTTCTTATGGAGGAGGATGAAATCGTCAAGGAGGCGCTTTGGGCCTATGAGGCTGAATACGGCTCCTGTGTGATTCAATCCGGCGAACGCCAGGATGAAAACTATATTTCCATGATTGAACGCGTGGTCCGGCGCATTTCCGAGCGTACCGGAGGCGAGCTTGGTATTACGCTGTCACTGGGCGAACAGACCGAAGAAACCTATCGGCGTTGGAAGGATGCCGGCGCACATCGTTATCTGCTGCGCATCGAAACCACAAACCCCGAACTCTATGCAAGGATTCATCCGGAAGATCACCGCATGGATGTGCGCAAGGAGTGCCTGAAGTCGCTGCGGCGCTGTGGATATCAGGTAGGAACCGGCGTAATGATCGGGCTGCCGGGGCAGACGATGGAAGACCTTGCCCATGATATCCTGTTTCTACAGTCGATCGATATCGATATGGTGGGCATGGGCCCCTACATCCCGCATTCCGATACCCCGATGGGGCTGGAGGTGCCGACTTATTCTGAAGCGCAGAAAAAGACGGCGCTCAATCTGGGGCTCCGAATGATCGCCGTCACGCGTATTGTGCTCAAGGATATCAATATTGCGGCAGCAACGGCACTGCAGGCGCTTGAATATACCGGGCGCGAGCAGGGACTGAAATGCGGTGCCAATGTGATCATGCCGAATGTGACCGAGACCGACTACCGCCCAAAATATCAGCTCTATGACAATAAACCCTGCCTGGATGAAAACTCATCCATGTGCCGTGGATGCCTGAGCGGCCGGATCAAGGGAATTGGAGAAACGATCGGTTTTAACAAGCGCGGCGATTCCCTGCATTTCCGGAACCGGGTTGCCGAGTAGAGCGAATGTGGGCAATGCATCATCGGTTGGTTGGTCCGGCGCGGATAAACTCGCTGACGATCCACTCTTTAATTGGAAATGGAGTTGCGGCATAATCTGCTCCTGTTTTTTGGAGGAAATTTATGCTGACGACCGTGCTTCTTATACTTGTCGCCCTGCTGCTGGCGGTTTTAATCGTGCTTTATTTAACCGGTGCCACGCGGGTGAATACGCGGCTGGACGAGCTGGGCCGGCGAGTCGATTCCATGACGGAGCAGGGCGATACGCGTATTCAGCGGATTGAGGATATATTTCGCGGTCTGGAAAAGGATCTGCGAACGGACGTTGAAGGCGTTCGCGTAAAGGTCGACGAATCGCTGGAAAAGAATGCGCGGCAGCTGGGCGAGCGGGTCAAGGAACTGATCGATACCAACGAACGCCGGCTGGGTGAAATCAGTGGCAAGGTGGAAGAACGGCTCGACAAGGGCTTTGAAAAAACGACGACCGTTTTTGCGGATGTGCTGAAACGGCTTGCATTGATTGACAAGGCGCAGGAACGGATTGCCGAGCTTTCCGGCAATGTGGTTTCCCTTCAGGAGGTACTTTCCGACAAACGTTCGCGCGGCGCATTCGGGGAGGTCCAGCTATCTGCACTGATTTCAAACATGATGCCGGAGAACAGCTATTCGCTTCAGCACACCTTTGACAACGGCGTACGCGCCGACTGTGTCCTGTTCCTCCCCGAGCCGACCGGAACCATCTGCATCGATTCAAAGTTCCCGCTCGAAAGTTATCAGCGCATGACCGATACCACACTGGGCGATGCCGATCGTAAAACCGCCGAGCAGCAGTTCAGGCAGGACATCAAGAAGCATATCAAGGATATCTCTACGAAGTACATCATACCCGGGGAAACGTCCGATGGCGCGGTTATGTTTATACCGGCCGAAGCGGTTTTTGCCGAGATTCACGGCCACTATCCCGATTTGGTTGAAGAAGCACAGCGTGCCCGCGTCTGGCTGGCGTCGCCGACGACCATGATGGCGGTGCTGACCACCTCGCGCGCCGTCCTGAAGGATGCCGCGACCCGCAAGCAGGTGCATATCATTCAGGAGCATCTCGTGGCACTCTCCAAGGACTTTGAACGGTTTCAGCAACGGATGGACAAGCTGGCTACGCATATCGGACAGGCCAACAAGGATGTCGGCGACGTGCAGATTTCAGCGAAGAAGATCACCAGCCGCTTCACTAAAATCGAGAAGGTGGAACTGGAAGGTGAGGAGCCGGATGTACTCGATGAGCCGGCGGAGTAGGGCACGCGAAGCATGTGGCGCAGGGCAGGCGGGACGCCTGCGGTACGTTGGCGACCGGTTCGGCGAACCGTCCCTCCCTATTGAACCATTCTGAAGCTGCCGTCTTCGGACAAGATGACGTTCCCGCCGGAGTCGGTCGCAATCATAATTTCTCCGGAGGGCATTTTGTGCGATTCGCGCGGAGCGCCCGGGAGAGCCCTCCACGGAACGGCCTGCCATTTTCCGTCTGTTTGTTGAGAGAGCTCATAAATCATTCCGTCGTTGCTGAACCATACTGCAACGCCTGTGATTGCTATAACTTTCTCTCCCAGCATGAATACGTTTTGCGTGTGTTCATCTGACACTTCGTAACGGATTCCATTGTCACCGATAAATCGAAGCTCTCCTCCCCATTCTCCCCGGGAACTCCCGGCAAGCCATCCATTCTCCACCCGAAGGGCAACGTCTGGTATTTGTGTGATGGTCGGGGTGACGGTGGAGGGAATTGTTATCTCGTAGGCAAGCTTTTCCAGAACCTCTGGTGGCGTTGCGTTGGTCTGTTTGGTAGGGGCTTCAGGCAAATCTTTTTCCTCGATTTCAAGCCGATGACTGTCGGAATCGTACGGCTCGGATGAATACATGTTTTTCAATGCCAATTTCGCTTCCATGCGGACCGCCGGATGCCAATGGTTTTCTGCCGTTTTCTGGAGTGCTTCAGTAGCGGATTTAGCATGGAGTTTTCCCAGAGAATTGGCCGCTATCCAGTTAAGGATAACATCGTGAGGCTCATTTAGTAATGTGCAGAGTGCTGGGGTGCTTTCTTTGTATTCGATGGCTCCCAAGGTGTGCGCGGCGGCGCGGCGCGTTTCCCATGTTGAATTTTCCAGAATTCGCAATACTTCGGGGCCAGTATCTTTTGCTGCGGCTTTACCAATCCATGCAATATCGAGAAGCGTTGCTCGACCGGGGCTTTTTCTCAGCCTTTCGGCGAGAATCTGGCCTGAAAGGGCTGATCGCATGCAGACCAGATCATTGTCGATCGTGCTTTTTAGTTCCGGCTTGGCTTCTCGAAGCCTGATTAAGTCTGTTTCCAGAAGGCGTCCTTCGTCTTCTCCGAGATAATAAACCATGGTTAGAATTCCGTGAAGAAGCGCGGTTGATGAAGTTTCGTCGTTCAATGTTTTCTGCAAGAGATGAGCGGCCTCTTGCTTTGCTTCGGCATTCATATCCTGGAGTACGTAACCGAGTAAATGGCAGACACCTTCGTTATCTTTTTCGGTGGATAAGGCCGCTTGAATAATAAACGGCACAGCCCGAATGCCTTGGCGACTCACGGCGTTGGCCTCCTGGTTCCATGGAGATGTGTCCGCCGCCAGATAACGTTTAACGGCTTCCTCTGCCGCCGCGTCTGTCGGGATTCTCCCCAAGGCGTTTGGGAGCCATCCGATATCTCGATCAAGGCCATCGATGATCTGCGGCAGGTATTTTTCGTCAATGTAACTGCATCCTCTCAATGCAAGTGCCGCAATTTCAGCAACGTCTTTGTCCGGGTGCTTGAGCAGTTCAATAAGGCGTGGAACGGCATTGGTTCCATATTGGCTGAGTTTGTCCGCATATTCCGATTCGTACGGTGCGGTAACCTGATCAATACGAGCCAGCAGTTCGTCGAGTGTTTCGGTCTCGTCCGACCATGTGGCATTCATTGCAAGCAGCAGGCTGGATAATAGAACGATCTTTAATAATGTCGTTTTCATGCATGGAATACGTCTGCCGTCATCAGTTTAAAATCAATAATTTAGAAGATGAGGAAGATGTTTCCCCGATCTAAAACAGATCGCTCTTTGCGTCGCTTCCGCAGCTTTGCTCGAATCGCGGGCAGGTGTCGGTCGCCTGGACTTCTTTTTTGTGGACGGCGCAGAACTGGGTGAAGGGGTTGACGATATAGCTGGCGCAGTAACGGCAGAGCCGGGCGTTTTCGCCTTCATCAAATACGTCGACTTTTACGGAGCGATCGGCATCGGTGAATATTTGCGGGTCGGTGGTACGGGTTTTGAACGGAACGTCGGTTTCTTCGTCATACACATATCCGCAGGATGAACAGGACAGCTGTTCGCCGGTTCTGGTAAACCCTTCGTATATCGGGTCGCGCCTGAGCAAGGTGTCGGCCCCGCAATTCCTGCAAATGATTTCTACTGCCTTCATGGCAAAAGATGTATATCTATTGACGTTTTAGGACAAGTCGCAAACGAGGTGGGCATGCGTACTATTTCTGATTGGGGAAACTATCCGGTCATTGAGGCCGATGTAGCCGGATTTGATTCCGTTGGGCAGTTGCGAAAACAGCTGGAGGACCCGGGCGAACTGATCGCATTCGGGAACGGTCGTTCATATGGCGATGCCTCCCTGCAGAAGCGGATGGTGCTGACGCGGCGCTTCAGTAAATTTCTATCCTTTGATGAATCCTCCGGCACGCTTTGCTGCGACTCCGGCGTGCTGCTTTCCGAGATTCTGGATGTATTCGTCCCGCGCGGTTGGTTCCTGCCGGTCACCCCCGGCACGAAGCTGATCACGGTGGGTGGTGCAATTGCGGCAGATGTCCATGGAAAAAACCATCATGTGGATGGTTCTTTCGGGCAGCATATTCTCTCCATGGATATCATGCGAAACGACGGCTCGATTATTACCTGTTCCCCGACAGTGAATGCTGAGTTTTTCAAGGTCACGGTCGGCGGCATGGGGCTGACAGGGGTTATCCTGAATGCGTCATTCCGGCTAAAGCGGATTGAGACCGCTTTTATTCGTGAAGAGACCGTTCGGGCCGCCAACCTCGGCGAAATTATGGACTGTTTTGAAGTGTCCGTTGGCTGGACCTATTCCGTGGCGTGGATCGACTGTCTGGCCAAAGGAGATTCCATGGGGCGCAGTATCATGATGCGCGGTGAACACGCACAGACGCATGAGCTGGTGAGTCCGACGCATAAGCATGCACCGCTGAAAGTAAACAAAGGCATGCAGCTGGCTGTGCCGTTCCGATTCCCGAACTTTGCGCTGAACCCGCTCAGCATGAAGGCCTTTAACTTTGCCTACTACAATAAGTGCCGGCCGGGGACGCATCAGCACCTCGTTGACTATAACAGCTTTTTTTATCCGCTGGATGCCATCAGCAACTGGAACCGCATCTATGGGAAGCGTGGCTTTACGCAGTATCAGTTTGTCATTCCGAAGGAGGCCGGCCGTGAAGGCATGGCCCGAATTCTTAAACGGATTACCGACAGTGGACTGGGATCGTTCCTTGCTGTTCTGAAACTATTCGGCGAGCAGGACAGTTTTATGTCATTCCCGATGGAAGGCTATACGCTGGCGCTTGATTTCCCGATTTCACAAAAGGCGATGGAGCTGTTCAAGGAACTGGATGCCATGGTGGCTGATTATGGCGGGCGTCTCTATCTGGCCAAGGATTCGCGGATGGATGCGGCCATGTTTGAAAAAACTTATGCCAATGCCGATGAGTTCCGTCAGGCCGTAACGCTGCTGAACGAAGGGGAAACCCGTTTCGCCTCCCTGCAATCCAAACGCATCGGGATCACAAACTAAGCATAGGATGGTTATGACCGCAAAGACGCTGAGACACGAAGGGTTATTTCTTTGCGACTTTGCGTCTTCGTGGTCAGTTTATTTGGAGTTTATGGTATGAAGAATGTTTTGATTTTAGGGGCGACGTCGGACATGGCGCAGGCGATCGCAAAGAAATATGCGGCGGAAGGATGGAGCCTGACGCTGGCGGCCATTGAGCCGGAGCTCCTTGCCTCCATTGCCTCTGACCTGCGGGTGCGCGGCGACGTTACGGTTGATACAAAGACGTTTGATGCCACGGATTTTGAAAACCATCGCGCATTTTATGAATCGCTGGAAACCCGGCCGGATGCGGTGATCGCCGTGTTTGGCTACATGAGCGATCAGGAAAAAGTCCGCACAGATATCGCGGATATTCGCAGAACCATTGATATTAACTTTACTGGCATGGCGACCATGCTGAGTGTGATTGCCGATGATTTTGAAAAGCGGGGCCGTGGCGCGATTGCGGCGATCAGCTCCGTGGCCGGCGATCGCGGACGCCAGAGCAACTATATCTATGGATCGGCCAAGGCCGGTTTGACGGCGTTTTTATCCGGACTGCGCAATCGGTTGGCCAAAAAGGGCGTGCATGTGATGACGGTGAAACCCGGTTTTGCCCGCACGAAGATGACCGAAAACATGGAGCTGCCCGAAGCGCTCACGGCATCGCCTGAACAGATTGCGGATGCTGTTTTCAAGGGGCTGGAGAAAAAGCGTAACGTCGTCTACACCCTCTGGATGTGGCGCTACATCATGCTCATTATCCGCCATATCCCTGAATTCATTTTCAAGAAGATGGGGATGTGAAGAGGGATGATTGAGGCGTGAGGCGTAATTTTGATCCGGCAGTGTAGAGACCGCTTCCCCGAAGGGAAGCGGTGGGAGCGTACGGGATAACGTTCCCTTCGCCGCTTTCGGGAATTATTCTCCCTGCTTGAGCAGCCCGTCGAAATATTCGATGGTTTTTGCGAGGCCTTCGCGCAACGGAACCTTCGGTTCCCAGCCGAGTTTTTCCTTGGCCAGAGTAATGTCGGGTTTGCGCTGTTTGGGATCGTCTGCCGGAAGCGGCTCGTAAACGAGCTTGGATTTTGAGCCGGTGAGGTCGATCACATTTTCTGCCAGCTCAATCATCGTGAATTCGCCCGGGTTGCCGATATTGATCGGGCCGGTAATTTCGTCCGGCGAAGCCATCAGGCGGATCCATCCTTCGATCAGGTCGGAAACATAGCAGAAGGACCGGGTCTGGGAACCGTCACCGTAAATGGTGATATCTTCGCCACGGAGCGCCTGCATGATAAAGTTGGAAACCACGCGGCCGTCGTGAGGATGCATGCGCGGTCCGTAGGTGTTGAAGATGCGCACCACCTTGATGCGCAGGTTGTGCTGGCGCCAGTAGTCGAAGAAAAGGGTTTCAGCGCAGCGCTTGCCTTCGTCGTAGCAGGAGCGGATGCCGATGGGGTTCACATTGCCCCAATAGGACTCCGGCTGCGGATGAATGGAAGGATCGCCGTATACTTCCGATGTGGACGCCTGGAATACCTTGGCTTTAACACGCTTGGCCAGGCCGAGTACATTGATTGCGCCGTGCACGCTGGTCTTCGTGGTCTGGACGGGATCAAACTGGTAGTGGACCGGTGATGCGGGGCAGGCAAGGTTGTAGATTTCATCGACCTCCACATAGAAGGGGAAGGTGACATCATGGCGCATCAGCTCGAAATACGGATTATCCATGAGGTGGGCGATGTTGGCTTTCCGTCCCGTAAAAAAGTTATCCATACAGATAACATCGCACCCTTCGTTCAGCAGTCTTTCGCAGAGAAAAGAGCCCAGGAAGCCGGCGCCGCCTGTGACAAGGACACGTTTTTTCAACAGATCTTTCATGAAATTTCCCCTTATGTATCGGTGTATTTGTGGTGAGCACGCATTTACAACGTTAGAATTAATTCCAATTAAGCGGCAAATAAGCAATAGTGATCTCCATCAAATGCGAGAGGTTAAATGGCTGACAAATATCGAAAAAGCGTGGTGGATCGTGATGGCTGGCTGGCACGTTTGCCGAAAAGGGAGACGGGGCTGTATGCAATGTATTCCTCCGTCACGGACTGTATTGTAACCGATTCGTCGGTAATGACGGTTCCCGTGGATGATCACATGGTGCACCGCGGGGATGGTGTTTTTGAATCGTTTAAATGCGTGGATGGAAATATCTATAACCTGCAGGACCATCTGGATCGACTGGACCGTTCCTGTTCGGCCCTCGGTATAATGTTTGGTATGCCGCATGCCGAGTTGACGGATATTATTGTGCAGACCATCCGGGCCGGCGGGTACCGGGATACACTTGTCCGCCTGCTGGTTTCGCGCGGGCAGGGAACCATGGGCGTGAATCCATACGCCTGTCTGCACCCCGAGCTCTATATTGTTGTTTACAACCTCCCCAATGCAAAGTTTGATTCCATGCCGGAGGGTGTTCGTGTGGCGGTCAGCAAGGTTCCGATCAAGCCGGGTATCTTTGCAACCGTGAAGACCTGCAATTATCTCCCGAACGTCCTGATGAAGAAGGAAGCGGTTGATCTGGGTGTAGACTTTACGGTGTCGCTCGATGAAAACCGGAACCTCGGCGAAGGCGCCACGGAAAATATCGGCATCGTGACGCGGGGCAAAGAACTTTTCATGCCGCCGCCGGAGCGCGTACTGGCCGGGACAACTGCAAAGCGTGCGCTGGAATTTGCACAGCTTCTGAAACAGGAGCGTGTTCTTACGGCGGCAGAATATCGTCCGATCAGTCTGGGGATGGTTCGGTCGGCAGTCGAGGTGCACATCTACGGAACGACCCCCAACATCACTCCGGTAACGGTTTTCGACGGTGTGCCGGTGGGTGATGGGAAGCCCGGTCCCGTTGCCGCGCGTCTGTTTGAAATGCTGAAACAGGAGATGGTGCCCGACAGTGAGCGCCTGATCCGTGTTTTTGAATAATATCCGGGACGGCCTGCCGCTCACATTTGAATTGCCAATTTAAACTGGCTTTTTTTTCGATCCTAAGGACAATGGGACTGTTTATAGGCAGATTGTTTTGGAGGATCAATGGGTATTGAGATCGAGCGGAAGTTTCTCGTAAAAGACAGTTCGTGGAAGACGCCGGAGGCGGAGGGGTTGGTATGTCGTCAGGGTTATCTCTGCAACGGTGAAGGAGCGTCCGTCCGGGTTCGGATCATGGGGCACTATGCATATCTCACCATAAAAGGCCCGACAAACGGAATTTCCCGGAGTGAGTTCGAATACGACATTTCGCTGTCCGATGCCGAGGCGATGCTTTCGATGTGCGGAAACCTCGTTGAAAAGGTCCGTTACTTTATCGGCCATGCCGGTCGTCAGTGGGAACTCGATGTTTTTTCCGGCGCCAATGAAGGGCTGGTGATGGCGGAGATTGAACTCGAATCCGAGGATCAGCCTTTTGATGTCCCGTCCTGGGCCGGCGACGAGGTGTCCGGTGACATCCGGTATTACAACGGATACCTTGCCAGGCATCCTTACACCCAGTGGAGCAATCAATGCGTCTAGGGAAGGCGTTTCAGTATTTCCGACGCTGCAAGTTCTGCTCCGCCGCGCAGCATCTGTTTTAGCGGGGCCGGCGCATTTTTTATGGTTTCAAGGGCATGGGTCAGTCTGCCTGCATAGAGCTCTGCGTTGGGGATGAAGGCGTGGCGGCAGTATTCCCTGATGCAGTCGACGAGGACCGGATACTCGCGAAAATTGGCGCGGTCCGTGTAAATGATCGGTTTGTTATTGGCGATGCACTCCGAAAGAATTCCGAATCCGGGTTTGGTTACGACAACATCCACCGATGCCAGTATATCTGCAAAACAGATGTGGGATCGGGAAATGCAATGGATCGACGACTCCGACCATTCCAGCGGTTCAACTGAAAACAGTTCGCAATCATTCAGTCTGGATAGATTCTTCAGGGCCGATTGATCCAGATTCAGTGAAGTGAAAGAGAGCAGCACCCATTGTCTGGCGGGATCGGCTCCGGTTTTCCTTGCAACGGCATCGCGGCGATCTTTTCCCGGTTTGGCCAGCAACGGCAGATTGATCCGGTTTGGAAAGGTCGTCATCGGTTCAGAGAACGGTTGTCGTAACAGCAGCTCTGTGTTTGCATAGACACGCCGGAATCGGTCAACATAGATTTTCCAGTGCGGGTCGTGCTCCGCAAACTCTTCATAAATCCAGTCCCATCCAAAGTTGCTCGTTGCTATATTCGGAATGCCGGCCTGTTGCGCGGCGGCCAACGGAAGAGCCGGAATATCCGCCACAACCACGCCGATCTTTTCGTGGGCAAAAAAATCAGTCTCCTGCCGGAGTAATTCCTTTTCGCGGACATAAAGCGAATCCAGAGCTTTCAGCGAGGCCTCCAGATCTACCTGAATGGAATCTTTCTGGATGAGGCCGATGTCGAATGCTCCGGCACGTAATTCGATGGATTCGGGGATGCGGCTTCGCATGAAGCCGTCGGGAAGATCGGTCACAGCGATGATCCGCGCATGCGGTGCGGCAATGTGCAGAGCATTGAGAATGTCGCAGGAGCGTGCACCGTGGCCGTATCCATGGGCCGTAATATAATAGGCAATTGTTTTCACGTCAGGGCGATTCCGATTGCCAGCACGAAGGTCATCAATACGGTAACCCCGAGTTTCAGAAAAATGACGGCCAGGCGGGCCAACACGGCTCCCGTTGCAATATGTGCGGCATGTTCCGCCTTCTTCAGGCGTGCATGCTCAACAAGAAAGGCACAACCAAAGCTCCCGAGAATCATTCCGATCAGGTTCCCGATAATCGGGACGGGAATGAAACCTCCTAAAATCATCCCGAGAAATCCGCCGCCCAGCGCCGCCCATCCTGCAACTCTGGAGCCGCCCCGCTTCTGTACGCCCCACGATGCCGCCATGGCTTCGAGCACTTCCACGCCGATACAGAGCAGGAGAAACACGATGAGCGTCGGGATTCCAGGAAAATCCGGCCATCTCTGCCATGCAACCAGCGCCGTTGCTGCCAGTACTGACCATGTTCCGGAAAGGGACAGGCACGAGAGGATGAATCCAAGAAAGCACAGCAACGCGGCGAGGGATAAGATCCCGAACGAACCTACGGCCTGCCAATCAATTTCCATTTAGGCGTTCAGGGATTCGATCCACTGGGCCAGCAGGCGTGCTCCAAAGAGTGTTGCCCCCGGGGCCTGATGCGGTTTTGCGGATTCAAGCCATGCCGTGCCGGCGATGTCGATATGCGCCCATGGAATATCTTCAGGCACAAACTCCTGAAGGAAGGCCGCCGCCGTGGCCGTACCGGCGCTGCTTGATTTGCAGATGTTGGAGATATCCGCAAAGTCGGACTTCATGTCGTCACTGTATTCCTTATAGAGCGGAAGCTGCCAAAGGCGTTCTCCGGCATTGTTTCCTGCGGCGATCAGGTCTGAAACCAGCGTTTCATCATTTCCAAGAACGGCTGAAGCCGCGCTGCCCAGTGCAACAATTACCGCGCCGGTCAATGTCGCAAGATCCACGATTGCGCGTGGTTTCAGGTCGGCGGCCAGTCCCAGGGCGTCGGCTAACACGAGGCGGCCTTCTGCGTCGGTATTCAGTACTTCAATGGTTTTTCCGTTGTAAGCCTTAATGATGTCGCCGGGGCGGGTTGCGTTGGAGCCCGGCATGTTTTCCGCAGCGCCCAGGATGCCGACAACCGGCGTTTTGACATTCATTCGGGCTATCATCTGCATAGCGGCCAGAACGGCCATCCCACCGCATTTGTCATAGCGCATCCATCCCATGCCCTTTCCGGGCTTAAGTGAAATGCCGCCGCTGTCGAATGTCACGGTTTTGCCGACAAGAACAATCGGCCGGGCTTTCGGATCGGTTCCCTTGTGGCGAAGGATAACCATTCGGGCGTCCTGTGCGCTGCCCTGAGCAACGGACAGAATGCCGCCGCAACCTTTTTTCGTCAGTTCTGCTTTACCGAGGACCTGACAGGTCATGCCGTGTTGTTTGGCCATGATGCGGGCCCATGATGCAATCTTTTCAGGAGGAGCTTCGTTTCCGGGCAGATTCGCCAGATCGGCTGTGTCGAGCAATGCCGCGCCCTGCTCTGTCGCGTAGGTGATGGAAATCTTTGATGTAAATTTCCCAGCAAATGTCAATGAGAGCGGTTTTGTCTTCCTGCTGTCCGATTTAAACGTCGAGAAATCGTATGATCCCCAGACTGCGCCGCGCCCTGCCAGCAGGCGATAGAGACCATCATCCATTCCGTCAATCGGTAATCCGGACGGCATGGCAAAGGTTGTTGCGCCGGCATCGCGTCCTGCCCGTATTGCTGCGCCTGCGGCCTTTTCAAGTATGCCGTTGTCGAAATATTTTGCTTCGCCAACACCGGCGAGGATCAGTCGCTTGGCCGCAATCTGTCCGGCCAGAGGGAATACGGCGGTCTGTCCGGACTGTCCTTTGAAGGATGAGGATTTGATCAGTTCTGAGCACAAGGTGATCAGTTCGGATAAGGTTTTGTCGATCAGCGGTTTTTCGCCCTGAAAAAAGAGGATGACGGCATCTTTTTTCTGCTGATCGATCGTTGTGCCGGATGTTGAGATTTTCATTATTTTACTCCTTCAGGAATCTGAGCGTTTGGGTTTGCCGGACGATCATTTACGGCAAAGCCGGAATATGCGATGGTCTCTTCAATATTCATTTTGCGAAGGACGCTGCTTTGGTAGCTGACCTTCAGGGTTTGAGTGGTCATGTCACACGCGCAATCGACGTATCCCGGAAGCGTTTTCAGGATATTCTGAATGTACCCGGAAATTCGAGGGGTGGTCATGTCCGGAATATGATAATCGCTGGAAACGACTTCTTCCCGGTAGCATCCCGCCATGAACGCCGGACTGTCCTGCGGGTCACGCTTTTTTGAATTTCCACAGCCGCTCAGGCTCAGCAGCAACATCAGATTCAGGGCGGTAAAATATATATGCTTCATGACACTCTTTCAGGATACGGTTTGAAAACGCGGGACTATAGTTCATGCATGAACTGATATCGATAAATTTCCTTCCACTTCGGGGGCGTGTTAAAGCCCTCTTGCATCAGGTAGCGGAAGCTGCTGACCTCTTTGACGACATTCGGAAAGATTTCATCGAACAGGTAGCAGAATTCATAATAGTTTCCGTCGGCTTTCTCGAACTCGCCCAGCAGTTGATAGGCGATGCCCAGTGAAACCATAGCTCCCGGGCTGTCGGAATAATCAGCCCGAACTTTTTCCAGCAGCTCGGCTGCCTCTCCATAGTTTCCGTTGATCATCAGAATGTTCGATGTCAGAAGCCGAGCCATCGCCGCATCTTCGGGATAATATTTGATCAGAGATCGGCATGCCGCGAGCGTATTGGTCAGGTTCCACTCTGCGTAGGCGCTGTTCAACTGAGTTTCGAGAACGTCTTTCGGAGGTGGGGTGTCGCGAACGCCGTAATAGCTGTGGACGCAGAACAAGATGATCAGTGTGCCGGCAATTACCATCAGATCGGTTCGGTCGGCCCGGACTTTGCGGAGCACACGGAACAGCAGTCCTGTTACGGCGCCTTTGGCGTGATAGCGGTATTTGTGCAGTGCCTGAACGTTCAGGATGTATGAGGCGATGGCTGAGTTGATCTGTATGGTTTTAGTCGATTCAATCGAAAGCGTATGCCATTCGACAAATCCCTGAATGGTTGCTCTGGAAAAATCGCTCAGGATATTTCCGTGGGGTTCGGCAATTTTCAGCCCCTGGAAAATCAGGAAATTCTGGAGTAGCGGGTAGGATTCATCACTCAGTGAAGATTTACTCCAGCTCAGTGCATTCTTTTTACCCGGAAGGGTTTCTGATTGATGCAGGTTGTCCAGAATGGCGGATTTCTGGTGAAGTGGAAGATCATGCAGGAGCAGGGGAACTCTTTCTGGAAAACCGCGAAGCGAAATGATGTTTTCCCGAAGAAGTGCATTCGAAAAGGCATTGTCTTCGTTGTTCCAGAACTGCTCAGAAATGTTCTGCTCAAGTTGCTGCTTTTCGTCATCAAAATAGGGCGGATGCGTGAAATGGGTGGCGGACGCTTCCCGCAGCCGATTGAGTGCCTCAATTTCGGCAAGGATTAATGTCGATAGATCCACGGTCGAGAGGTCGGTCTGATACAGGTCGGGAACAATGGTTTCGTTCTTGCTCTTCCAGCTGTAAACTTTTCGCCGCTTCGGGTCGAAATGGTGCAGCATCCATTGCAGGTGGCGTCGAAGTGCCGGAAGAATAGCGGACAGAAACTCCGGATTCTTTCGGGTTTCCCACACGCGTTCGGCGGTCTGGCACATCAGTGGTTTGGGCGCTTCCAGTACCGAATAGGTGGTGTGGGGAGCAAAATGAACCGGCATGGCTCCGGCGTTGGTCTGAATTTTCAGCGCACAGAGAATCAGTTCTTCCGCTTTCTCTGGATCAATCAGGCTCCATGCGTGGGCAAGGGGGAACAGCTCGTTAATGTCAAACTGCGGTTCCGTAATGCCCGAAGACTGACTCCAGATGTGCGGAATGCGCCCTTCCGCCGGTCGCAGGGCTTTGAACATCGACTCAACACAAATGGCGGCGAGGGAATCGTGGTGCGACATTTCTTCCAGCAGGGCAATGGCGCCGGACCGACGAGAATATTCCTTCTGGATAAATGATTCTAGATTTTTCTCGAGGTAGGAGCAGGCCAGATGTTCGGCCTCGCTCTGGACGTGGGATTTGGTAATGAGGCAGAAGCTGTTGTTTTTCACCATGAGCAGGGCGCTGGTTTCCTCTGATTCCACCCAATGAATGCCGTTTTCGCTCCGGCCTTCCGTTCCGGTGAGCAGAACCGGTGCCGGAATATTCAGAAACCGGCCCCATAGAACGCCGGGCTCCGGCATGAACACCTCTGCGCCGCATCGTAATTTCTTGCGCTCGAAATAGGCGCAGAATCCGTTTGCAAGCAGATGCACTCCACTGTTTTGCGGGACGGGAACCTGAAGGGCCCATGCCGGGTTTCCAGCATTCGGCGCAAGCTGTCCTACTGTTTCGAGTGTTTTGAAAAAGTGATCGCAGAAGCTCTCCCGGTAGGAGGTGGTGCAGTTGCTGGTTTCAAGGGTCCAGTCGCTGATCCAGTCGTGGGTAGGATATGGGCTGAAAATAAAGTTCATGGTAAAATAGTGTTTGTTCAATGTTCGTACTGCAAGCGAAAACCCTTTGGGAAGCGTGAATTGGCGTAGTTTTTTGATTTTTTATGATTCAAGCGTTGACGCAGGTGTCGATGTTGATATTAATTTTCTGCTTTGCCCGTTATAATGGGTGAACTGTACACTTTTATCAACTTAAGGAGTCTTATGGCCGCACCCAAGAAGAAAGCACCCGCGAAAAAGGCAACCGCCAAAAAAGCGCCTAAAACCTCCGGAAAAGCTGCCGAAGATGCTTCCGCTGAAAAGAGTTCCGCATCGGCTGTTTCTTCGAAGAAAGCGGCAGCTCCTGGATCAAGAATTGTCGAAAAGAAGAGCCCTGCCAAGAAAACTGTTACCAAAAAAGCAACTGCAAAGAAAGTGGCAGTCAAGAAGGCTTCTCCCAAAAGCGCTGGGTCCAGCTCCGTCGAGATGCCGAAGCTTTCACCGAAGGCTACGGTTGACGAAGCGGTTGCTGCTGTGGATCAGGCAACGGCCGGCGGAGTTTCTCTGATGGATCGCGAAGAACGTAATGATCGCATCAAGGAACTCATGGCTCTGGCGTCGGATCACGGTTTCCTGACGTACGAAGACATTAATGAGGCTTTTCCTGAAGATCTGGTGGTGGTGGAGGATATTGATAAGATTGTAGGTCTTTTGCAAAGTATGGAGATCGACATTATCCGGCAGGACGATGTTGAAGAGTATCAGGCCCGCCTTGAAAAGGAGCAGGCCGACAAGCAGAGTGCTAAAAGTGACGTGCTTGATGATCCGGTTCGCATGTATCTTAAGCAGATGGGGCAGGTCCCGTTGCTGACCCGTGAGCAGGAAGTGGAAATTTCCATGCGTATCGAAGAAGCGGAAATTGCTACGACCCGCATGTTCAACCGTCTGGGTTGCGCCACTGATGCTTATCTTGGGGTTATTGATCGGCTGGAGCAGGGTAAGGAGCGTTTTGATCGTATTATTTCCGACAAGCATGTTGAGTGTCGTGAAGATTATTTCAATGAACTTCCCAAGGTGCTCAAGGGGATCGAGCGTAACAGCGAGCTTAAGCTTAAATACTACCTCGACTCAGCCAAAGCCAAGCACGACAGTGAAGACGAGAAGAAGTCGCTCAAGCTTTTTGATGGCGCTCAGGATCGTCTTTCCCAGTACTTTAAGGAGCTGCATTTCAAGCAGAAAGCCATCGAGGATATCGTTCCGGAAGTGGACAAGCATTATCATCGCATGCAGCACCTGCTTGAAGAAGTTGATCGCCTCAAGAAGAGCCGGGCCAAGAGTGCTACTGCCGACATGCGCAATGTGAAGAAAGAGATCAAGGAGCTCGAAACCTATCTGCAGATGAATCAGAAGGAGTTCCTTGCGCACTACGGCGAGTTGCGAATCTGGCTTCGCAAGGGGCTCAAGGCCAAGACCGAGATGATCGAGGCCAACCTGCGTCTTGTAATCAGTATCGCCAAAAAATACACCAACCGCGGTCTTTCGTTCCTTGACCTGATTCAGGAAGGAAACATGGGACTTATGAAGGCGGTGGAAAAGTTTGAATACCGTCGTGGGTATAAGTTCAGTACCTATGCCACATGGTGGATTCGGCAGGCGATTACGCGCTCTATTGCCGATCAGGCCCGTACGATTCGTATTCCGGTGCACATGATCGAGACGATCAATAAACTGATGCGCATCCAGAAACAGCTCCTGCAGGAATTCGGTCGCGAAGCGACGCCGGAAGAACTGGCGGAGGAAATGGATCTTCCGGTTGAGCGCGTGCGTGCCATTCTGAAAATCGCCCAGCAGCCGATTTCGCTACAGAGTCCGATCGGCGACAGTGACGATACGCACTTCGGTGACTTTATCGAAGATAAGTCTGCCGAAAAGCCGGATGAAATGACCGCGTTCAGTCTGCTCAAGGAAAAGATCGGTGACGTATTGCAGACGCTTACGGATCGTGAGCAGGAGGTGCTAACGCTGCGGTTTGGGCTTACGGATGGTTATCCGCGAACCCTTGAAGAGGTCGGTCGTAAGTTCAATGTAACGCGTGAACGTATTCGGCAGATCGAGGCAAAGGCACTGCGGAAAATGCGGCATCCGACCCGTATTCGTAAGCTGGAAGGCTTCCTTGACGGCGAATAGCCATGAATAAGCGGCTCAAAACGGTTATCAAGCGCGACGGACAGGTCGTTCCTTACGACCGTAGCCGAATCACCAATGCCATCTTCAAAGCCGCCGCCTCGACCGGCGGCTTTGGCTTTGATGAGGCGGATCGTCTGGCGCAGATGGTGGAGGAGCGCACGATCGAAAGCTATGCCGGGCAGATTCCTACTGTTGAGGATCTTCAGGATATTGTGGAGGCGGTGTTGATGCAGAAGGGGCATCTAAAAACCGCCCGCTCTTATATTATCTATCGGCAGAAACGAACCGAGGTGCGGGAGGCGCGTCGGGGAGCGATCGAGGCTACGGATAATATTCCCTACAAGCTGATTTATGAGGTGCTGCGCTGGAATATTGAACATGGCTGTGAGTCAATCGAAGGACTGAATCGTATCATATCAGAAGGAAACTATCCGGCGCTGGTTGAGTCTTGTGAGGAACGATATCTTAACGAGTGCCGCGCCGCCGGAAAGTGCATGCTGGAAAGGGGCGACGATGTCCGCCTGGTTATCGTAGCAGGGCCTTCTTCGTCAGGGAAAACTACTACGACCATTAAGCTTAATGAGCATCTGTCCGCGCACGGGAAAAAGCTCAAATCGATCAATGTCGATAACTATTTTTTCGATCTGGAGATGCACCCGAAGGATGAGTTCGGGGATTATGACTATGAAACGCCGCAGGCACTGGATATCGAACTGATCAATGAGCATCTCGAGCAACTGCTCGCCGGTAAATCCGTCAAAACACCGCACTATGACTTTCACAGTGGAAAGCGCACGCTGAACGTCAGGGAGATGCATCTGGAAGACGATGAAGTTCTGTTGATGGACTGCCTTCATGGATTGTATTCCGATATGACGAGCAGCGTGCTGGACCAGCGAAAGTTCAGGCTTTACATCGAGACGCTTGGGCAGTTGCGGAATGATCAGGATGATTTTCTGCGCTGGGCGGATCATCGACTGATGCGCCGCATGATTCGGGACAGCTGGCATCGCAGTCATGACCCGATGCTGACGATTACGCATTGGCATTATGTCCGTAAAAGCGAGTTGCAGTATATTATTCCCTATATCGGAAACGTGGATTACGTGGTGAACAGTGCCATGCCGTATGAATTCCCTGTGTTGAAACAGAAGATCTTTCGTCATTTTCCTGAAGCCATTCAGCTTTATTGTCGGGATTTTAAACGTCAGGACGCCTTTCTGCGTGCTCAGCGGATCATGCAGTTTCTTGAACCGTTGCGTGTTGCGGTGGATGAATCGGTTGTTCCTTCGAAATCACTGTTTCGCGAGTTTATAGGCGGAAGCGAATACGCATATTAGTGAGTCCGGCGCATTTTTCGATTCAGTTCAGGCTGAGATCGCCGTGGATCTTCAGGTGGTTGAATTCCCTTTCCACCATAAGTTGTTTGCCCGGGAAGGCGGCTGGCAGTTTTTCGCGCAGGCGTTCTTCTACAAAATCACGGACTTCCGTCTTGAGCGGTCCCGGAATGGTTTCCAGTGTTGATATGCGGATGTCAACCACATACCCAGGGCCCAGTCTGGATCCAAAGCCGGCGGAGTAGGAGGCGCCCACGTTAAAGAGACCGTCCATTTCGGGGTTGGATGTTGTGCCTTCCTCGCTACGCGCCGGATGGAGCCTGAACCGACCGCCATACTTTGTTTCAAGTTCTTCGTCAATGTCGTCAAATACTGACTTCAGTTTAAGTTCCCATTCAATGGCTTTCTGGTGTCTCATGTGTTCAAAAAGAAGCGGACCGGGGTTCGCCTTGCAAGCCAGAAGTGTTCTGTTTGTTACCGGAGCCATGCTTAATGGCGTGTATTCCAGACCGCAAAGTATGCGTTTTCCTTGCGCCTTTCTAACCTATTTTCTGGTCGGCAATGTTTGACATATGTGCGCGTTTCCCTATCCTTTCGCGAAATTTCGTAAGGAATAGGTCTCAAAAACAAATGGAGGTAAAGCATAATGAATGCTCCCACAACGAACAAAAAGCTGCTTGACTGGGTAGCTGAAATCGAAACCATGTGCACCCCTGACCAAGTGGTTTGGTGTGATGGTTCCACGGAAGAGTATGATCGCCTGATGGCCGAAATGGTTGAAACCGGAATGGCTATCAAACTGGACGAAGCAAAACGTCCGAACAGCTATGCGTTCAATTCCGATCCGTCCGACGTCGCCCGTGTTGAAAGCCGCACCTACATTGCTTCTGTCAAGGAAGAGGATGCCGGCCCGACCAACAACTGGATCGACCCGAACGAGCTCAAAGAAACCATGAAGAAGCTTTATGCCGGATGCATGAAGGGTCGTACCATGTACGTTATCCCGTTCTCCATGGGTCCGATCGGTTCCGATATCGCGAAGAACGCGATCGAAATCACCGACTCTCCGTACGTTGTGGTTAACATGCACATCATGGCCCGCGTATCCACCGACGTTCTGGGCCTGATCGAAAAGACCGACGATTTCATCCCCTGCCTGCACTCCGTTGGTGCTCCGCTGGAAGAAGGTCAGACTGACAGCCGTTGGCCCTGCGCTCCGCTGGAAGACAAGTACATCGCGCACTTCCCGGAAGAAAACCTGATCTGGTCCTACGGTTCCGGTTACGGCGGAAACGCCCTGCTCGGTAAGAAGTGTCTGGCACTGCGTATTGCTTCCGCCATGGCCGGCCGCGAAGGCTGGATGGCTGAACACATGCTCATCCTGCGCTTTACCAGTCCGGAAGGTAAGCAGTACCACATCGCAGCCGCATTCCCGTCGGCCTGCGGTAAGACCAACCTGGCCATGCTTCAGTCCACCGTTCCGGGCTGGAAGGTTGAAACCATCGGCGACGACATTGCCTGGATGAAGCCGGGTGCTGACGGTCGTCTGTACGCCATCAATCCGGAAGCCGGTTTCTTCGGTGTTGCTCCGGGAACATCTGAAAACTCCAACCCGATGGCTCTCGCCAGCTGCGCAAGCGACGCGATCTTCACCAACGTGGTTGTGACTGCTGACAAGGATGTCTGGTGGGAAGACATGGGTTATGACTGCCCGAACGGCGGCGGTATTGACTGGAAGAACAACGAATGGGCTCAGGCTTCCGGTGAAAAGGGTGCACACCCGAACAGCCGCTTCACGGCCCGTGCTGACCATTGCCCCGTTATCTGCCCTGATTGGGAAGATCCGGCCGGTGTTCCGATCGATATCTTCGTATTCGGTGGCAAGCGTACCTCCACGGTTCCGCTGGTACACGAAGCATTCAGCTTCGACCACGGTGTGTTCATGGGTGCTACCGCGTCCTCCGAGCCGACTGCTGCTGCTCTCGACCTCGGTAACGTTTCCCTGCGCTTCGACCCGTATGCAATGACTCCGTTCATGGGTTACCATGGCGGCGACTATATGCAGCATTGGTTCGATATGGGCGAAAAGCTCGGCGACAAGGCTCCGCGTTGCTTCTACGTCAACTGGTTCCGCAAGACCGACGACGGAAAGTGGCTGTGGCCTGGTTTCGGCGACAACAGCCGTGTTCTGAAGTGGATGTGTGACCGTGTTGAAGGTAAGGTCGAAGCACGTGAAACCGCTATCGGTCTGATGCCGATCGACGGCGACCTGACCCTCGAAGGCCTGGACATCGCTGCTGAAGATTGGGCAGAGCTGATGAAGGTCGACATCGACGGCTACAAGAAGACTCTGGCTGACATGAAGGCTTATCTCGCCAAGTTTGGCGACAAGCTTCCGGCTAAGATCTCCGAACAGGTTGACGCTCTCGAAGCGCGCCTGAACGGCTAATTCAATCCGCGGATTGAATGATAAAAGCGTCCTGCAGTGCGGGGCGCTTTTTTTGTTGTGGATCCTCTGATTTCTGTGTTCGCAGACAAAATCAGGGAATGAAAAAAGGCGCCCGAAAGGACGCCTTTTTCATTTCGTATATCGTAAGTCGTCAGTTAATCAGAACCGATTTTCCGGATCCGGCGGTCACTTCGCCGATGATGATGGCAGGCTGCTTGTTGTCCTTAAGGATTTTCAGGGTGGCTTCCACATCCTTTTTGCCGATCATCAGGACATAACCGATCCCCATGTTAAAGACGCGGTACATTTCTTCATGATCCACCTGTCCGGCTTCTTCAATAAACTGGAAGATCGGCGGAACTTTCCACGTAGCACGGTCAAATACGGCATCAACGTTTTCCGGCAGTACGCGCGGAACATTGTCGTACAGTCCGCCGCCGGTGATGTGCGCCATGCCATGGATATCCACTTTCTTCATGACCGCCATGACCGGATTCAGGTAGCTCTTGTGAATGGCCAGCAGTGCCTTTTCAAACGTGGTTTTTGTTCCGGGGACAAGGTCGGAAAGCGTCTTTCCGGCTTTCTCAAAAATCACCTTGCGGGCGAGGGAATATCCGTTGGTCTGGAGGCCCGTTGAAGGCAGGCCGATCAAAACGTCGCCTTTCTTGATTTTTTTGCCCGTAATGAGCTTCTTGCGCTCAACCGTTCCTACGATGGTTCCGACGAGGTCGTACTCGCCGTTCGGATATAGTCCGGGCATTTCAGCGGTTTCGCCTCCGAGCAATGCGGCACCGTTTTCCTTGCAGGCTTTGCAGAATCCGCCGACTACGGCTTCAAACACCTTGGGATCCAGTGCGGCAGCGCCCAGATAGTCGAGGAAGAAGAGGGGATAGGCACCCTGAACCAGAATGTCATTCACGCAATGATTGACAAGATCCTGTCCCACGGTGTTGTGCTTGTTGGCCATGTTGGCGACCTTAAGCTTGGTTCCGACGCCATCCACGCTGCTGACCAGCAGGTTTTCCTTGCCCGGCGATTTAAACAGCCCGCCGAAGGAGCCCAGTTCGCTCACAACGCCTGCGGTATTGGTGGCCTTGACCTTTTTGCCGATTCGCTTCAGCGAATTCATCATTACATCAATATCCACGCCGGCTTCGGCGTAGGCGGATTTTTTCTTTTCAGCCATGTGTGCAATCCTCTGTCAGTTGAATTTGATCGGGTCAGAATCTAATTCCGAGATGGAGATGTCAACCCCGTTACCTATTGCTTTCCCTAGAATTTTGGCAAAAACGGGGAGATAGCCCCGTTCGGTGTTGGTGTGCTCGCAGAGGATCACATAAGTACCGTTTTGCGTGGCGGCCAATATGTTGTGATGACTCATTTCACCGGTCAGGAAGCAGTCCGCCTGAATGCCCTTGAATACATCGGTTCCGGCGCCGGCGCAAAGAGCAACTGTTTGAATCGGCGGTTCATCCGCAGGGGCCGCGATGCGCAGGTTTTTCAGCCCGAGAAATTTTTTGATCCGTTGTGCCAGCGTCTTCGCTTTGATCGCTTTTTTCAGTTCAACCATTCGGCCCTGTCCGGCATCGGAATCTGAAATGGGCCGGATTATCGATATTTCCCCTTCGCCGAGACCATCGGCCAGCCAATCGTTCACGCCGCCGATCACCACATCCAGCGCTGTGTGGGGGGAATAGACTGCGATGTTTTTCTGGACGAGTTTCATGACAGTACGGTCATACGCATTTGACGCATCCAGTCGGTTTACCGGTCTGAAAAGGATGGGGTGGTACGACAGGATAAGGTCGACTTTTTTTTGGATTGCTTCGTCGGCGACGGCCTCGGTCAGGTCAATCGTCATCAGGATGCGTTTGATGTCCCGACGCCGGAGCGGGTCGAGCAACAGTCCGGTGTTATCCCAGTCTTCGGCCAAATGAAGCGGTGCAATGTCCGATAGTGCGTTCAACAGGTCTGATAGTTTCATAACGCGCAGTTAACCATATTGCTTGTGCGTTGTGAAATAGCGATAGGTAAAACTTGAACCCCGCAGATTGGTATTTAGACTCATCCTGTTCTAACCAAGGAGATAACATGAAGAAGTGGAAATGCAGTGTTTGCGGATACATTCATGATGGCGATGAAGTATGTGATTCCTGCCCGAAGTGCGGTGCTCCGGCTGAAAGATTTGAAGAACTGGAGCAGGCCAAGGCAGATCTGATTGAGCGTTCCCGTCATACGAATGCCCTGCATGCACAGCTGGTCGACCTGGCCCGTCAGGTTGAACGTGTCTGTGAAGACGGCATCAAGGATGATCTCGATCCGGGATGCGTTGATGTGTTCAAGAAGAGCCTGAACGCTTCCTATCTCATGATGAAGCTCTCCATGACTGAGATGCAGGGTCACATGGGCAAGGGAAAATGGGGTTAATGCCCATATGGAGTGCTCCGGCTTGACGGAGCTTTTAAAGCGGCGTCACGCGAAGCGAGTCTGAGTGCTCGCAAGACAACCTGCCGCACTCCAAAAGAAAAAACGCCTCCCTGCAAAAGCAGAGGGGCGTTTTTTTTCGCTTCTGTCAGGCTCTCGTCTTAGAGGGCCTTCTGGATGAAGATCATCACAAACAGGGCCACGGTTTCAACGATACCCAGAACGGTCAGATAGTTACCGAAACCCTGTCCGGTTTCAGCAAGTGCGTCTGAACCGGCAGCACCGGCCTTGCCCTGATACCATGCAGACATACCCATGGCGATACCGCCGATAATGCCGGCGCCAAGCTGGGCCAAACTGGGATCCGCCTTCAGGATGAAGTTCAGCAACAGCATGCCGTAAATGGTCTGGGAGAGCGGAGCACCAATGAAAACAAGCAGAATGAAGGGAGCTGCCTTGCCCTGCAGGTAACATTTTTTCCATGCGCCAATACCCGCCATGCCGGCAGTACCTGTGCCGAGGGCTGAACCGATTGCGCCGAAACCGAGCGCCATTGCCGCGCCCATCTTGGCAAGTGCCTCTACTCCACCGACTGCCTGTAGTGTCTGTACGTCCATTTTATTTCCTCCTGTTATCGATACTGTTTAGTTAAATTTCTGTTTTCTTCTTAAAGGGATTAAACTGATATCCGCCCCATTCGACGCCCGCATGACCTGAAAATTCCAGCGTATTCAGTCGGATGCCGTGAACCAGAATGCCCATCGCGCAGAGTATGATGTTCAGTCCGTGACCCAGGAACAGGATAAATGCTGCTCCCAGCGAGGCCAAGCCCTTAAAACCGACGCCGGATGCCATCTCATTAAAGGCAACTGCAATCGCCAGTGATGCTGCACCAACTGCGTACAGTCGAACGTAGGAGATGATATCCACAAAGTTGTTAATCAGGTCCAGCGCAAGTGTTACGAGCCCGAAATATGCCTTCTGGGTTACCAGGCTGATTGTAATCAGAACTGCACCGGTTCCCAACACGCTGTAAAGAATGTTGGACGGCATCATGGGAATCACCACATTGTCTTTTCCAATTACCATGTCCAGTACAAGGAAGAACAGTGACCACGTGGATAGAATCCATCCCAGATCAGCCAGGCAGGCCGTGCTGTTAATCTTGCGAACAAAATTCCAGACATGAGCAATCGTGATATGAACAGCTCCGATCACGAAGCAGATAAACATCACATTGTTCGCAGCCGTATTGGCATCGCGCAGGCCGGACTCTGCAACATATCCTGTCATGAAGTCGCTGGTCAGTGCCTGAAGCGGAGCCGGAAGGTTTTCGGTCGGAATCCCGAAGAAGTTTCCGGTCAGAACCCCGAAAATCACACAGCAGACGCTCATGATCATCATCAGGTTCAGGCCGGGCTGGGCTGTTGCCTTACCCTTCGCTTTAATTTTTCCGAACACGGTTAAGCCAATGAACAGCAGACCATAACCGGCATCGCCGATGAGGAAGGCAAAGAAAATACTCAGGAAGATCAGAAAGAGGGCGCTGACATCCAATTCCTTGTAACTCGGAACGACGCCGATCATATCCAGAACTGCCTTGATGGGGGAGACCCATTTGGGATTTCGCAACAAGGTCGGCGGTACGTCGTCATCGGCGATCTCTTCAAGCTTATAGCCCCATCCATTTTCTTCCGCGGCTTCCATGATGTCGTTTTCGCGATCAATCGGATAGTAGCCGTTCAGATAGGTTACCGCGCTTTCCGAACCCATGCCGTTGAGCACTTCCAGGAAGGTTACACCATCAGCCGCTTCATCCACGATCTGTTCTGCCAGATGCTTGTCTCCGGCATATTTCTGGAATTCAGCTTCGGTCTCCTCAATCGCCGTGCGGGTTTTCTCGATATGATGCTCAATCTTCGACAGCGAACGATCCGGAAGTTTGACCTCATGCGCCGGAATAGTAAATTCTTCACGACTAACGGCGAGTACATAGATCAGGTTCTTTGATCGGCTGATCTCCGCAACCGCAACGCCTTCCGGCGCTTCAGGTGTTTCCCGCACGGGAAGTTCGTAAAGTTTGCAGAAGAGTCCCTGTTCATTGAGCTTAACGATCTCACGAGGATCAAAGTCGCCAAACGGCGTAATTCGTTCCTTTTCGTGCTCAAGGGCCTGAAGGGTTTCCTTCAGTTCCTTTTCCTTGTGGATCAGCTTCCATACCGTATCAACCAGCTGATGCGGGTCCTTTCCGGTTGCATCGGCATCAGGGCGCGCCTGAAGAACTTCCTTTGCTCGCTGGACATAGTTCAGGTGGTTGCGGGCCTGCTCGAGCTCGTAGCCTTCCGGCGTCTGCACATGTTCAACATGAACAACCTCAAGCTCGCGCATTTTTTTCAGGGTGTCGTCCTGCTGTTTTGCGGTGCACAGGAGCGTCAGTTTTTTCATCTTAACGATCATGCGCTTTTTCCTTTGGCAATTTTGGAACGGGCAACGGCCGCGGTCTGCTGGTCGCCCATAAAGATGCGAATGACGCGAATGTTTTCCTTCGCTTCCGGAATCTTCACCTTTTCAAAAAGATTCACGCGCTGAGTCGTGGTCCGCAATTCCTCGCCAAGCAGACGGTGCTGTTCTTCCAGAATCTGGCGTTCCACCCTGAGTCGGGTCAGCTGCTTCAGGGTCGCGATTCCCTCATCCACCCATGCATCGGTTTCGAAAAGGTTGACAGCAACCTGTTTGAAGACGAGGCTCTCAAGAACCGGGATATTCACGCCGGCAATGTTGCCGTGCGAAGTCTTCAGGGTTTCAAGTTCGGCATAGGGGGCGAGGTCGATCGGCTCGGAATAGAGCTGGATCCAGGAGCTCAGCTTCGCCCGGGCTTCCTGCTCTTCATCGCGCTTGTCCAGAATTTCCTGATCAAGACGGCGCATCTCCATCTGGAGCTGCTGTTTCTTGAGTTGGAGCGTGGGCAGGTAGCGGCTGAACCGCTTCAACGCATCGCGCTGCGCCTTTAACTCATTTTTTGTCAGTTTGATTTTAGCCATTGTGGGACTCCGTCAAACTCAGGATTTCGGCCAGAATTTTTCGGTCAGGGTCGATTTAATCCCGGTTTCGGCCGGCTCAAAGCAATCGGCCAGAATCTTCCATCCGTTGTCCAGCGCCTCTTCAAGCGGCGTATTTACGGAAATATCCATCATGTGCCGTTCAAACAGTCCGCCGTATTTCAGCAGCTTTCCATCCCAATCCGACATACGGAAACCCATGGACTGCTTTTCCAGTGTTTCCTTATAGGATGCATAGAGCTGAATCATGGTGTCCATGATCGTACGATGGTCTTCACGGGTCCGGTCGTTCACCTGCTGTTTCAGGCGGCTGAGTGACCCGAACGGCTCGATGCGGCCGTTTTTGAGATAGAACTGACCTTCGGTAATGTAGCCCGTGTTGTCCGGCACCGGATGCGTAACGTCGTCGCCCGGCATGGTCGTTACCGCCAGAATCGTAATCGATCCGCTTCCCTCAAAGTCCACTGCTTTTTCATAACGGGCGGCCAGCTGCGAGTAGAGGTCGCCGGGATAACCACGGTTCGATGGAATCTGCTCCATGGTAATCGCCACTTCCTTCATGGAGTCGGCAAAGTTGGTCATGTCTGTAAGCAGTACCAGTACGCGCTTGTCTTCCAATGCATATTTTTCGGCTACGGCCAGTGAAACGTCGGGAACAAGCAGGCATTCCACGGTCGGGTCGGATGCGGTGTGAACAAACATTACAGTACGCGAGAGTGCGCCGCTTTCATCCAGCTTATCGCGGAAGAAGAGGTAGTCGTCGTGTTTAAGACCCATGCCGCCGAGAATGATGACGTCAACTTCTGCCTGCAGGGCGATCTGCGCCAGCAGTTCGTTGTAAGGTTCGCCGGCCACCGAGAAAATCGGGAGCTTCTGTGATTCGACCAGCGTATTGAAAACGTCGATCATCGGAATCCCGGTACGGACCATGTTGCGCGGAATAATACGCTTGGCCGGGTTCACTGACGGGCCGCCGATTTCAATCATGTTTTCCTGAATGGCAGGACCTTTGTCACGCGGTTCTCCGGAACCGGTAAAGACGCGTCCGAGAAGGTTTTCAGAGAACGGCACCTGCATGGTGCGTCCAAGGAAGCGAACCTTGGCATTGGTGCCGATACCGCGACCGCCAGCAAAAACCTGAAGGAAGACATTTTCGTTCTCAAGGCGGATCACCTGAGCCAGCGAAGTTCCCTGCGCAGAATCAACCTGTGCTAGTTCGCCGGCGATTACATCGACGGCTTTTACTACGATGACGTTACCGGTGATCTGTTCAATCCGGTGATAGACTTTATTCTGCATAGTCAGAAACCTCCGCGAGCGCCTTAGTCATCTGCGCTTCAATTTTATTAAATTCATCCGATTTAAATTCGCTGCCGTTCCAGTCGCGGCAGGTCTGGGTGAGCTGCTGGAAGAAGGAGCGGGCCTGATTCTTGTCCGCAAACTTCATCTTGGTATCCATCAGTTTCAGCAACCGTTCGAAAACGTATTCCTGACGCTCGACCGAGTTGGCCGCGTCGGTTTCGTCGAACGCATTCTGCTGCAGATAGGTTGCATCGATATATTCGGATTTCAGGTAGAGAATAAAGTCGTCGATGGACGTACCTTCTTCACCGACCACCTTCATCATCTGTCCGACTTCCGCGCCTTCACGCAGAATCTTACGGGCCATGGCTACTTTCTTTTCGTCTACGACACTCGGATACTTGCTCCAGGAATCCAGCGGGTCGATGGCCGGATAGCGTCGGGCATCGGAGCGGGCCCTTGAAAGTCCGTGGAATGCGCCAACCACCTTCAGTGTGGCCTGCGTTACCGGCTCTTCAAAGTTACCCCCGGCCGGAGAAACTGTTCCTCCGATCGTAACCGAACCCTTTTCGCCGTTATTCAGGCGAACCGCTCCGCCGCGTTCATAGAACGAGGCAATCACGGATTCAAGGTAGGCCGGGAAGGCTTCTTCGCCGGGAATTTCTTCCAGACGACCGGACATTTCGCGAAGCGCCTGCGCCCAGCGGGAAGTGGAGTCAGCCAACAGGAGAACATCGAGTCCCATCTGACGATAATACTCGGCGAGGGTTACGCCCGTGTAAACGGACGCTTCGCGGGCAGCTACCGGCATGGATGAGGTGTTACAGATGATCAGCGTGCGTTCCATCAGGCTCTTACCGGTACGGGGATCGGTCAGTTCCGGGAATTCACGCAGGGTTTCCACCACCTCGCCGGCGCGTTCGCCGCAGGCCGCGACAATCACAATATCTACCTCGGCATGGCGCGACATGATCTGCTGAAGGACTGTTTTTCCGGCACCAAAGGGGCCGGGAACGCAGAATGTTCCACCCTTGGCCACCGGGAAGAAGGTGTCGATGGTGCGCAGCTTGGAGGCCATGGATTCTGTCGGGCGAAGGCGCTCGGCGTAGCACTTGATCGGCATCTTGACCGGCCATAGCTGCATGATCTGGCATTCGCGGGTGTTGCCCTTGTCGTCCTTCAGGATGGCGATAACTTCCGTTACCGTATATTCGCCGGCTTCCTTGACGCTGTCGACGGTCCATTTGCCGCGCAGGTTGAACGGAGTCATGACGCGATGCTCAAACATGCCTTCCGGAATCGTTCCGAGGATGTCGCCGGCAATAACCGTGTCGCCGATCTT